>MWBC01000038.1 GCA_002068885.1 archaeon ADurb.Bin336
TGTTTTGTTAGTTATTGTTACTGTTTTTGTATCGCTTTTGTTTGTTTGTGGATTTACTGTGAAGTTTAGTTCTGTTGGGCTTATTGTAACTACATCTTTTTCTATTTCAAATTCTTTGATGAATGTTTCGTATTCTGCTTTTTCTACTTTTATAGTGAGTTTTTCTCCAGGGAAGGATGAGGGTATTTCTATTATTGCTACTCCTAGCGCGTTTGTTGTGGTGGTGAATATTTTTGTCCCAAATCTGTCAAATAATTTTACTACTGCGTCCGCTATTTCTAGGTTGTTTGCAGAGTTTCTTGCTTTTATTGTTAGGGTTTGGAATTTTCCTGAAATTATTTTTGGCATTTCGTTTTTGAATTCTCCATCATTCAAATAAGTTACATTCATTTTTTTATCAGAGCTAATATTTATAGTGAATGTTTTTTCAAACACTAGTTCGTTTTGTTCTCTTATTCTTAGTAATAGTGAGCCGGATCCTGTTTTTTGTGGAGTTATTTTCAAATCCATTATATCTATTGATAATCCTCTGTTGAACCCACTTACTTCTATCCAATCTGTTTTGTATTTGTTTATTTCAGCGTTTTTTGTTTCGTTTCTTGGTGTTTTCATTGTGTAGCTATTTAGCATTATATTTTCTTCAATATTATCAATCATTATTTTTGCGTTGTCAAATCCTATTAGGGAGTTGTTCATTATGTTTATTGAAACACTGTATGGAGTGTTGTTTTGTGCATCAAATGAGTCGTTGAATGAGTGGGTGAATCCTTCTGGGTCTGTGTATGTTGCGGTTATGCAAAAGCTCCTATCTTCTGTTGTAGCGTCACAAAGTGTTTCTATTCCTACTGTAATATAATCTGGTTTTGTTAGTGCGTAGAGGGCTTGTTTTCCGCTTTTGTTTTCGCTTGTCCCTAGTTCATTATCAAATGGATCTCTTTCGTATGATCCTCCTAGCACTCCCCATGCTCTGTATCCTAAATCTATTCTTTCTTCTTGTAATGCAGTTTGTCTTATTTTTACTTTTACCCCTACAATAGTTTTTCCTGGAACAAATCCTCCTTCTCTCCATTTTACTTGTGCCCACTTGTTTTCTTCTAAGTTCAAGTATTTTTCGTCTATTGTGTATCCGCTTGGCTTGTTGTAGGTTCCTCCCATTAGGGTTGTTTTTTGTCCTCCTGCGTAAATATTTTTAATAAATATTTTATCCATTTCTGTTTTTGTAGTGTAATCTTTTCCTACTCTCACAAAGAATCCTAGTTCTTCGTATTCTTTAGGGGCAGTTATTTCAAATAGTACTTCGTATTCTTGGTTTGCTTCTACTTTTTGTGCTCTTAACCCATTTTTGTAGAATCCTAGTGGTCTTACTACTAGTTCTTCTACTGGTGGCCTTGATAGTTTTGCTTCTAGAGTAATTGTTCCGTTCCCAATTACTTGTTTTGGTAGGGTGGTGTATGATTCGTATCCTTCTTTTTTGATTACCGCGTAAACCATTTTGTCTGCTTTAGTGTTTATTTCGATTGAACCATCAATGTTTTCTACTATCCTTTTTCCACTAACTGCTCCTGCTCCATATTCATCAAATAATTGTACTTCTGCGAATTGGAGTGCGTCCCCATCCAAGTCTTTTGCAATTACTCTTACTATTCCACTTGGTATTTCTAGTGTTACTATAAATTCTTCGTTTGATGTTGTTGCGTTTAGTTCTTTTGGTTCACTCCACCCTGAATAAGTTGATTTGAATGCTAGCACTTTGAACTTTTCTCCTTCTTTGTTTTTTCTTACTGGGTTCCAACTCGTTACTCCATTAAAATCAGTTATTTTTTCTTGATAATTTAGTTTTTGTAAATCGTCACTTGTTTGGGAAAACAAAACTACTTTTGCGTATTGAACTGGTTTTCCATCAGTATCAATTACTTTTACTTTTAGTTCGTGTCCACAAGTACCATCATATTTTTTTAGATTGAGTATAACTTCATCCCCAATATTTGCTTGGATGCTTTTGTCACAATAATTCTCTTTTGTAGCAACTAAAGTAAATGGCCCTTCTTCTGTTACATCAAATTCTACTACTCCGTTTGAGTCAGAATTGTAAGCCCATATTTCTTGTAGTGACCCAAGAGTATTTTCTTTTGTTAGTGCTACTCTTACTTCACTTAGTGGTTTTGTTCCTTCTCTTATTACTGCCCTTACTTTTCCAAGGAATTGTTTTTCTAAATTGAGTGTTATTGTTTGTTGTCCACTTGTTTTTGATAGTGAAACTTTTTGTGATTGTGTAGCTTTGTATCCTTTCTCTGAAGCGGTTTTGAATATGTAATCTCCTTCTAGTAAATCAAATTGTGCTTGTCCATTAATTGCTTGTTCTATTTCCATTGGACTATAGGGTTGTCCTGTACTATATGCTTGTACACTTATTGTTTCTGTTATTAGTTTATCGTTTTCTTTTAGGTTAACAACTACTTTTACTTGCGTTTTTGGTTCTTTTTCTTTTAGTGTAAATCTTCCACTTGGCCCACTTACCGTGAATGTTTCTGAAACATATTTTGGAGAAGATACACTTACGGTTAGCGTTCCACATGAACTTGGTTGGGCAATGTTAACCGTTCCGCCAAATATTGTTTGGTCACTTGGTACTCCTTCACTAATTCCTGATGAACAAGCGAAACTTAAAGATATTTCTCCCGTAGCAAGTTCTCCACTTTCTGTCCAAAACATTATTGATTTTGAAGAAAAATCCATTCTGTCAATAGGGAGTGTTATTTGTATTGATTCTTCTTCTTTAATAAAAAATAAATCTGTTTTTGTTTTATCTCCTTTAGTAGCAGTTATGTTGTATTGCCCTAGGTTTAGTTGAATTTCTTTTGTTAATCCATACTCATTAGTAATTAATTTTTCATCAATTCCTTTTATTTCCACAGTTGCTCCTTCTATTGTAGCTCCACTACCATCAATTACTTGTATACTTATCCCTACTTGGTTTGAACTAATAAACCCCATCATTGAAGTTGCAACTAATAATAGCAAAATAAATATTAGAATTAAGAATAGGGCAAAGCTAGGTATTACTCCATCAATTGGATCAATTATTTTGTATATAGGTATTTTGGAATCTACTTTGTCCCAAAAGTCATACCACTTTTCTTCGCCAGTATAGTAAATATCCCTTAATTTTTCCCCAATAGCCATTTTTTTGATCCCTTATAAAAATAATTTTCTATTCACTTTAAATAATTAATTCAATAAAAATTATGTTAACTTTATATAAATACCTTTCTCTTATAAAAAAATTCTTTTATTTTGTAATTTTAGAAAACTTTTTTCCTCCCTTTCATCGTTTGTATTTTTCTAATCCTTGAATTAAATCAATTATTGTTTCTCCTTGTTCTAATCCTAGTTCTCCTGTTCCTTTTGGCCAGAATTGAATTAGGTGTGGGAGTGCTAGTTCTATTATTATTGCGATTATTATTGCTATGAATAGTATTCCAAAGATTTTTTTTATTGTTGGTAAATAATTGTCTTTTTTCCAAAAATCTTTTTCAATTCCAAACCCTAATTTTGTTCCTGCGTAGGTAGATATTACTATTGGAATAATGTAGAGGAATATTGCTGCATTTTTTTGTGCACCTAAATTTAATCCCATTAGTATCGCTGGAAGGAATGCTAAGTATCCAAAGAATATTGTCCCAAAGAAAAAATTAAGGATTGTGAATATAATTATCGGTAATTTTATTTCGCTTCCTAATAGAATAAGTGTCGGATCAAAAAAGGAGTAAGTGAACGCTGCGAGTAATCCTAGTAAAGTAAATATTGTCATGCTTAACGCTTTTTCATCCATTAAAAAAACCTATTTCATTAAACTCTTATTTTTTCAAAAACAAAAGTTTTTTGGAAGAAAATTATTCATAAATTTTTCTAATTTGCTTCCATTAACATTTTTTCATTCCACACTATTGAGTTTGTTTGTATACATGCTTTGCCTGATTTTAGTAACTCTAGTGCTTTTGTAACAGTTAGTTTTTCTGCTTCTTCACTTACTGTGATTGATTGTATTGCTATTCCGTTTTGTCCAGCGCCAGGGATTGTTTGTGTTGGTAAAGTAGTGTTAGTTATTCCAACTTCTTTTGCATTCACTATTCCCCCAGTTATTCCAGCATATATCCCTAGTTCTCCTCCTTGTGGGTAGTAGTATATTCCTTTGATTGTTTGTGGTGTTCCGGTTGGCTTCACGCTAATTGTGTATCTTCCACCTATATATTTGTCATTTCCAATTTCCACTCCATTTGAATTGTACCATTTTATTAATTCTGGTAGTTTATAAAAATCCGCAACTGGATTATAACTCAACTCTTTTTCTGTTCCATTTAATGTAATGTTTAACCTTACAGGTAGTCTCTTGAATATTACTCCTCTACTTGCCCCATCCATTGTTTCTAGTATTGTTCCTTTTGTAGTACCTAGTAAAGCATTTTGTTTTGTTGATGGAAGGAAATTAAATCCTGTTTTTAAGAATACATTATCAACTGCTCTTGGAGTTTCTTTGATTATTTCTTTTTCTCCAACAATTGCTTTAATTGTTTTTGTATTATTACTTAAATCATAATCTAATTCTACAGAGTATTTTCCTATTTCTGTTTTTGTTTTATTAAATTCTATTTTTAATCCTTCTAACCCAGTTGCTTTTGAGAATATTAAATCATTTCCTTGGCTTTCTCCTAGTGGGTTAATATTTGTTAATAATAAACTTCCACTTACTCCTTCTTTCACTAATTCTGAATCGAATTTTGCGAGTTTGTGGATTGCTTGTAGTTGTGGGTTATTAGAGTAAACAAGTTCAATATCAAACTTGTCCATATTTTCGTGTTCTTTTTCAATTACTCCTTCTACCAATCTCCCTCTTATAATTGAATTATAGAATGCAGTTGGATTAAGGTTTGCTTTCCACCCACAATAAGTTACTTCGCAGGTCTTATTATCTATTGTGCAATCCCCTTTATTCGCTTCATTAACACTTAGCACTTTTAGTAATTCAATATAGCCATTTAATGTCATATAGGTTTTGTTCCCAACTCTAGTCATTCCAAGACCCGTATATTGTCCATCATAATCTTTATTATAATCCACTTCCAAAAGTATTTTTTCTTTGTCTTTGATTCCTTCAAGTATTTTTACCATGTCATTTAGTGCAGAATCACCTAAACTATTAATCCACTCAACTTTACTTGCTTCAAGCAAATCTTTTGAAATAGTGTAATTCTTTGTCGCTAGTGCTCCTGTTGAACTCTTATAATAATTATGATCCGGCCCAGTACAATTCTTTATTTTTGATACTCCGCTTGCTTTGTACAATTCAATCAAATTCTTTGCATTGTTTTTGTTTGATAGTGCATCAACTTTTTGTTTTATTTCACTAAATCTGTGTAATAAGAATACATTTAGCATTTCATCATTACAAAAATATTTTGTACAATCAACCATATTTGCTTTGCTGTGGTCTTCTAATTCTACTTTTTGGATTAAATCAAATCCATATTCTTTCAAATCAGCATTGCACCCTGTTGCTATTGTTGTTCCTGTTGATAGTAATTGTTTTGCAACTTCAACACTAATATATGGTTCACATAATTTATTTTCTTCAAGGAATTTTTTCACAATTTCATTTATTCTTGAATCATCTGCTTTTGTTATCCCTTCGCTTCCCATTTTGTTCCTCAATTTTTCTATACAATCAGTTGGGAGTGCTTCTGATTTACTTACACTCATACATTCTCCTTCTATTCCTTTGTAAGTGTACCCTTGTTTTGTGAATAATATCCTCAAGTTCCAAGTTAGTTCTTGTGTTTCCATAGTAATTGCTCTTGTTACACTTGCTTTTATTGGAACTTCTAATTTTACACAATTTGCTGTCATTGTACTCCTATCAACTTGAACCATTAGGTTTGGCCCATAGCTGTTCTTAAATAAGCTTCCTGTGTGTGTTGATTCTACAGTAACTCTTGCTCCTCCTGTTTGTTCAGGAGATAATTTTGTAATTACTTTTATTGAATCTGTTAATCCACAATTTGCTCTCGCATCATCACTAGAAGCTTGTGTTTTTGACGCTGTTGATTGTAGTGCTTGTTGTTGGAAGTAGGTGTAGTTGTATGCAGTGTTTATTGCTTGTGGGTAGTATTGGCTTATTGTGTTTGGCATTGGGCCTATTCTTAGTGCTCCTGGGTCGGCTATGTAAATGTAAATGTTTTTGTTTGAACCAGTATATTCCGTTTCTGGAACTACTCCACTTGAAGAAGTGTATGTTCCTTTAATTGTTGTTACTGTTGGGTTTCTTTTCGACCAATAGGAAATTATATCCAAGGCACTTAATCTTTGACATTCACTTGGTCTTGCTAGTGGGTCTCCCCAATTTAGTGCAGAGTCAATACTTTCTCCTATTCTCCACATATCAGAGATTGTTATTGGGAATTCCATACACTCTTGTACCCCATAAGCATTTGTATAATTAATATTCAAATTTCCATACACATCTGTTCTCGCATCTGTTTCTGTTGCCCATTGTCTAATATCCCCAACGTTTTGGAATAATCCTGCTGTTCCTGTTTGGTTGTTGAATAATCTTCTTTGTGGAATGTAGTTTGGATTTGGTACCACATCAAAGTCTACTCTTTCAACTGATCCTGTGCTTGATTGTGATATATCTCTTTGTCTAATATTCGTTCCTGTTATTAGTGAGCAGGAACCTATTCCACACACTCCTCCGTTTGAGGAGAATTGGTGGTAATTATTATACCTATAAGCTCCTTGTCCATATCCTCCCATGCCTAATTGGTATTGGTTTGCATAATATGGTTCCATCCCTACTTGTAGGTATGGTAGTGAGTGTATCCCTGCTCCTATTGGTGCCGAACAATTGATTGTAGCAATATTTGCTCTTGCAAGTTGTACTCCTATATCATAACAATAATTGTAAACCGAGTATTTTTGTGGACTCATAATAAATGAGTTGAGGTTTATTCTTGTAACATTTGTTTTTATACAATCTCTATCAATATCCCCTAATCTTCTCAC
>MWBC01000039.1 GCA_002068885.1 archaeon ADurb.Bin336
CGTTTGAAATATTTAATTCAAAATCTCTTTTGAAAAGATTAATTGGCTTAGATTCTTGCCATTCTGATAATATTTTCTTAAAAACATCTTTTTTCATACAATGATTACTAACAAAACAATTTAAAAGTGTTTCCCACAGGAAACACTATCGCACCAAAGTGTTTCCCAAAAGAAACACTATTGCATTAAATTGTTTTTTATTTTTAGTTCAAACTCCTTAAATTAATTCTTCACAAATAAATATTTTTTACTAAAACATATTTACCCAAGTTCAAAAGCCCTTAAATCAATTCCTTAAAAATAAACCCCTCTACCTCTCTAAACCCTTCTTTTTTTATTTTGATTTCATCACCAAATTTTTATGTTTCGCTTTATGCTCGCTCCTATTGAAAATTATTCCGATTCTGCACTAAGAACCCTTTGTTTTAATCACGGAGCTGACCTTACTTTTACAGAAATGACTAGGGTGGAAGGAATTATTAGAAACAACAAACCAACTTTGGCTAAAATACTTTGTTGTGATTCTACCCCTGTTGAAATCCAACTCCTAGCTTCAAATGAAGAACAACTAGAAAAATTCGTTTCCTCTTTCAAACCATTTGAAGGTTTTAGAGGATTTAATTTGAATATGAGTTGCCCTAGTAAAGAATTGATTAAAGTGGGTAGGGGGGCAGGGATGGTAAAGAGATTAACTAAGGCCCAAAACTTAGTTAAAATAATTCAAAAATACAATTACCCAGTTTCAATAAAAATGCGTTTAGGAGCTAATGCATTTGAGCAAAAACACAAGGTTTATTTGAGGTTGATTGAAGGAAGCGGGGCTGATTATTACATAGTTCACCCAAAGCACGGTTCTCAAAATAGTGATGAAGAAGTTCAAGGAAATCAAATTTATGAAGAGTGCTTAGATTCTGCTAAAATTAGTGGAAGTAAAATAATTGCTAATGGAGGAATAACTACTCCCAAAAAAGTTATTGAGTTAAAAAAAATTGGAGTTAGTGGAGTAATGATTGCTCGCGCGGCCCTAAAAAATCCTAGTATTTTTGATTATCTTAAAAATGAAGCAGGGTTTAATACTCCAATTAAAAAAATTCCTTCAATTAAAGAATTAAAAGAGGAATACACCCAACTCTCAAACAAATTCTCTTCCCCTCACAAATACAAAGAAAATTTATCCAAATTAATGAAAAACTAATACTTACCCAAATTAATGAAAAACTAATACTTATTCAAATTAATGAAAAATTATTATTCAAAAAGTGGAACTATTGAGGTAAATGGGGTATTTCTTCCACTATTTATTAAATGAAAGAACCTCAAAACAAGCGTAGGAAATTAGTTTCATCCACTAATGATAAAAAATAGAAATTGATTCGTTAAAGCCCCCAAAAATCAAAGTGATTACCCCAAAACTCACTTGATTCCCCCTTTAACGAACCAAACTTTGTTTGTTTTTCGAGCGTTTTTTAAAAAACTATTTTATTTGATCTAAGCCACTAAAAAAAAATTGGCTTTTTCACAAAACTATTTTTTCGTTGGTTTCCCAAACCCAATTAGCTAAAGTATTGTTTTCCAATATTCCAGCTAATACTTTATCTAGATAAAAGTTGTTACTTTTTTCTCTAACAACTTTTTTCTCCCCATTAACAAATCTATCCCAATCCATAATAACCAATTAATTATTCATCCGAACTATATTTAAATAAGTAGCTTTAAAAAGATTACTAACTATAAATAGTATATTTATGATTATTTTGGCGATTTGAATGAGTAAAATGGTAGAAAAAATAAATCCTTTAGAAAAAGCAGTTGAAGTTGTTGGTAAAAAACACGATTTATTGATTCTTGATTATATTAATTCAAAAAATAAGAGGGCCGGTTTTAACCAAATTTTAAAAGGAGTGAAAGGAGTAAATCCAAGGATTTTATCAATGAGATTAAAGGATTTTGAAAAAAATAAACTTGTTACAAAAAATATTATTTTAGGAACTCCAATGAAAACAGAGTATGCCCTAACACCCAAAGCTGAAGAATTGATAGGAATAATTGAAAAATTAAAAGAATGGGTGAGGAAATAGATTATTTCTTAAAGAAAAAGTATTTTTTCCAAAACAAATATTATTATGTATAAACTACTGAATTAATTATCCTTGTGTGTTATATTAATGCCACTAAATTGACTCCTAATTTTAATAAAAATTAACTCCCTAAATTTAACAAAAATTAATTACCAACAAAGATCTTTTTCAAAAAAAAACACAAATCTTAAATATACGAAAGCACACTTAAATCTTGATTAATTAATTTAATCTAACCAAGGTGTTTTTGAAGAATGGAGAAAATTAATTTCAAACAATACGGCCTTTATCTTTTAAGGTGGCAACTTAGCACCCCAATCCTAGCATTAGTCCTATATTTATTATCAAATTTTGATATTTTGAGTGCTACAATAATCGCGAATTTTATAGGCGGATTAATTTTTTATTGGGTTGATAAATATATTTTTCGTAAAAAAACAGTTGATTAACTTTTAATAAAAAGCAACTAATTTTTAGTAAAAAGCTAAGGTTTATTTACTCCTTTTGTGTTATTAAGTAATATGAGATTTTCAAAGAATTTTAAGGACGAAAATTTTTTCAAACAAAAGAAAATACTCTCCCCCAGAGCAGCTCTTTTTTTTGTGATTGAAGAAAGTTTTTTGATATTTTTAATTGTAGTTCAATTAGCAATTTTTCTTGGAATAAGAATTGTTAATGGAAATATATTATTGTTTCAAAACACTCCTCAAATACAAAATTACATTTGGTTGTTTGGCTCAATTTTCTTTCTTATAGTAGGGTATGTAGTAATTGCCATGAGAGATAAAAATGTTTGGTTAATTCACCACAATTTTTCAAGATTAGTTTTTGGAACAATCAAACTCAAAATAGAATTCACTAATTTTAGAATACTTCTTTTTGTTTTCTGCGAATTAGTTTTTGCATTGTTAATCGCACTAAGCATTTACATTTATTTAGACCCTGATGTTAATTTAGTACCATATCCTTACAATTATATTTCCTTTATCCTGCTAATAGCACTCGCAATTGGTTTATTCTCCCACAGCAAAGATTTCAGATTTGATGTATACGGCCTCACCCCAGTTCAAAAGAAATTGAATTTAGGGCCAAATAAAATTAAGAGAGTAACTAATACAAAAACAGGAAGTATTCATTTCAAGGAAAAGGAAAAGAAGAAAAAAAAGTGATTTAGTGAGGAGGTTTTAACTTGACTCTTGAACGAAGTATTACTTTCCCCCAAGCAGTTATTTATGGTGTTGGAGTTATTGTAGGAACAGGTATTTACACCTTAATTGGAGTGGGAGCAGGAATTGCTGGAAACTTGTTATGGCTTTCTTTTATTATTGCAGGAGTAATAGCTTCCCTAACAGCATTATCCTATGCTAAATTATCCACTCTTTTTGCAAAAGAAAGCGCAGAGAGTTTTTATGCACAAAAAGCTTTTGGAAGCAGAAAAATTTCTTTTCTAACAGGATATTTGTCCATAATTGTGTGGCTTTTTTCAGTAGCTACCGTATCTTGGGGACTTGTAGCATACACAAAATCACTCATCCCAATCGAACCAATAATAGTAGTACTTGCTTCAATAATTTTATTCTCCATAATAAATTATTTAGGAATACAACAAAGCGTAATTGTTAATAATGTTTTAACAACATTAACACTTTTTGGATTATTATTAATAATTTTTTTTGGAATACCTTGGATCGGAAAAGTTAATTTATTAGAAGGCCCAAATGGATTAAACCTAATTGAAAACACTTTTTCCTTAGGAAATAATCTTTTCTCTGCCGCTGCTTTGATTTTCTTTGCTTTCTTGGGTTTTGAGGGATTAGCTAACCTTGCTGGAGAAACCAAAAACCCTAAAAAAACTATTCCCTTAGCAATTTTATTATCCCTTTTCATTGTAACAATTCTTTATGTACTAATTTCAATAATTGCTGTTAGTGTAGTTCCTACTCCTGAACTATACGCATCAGCTTTCTCTTCTTCTTCAAACGGCCCCCTTGCTTTAGTTGCAGAGAGATTAATTTCCCCAGAGGCCGGTTTTTTATTAACTTTAATTGCTTTTTGTGCAATTGGAAGCACTTTAATTGTTCTTTTGAATGTTGCTAGTAGAATTCTTTATGGGATGAGTAAGCAAAATATTGCTCCAAAAATGTTTGAATACATTAATCCAAAAACAAAAACCCCCTCAGTAGCAGTGATAGTAGTATGTGTTTTTTCTTGTTTGTTCGCTCTTTTTGGAGATATAGAACTATTGGGTTATCTTTGCACTATGAGCATATTTTTACTCTTTGCAATGGTTAATATTTCTGCAATAGTGATTTATAGAGGATTAACCCCCTTCTCTTCAAAAAAGAGTTTTATTATTAAAGATAATATAATCCCCCTAATAGGAACAATTTTTTGTTTAATAATGCTCTTAACTCAATACTGGAAAACTACTCCTATATTTGGAGTTGAGGTTCCACTAATAGCAGTACTACTTGTAGTAATGCTAATTGGTAGAGGGTTGTACTTCTTTTTGGATAAGTGAAAAAGCTCTGGGCGGGATTTGAACTCGCGACCTCGTCATCATTGTAGCAAACCCGCATACCAATGACGTGCAATAACCACTATGCTACCAGAGCAACTAAAAAATTATTTGAAATTAATTTTAAGAGAATTCTATTATATCCCCATTTTTAATTAACCCTAATGAACCCCTAGTAAATATAGTTCCTTCTTCTCCTTCATTAATTTCACTAACTGAGGATAGTTTTTGTTTTAAATCCGAAATTCTAATATTATTTTTCCCAATTTGTCCACTCATTCTTTTAGTGAGTTTTCCGCGTATAACTACCCCTGATATCATTGTTTCTACACCCACATAAACCCCATCCACTTCAAATTGAGCGTATGATTTACTACTTGATTCAGTTGATTTTTGTTCTAACCCTAATTTTTTTCTCGCACTTGCAGAAAATCTTGGAACATACCCTTCCATTTTATTAGAAGCTTCATCAAGTTCATCATCACTTTTTTCAGTTGATTCTTTTTCTTTAGTACTTTTAGCAGTAAGTGATTTTACAAGAGGAGAGTTTGTTTCCCCCTCTTCAGCAATTTGTTCAATCCCTAATTCAGGATCATAATCATATGGTTCTGAGGGTTGTTGTTCCATTATATGTTTAACCGCTTTATTAAATTCAGCTTTATCTTTTTCATACTCTTTCCTTAATTTATCAAATGGACTATCTTCATCGTCATCATTTTTTATAACAAATTTTATTTTCTTTGAATCCTTTCCTTTTTTTTGAGCGTGCAAAGGAACACAAACCCCCAAATCTTTTCTTGGTTTTGGCTGCTCCTTTTTTTCAACAACTTTTTCTTCTTTCACATAACCCAATTTTTTCATAAAAGATTCAAACAAACTCATTTTTCGCACCTTTAAAACTAGTAATAATAAGAAAAGAAAAGAATAAAAACAAGTTTTTAATGTTTTTTGAAAATAATTTTTGAATTTTTTTAAAAAATATTTTTAATCCAAAAATAAATGAGAATAAAAAAAAATTAATATTGTATTTTCACCAATTAACTCTCGATTTTATTTTCTCAATTTCTTTTAATGAAATATTTTCTTGTTCCCCATTTTCAATATTTTTTATTGTGATTGTATTTGCTTTGAGTTCATTCTCCCCAATTATCCCCACAAATTTATACCCTTTCTTTTGAGCAAATTCAATGTTTTTTGAAAGGTTTTTCTTATTCAAATCAATTTCAACAAAAATATTTTCTTTTCTTAAAATATTTGCAATTTTGAATAATTTAGTTGAATTAACATTCATCCCAAATAAATACAATCCTTGATTTCCCACCATAAATCCATTCTCTTTCAAGTAATCAAATATTCTGCTTACCCCCAGCCCCACTCCCACCGCAGGAGTTTCTTGCCCCCCGTAAGTTGAGATGAGTTTATCAAACCTTCCACCCCCACCCACACTAGGCCCATTATCTAATTTTATTTCAAATACTATTCCTGTGTAATATTCAAATCCCCTTGCTAACCTAGCATCAAATTCCACAAAATCTAATTCATTTTCTTTTAACAAATTAATAAAATCTTTAATTTCTTTAGTTCCTTGCGTTTCTTTGTCCAAGAATTTCTGTATTTCTTCAAAAGAGTTTTTTTCAATTAATTCAATTACCCTTGAATCAATTCCTTTTTCTTCTAGCATTAATTTAACCTCTTTCTTTTCTACTTTATCCATCTTGTCCAATATCCTCATTGCCTCAATTTCTTTTCCAAGAGCAAATTTTCCCAAAACTTCTTGCAACAATTTTCTTGAATTAAATATTACTTTTGGTTTTAGTTTTAATGATTCAAAGCAACTCTTAATTACTTGCATTATTTCTATCTCTGCCTCAAGCCCCCCTACCCCCAAAATATCTATATCCGCTTGAGTAAAAGCCCTGTACCTTTTTGCTTGTGGCCTATCATACCTATACACTTCCCCAATTTGATATCTCTTAAAAGGCATTTTCAGTTGAGTAGTAGCAGCCACCCTTGCTAAAGAAGCAGTGAATTCAAACCTCAAAGCTAGTTCACGCTCACCCTTATCCTTAAAGTAATAAATTTCTTCCTTAATAGCTTCCCCCACAGAACCCTTTATTTTGAACAAATCAAAATTCTCTACAGCAGGAGTATAAAGCGGAGCATACCCAAAAGAAGCAAATATTCTCCTAAAATTCCCTTCAATAAACTCTTGAATCAAAGCATCTTGCCCAACAAGATCCCTCATCCCCCTAACCGGTTGAAGATTCATAAAACCAAAACAACTCCTTTTCTTAGAAAAAAATAGGCCGGTACCGAGAATCGAACTCGGGCCCTTCGGACCACAACCGAAGATTCTAACCACTGAACCATACCAGCCAGATAATTAATTAAAATAACTGCATAATTAAAAAAGTACTTATTACCAAAAGAATCAATGCCTATAATATTAAAACCCAAATAGG
>MWBC01000040.1 GCA_002068885.1 archaeon ADurb.Bin336
TTTTTGCATTCTTTTTAGTAGTTCTTTTGCTCTGTCAGTGATAACGTCTCTTTTTTCTTTTCTAGTGTCCCCTATTTTTAGTACTTTTACTTTTGCTTCAAATGGTCCTACTTTTTCAACGGTTTCTATTGTTGCTGCGAGGATACTTGTTTTTACTTGGTCAAGGGAACTAGGGATTGTTACTTCTCCTTTGGTAGTTCCTTTTCCTTTGTTTACTGTTATTTCTATTCTTCCTATTTTTCCTGCTTGTTGGAGTTCTTTTAGGTCCATGTCTTCACCTAGTAGGCCTTCGCATTGTCCAAAGATTGCTCCTACAATGTCTGGTTTTTCAACCACTCCTTTTACTTCGTAATTTGCAAGTATTTCGTATTTTACTGCACTTAAATATGTTTTAGCCATTTTTTCACTTCTCCTTTGATTTTTGGCATTTTGTAATTTCTAATAAATAAATCCAACTTTTTTTTGAAGTTGTTTTTAATTTATTCAAAAACTTTTCTTTGGTTTTTTTTTAGAATTAGTTCGTGTTTTGAAGTTTTTTTTCAACTTCTTTTTTAGGCAAATTAATATTAATTTTTTTTTCTTTGCTTTTTAATCCGGAAACAATTTTGACTTCACTATTAAAGAATTTTTTTAATTCTTTTAATATTTCTTTGTTCGCTTTGTTCTTATCTGGTTGTTGTGTTGTTTTGATTAGAACAATATTTTTATCTTTATCAAATTCAACTTTAAACTCTTTTTTTCCAGTAGAAATTTTTGTGTTTATCACTGTTTCCATTTTTTT
The DNA here is from genome assembly GCA_002068885.1 of archaeon ADurb.Bin336. Lineage (GTDB taxonomy): Archaea > Iainarchaeota > Iainarchaeia > Iainarchaeales > JAAZKV01 > JAAZKV01. Next base: position 782 of record MWBC01000040.1, read on the forward strand.
CTACACAAACCTTTTTCATTTCTTAAAAACCATAAACACTTTTTTAGTGTTTAACGCTCTTTTTAGAGTCGTTTTCCAATTAATTATTTGTTTGAAGGGAATAAAAAGGTTTCTTTTAGGGGGGAGTAGGTTTTAATTAAGGTTGAGTTTTTATTGTTCAGAGTTGGGTGTGGAAAAATAATTATTGAAGTGATTTGAATGGCTCGTTATAATAAGGGTGCTAATGCGGAGAGGGAGTTGATTCATTCTTTTTCAAAAGTGGGTTTTGCTGTTTTGAGGGTTGCGGGTAGTGGGGTTAGTCCCTTGCCTTCTCCTGATGTTGTTGCAATTAAGGGGGGAAGGATTTTAGCAATTGAGTGTAAAGCTTGGAAGGGAGAATATTTAGCTATTCCTCGAACTACTATGCTTGATGAAGTTAATTGGGCCAAAGTTGCTGGGGCAGAGTTTTTTGTGGGGTGGAAGGTTCCTAGAGAGGGGTGGCTTTTTGTTAGGTTTAATGATTTTCATGATGCGGGGAAGAATTTTATGATTTCTTTAAAAGAAGCTAGGGTGAAATCAGTTTCGTTTGATGATTTGGTTAAATAATTTATTGGTTAAATAATTTTTTTTGTTAAAAAATAATTTTTGTTTTTTTTTATTTTCTATTTTGTAATTAATTTTTTTATTTGTTTGTTTTTTGAAATTATTGTTTTTTTTTTGCTTTGTTTTGTTTTTTTGTAATTGTTAATTTCTTATTTTATTTTTTTTTGTAATTATTGTTTTTGTTTAATTAGTTCATTTTTTGTTTTTTTATAATTATTAATTTTTTTTTATTTTGTTTTTTAAGAGTATTATTTTTTTTGTTTTATTTTTTTTATAATTACTAATTTGTTTCATTATTTTTTTTAAACAAATATAGCTTTCTTTTCTTAGTTAACCATACTAGCATATTTTTGAAGGAATTGATTTTTTAGTTCTGGCCTTCTTGAAATAAATTTTTCAATCATTTCTTTCATTGTTATTTTTGAATCCATTCTTCTTCTTATAGTATTTTCAGCTTTTTTTTCAACATTTTTTAGTGATAAATGTTTTTTTATTTTTCTTATCACTCCTCTTTTTCTTTGAGAAATATCCCCTATTTGTATTTTTTGTTCTCCTTGCAAGTAAGCAGGATATAAATCAATTAGCACTAGTTCGTTATTAATCACTCCAAAATTTTTCAATCTTATGTCTAAACCTATTTTTGCGGAGTGGTGTTTATTATATTCTTCAATTTTTTGTATGTTTCTAACCATTTGTTCAAAAAAATTAAGTGCTTCTGTAGGAGAGCATTTTTTTATTCTGTTTATTAGTAGGTCTTCTTTAGCAATTTGGGTTTGTAGCATTATTAATTGAAGTTTGTTTTTAGGAGTTTTAATCAACCTTACTTTTGTTTGCAATGTTTTTACTCTTGCATCTCCTAATTTTTGGAGGTATTCTAAAATAATTTTTTTAGTCCTTATTCCTTCTGGTAAAGTGTATGTTCCACTAATTTTTTTAAACACTTTTCCAGCTAGACTAACTCTTTTTGTAGCATCTCTTTTTGTGGGTAGAATTACTTTTGCGGTGACAAACATTCCGCTACCAAGTTTTTTCATTTTTCTTTTTTGTATGCTCTTCATTTTTTCGCCTTTGTTTTATATTTCGTGTTTTTGGTATTTTTCAAGTAGTTCTCTTGCTCCTTTTTTGTAATCAGGTTCGCCTCCTTTTTTGAGTAGGTTTTTCTTTTGAGCAATCATTTCAATTATATCATTTTCATCCGCTTTTTTTGCCTTGTTTTCATCAAGTTCGTATGCTTTAATTATTTTTTCTTTTCCTAAGTATTCCACAAGTTTTATTGCAACAAGTTCGGGGTCTTTTAGTTGGTTAGGGTTTTTTGATTCTACTAAAAATAAATTAAATTCATCTTCTTTGAATGGAATTATTCCAGGGGAATCTATTAAGTAAACATTGTTTGTTATTTTTAGTTTTGATAATCCTCTAGTGAGTCCGGCTTTTCTGCTGGTTGCAACTCTCCCCCTTCCTTTGCCGGCCAAGGAATTAATCAAAGTGCTTTTTCCAACATTAGGGTAACCTATTATTCCTATTTTTGTTTCTTCATTTGGATTATTTCCTTTAATCATTCCTATTTCTTTTCTAATCATATTCATTCCGTCTTTTTGGAGTGCGGAAACAAAAATCACTTTCGCTTTTGTGTTCTTCATTATCTCTAATTTTTTTTCTTCTAACCATTTTTTGTCTTCAACAAGATCTGCTTTGTTCATGACTATTACTAGTTTTTTTCCTTTTGAAGTTACTTGGTTTTCTAGAGTTAGATTTCTTGTTTCGTTTGGTCTTCTTGCGTCAACTATTTCAATAACAATATTGGATTCATTAATTAGTTTGTTTATGTGTGTTAGAAATCCTTTTCCCACTTTTTATCCACTCTTTTTTGTTTTTTTTATTATTTTTTTTATAATAATTTTAAGTGTGAAAAATATTTTTCACCTTCACTTTCTTCAATTGGCCCGCACGCAAAGCAAGTTTTGCTCCCTGCTTTTATTTGTGTTTTTCCTGCATCTGTGATTAGTACGCAAGGCAATTTTTTCTTAACTTTTTCAAATAATTCAACTAGTTCTTGTGTGCTTGTTACTTTTAACACAATTTTTTTCATTCCTTCATTTTTCCATTCATTTATTGTTTCTTCGTCAACTTTGTCTAGTACGCTTATTACAGCGTGTGCGCATTGAGCACAGAGTTTTCCTTTATCCATTCCAAGGGAAGTATTCATTACAATGTATTGTGCTAGTTCCATATTACTAAATTAGTTTGTTTGTTGTTTTTAATTCTACTGCTTGTGGTTCTTTTTTGTGAGTGATTTTTGTAGAGGGGTTGTTAAATTTTTTAGAAGTTTATCTGTTTGTTTTAATTCTAATTCTGCTTCTTTTAGCATAAGTTTTTTGTTAATTAATTGTGTTGTGCTTAAATCTTTGTGTTTAATTTCATTTTGTAATTTTGTTATTCTTTTAGTGTATATGTTTCTTCTATCAAGTAATTGATTTGCTTGGTTTTGTTCTGCTTCGCTTAGTGTTTTTTGAACAGCTCTTTTTGTTTTTTTTGTTTTAGTTTTTTCTTTTTGGGTGAGGGCTAGTGTTAAATATCTTTTTAGGTTTTCTTCAAGTTCTCTTGAATTGTTCATTAGTTTTTCTAAGTTTTTTACTCGGGCATAGGTTGATCTAGCTTTTCGCTTGAGTTTTTTTCTTGCTTTGGGATTAGTTGTTTTTCTAATTAGTACTTGTAATTCATTATAATTTGAGAGTAGTGCCATTCTTTGTGCTGAAGAGAATTGATTTATTGCTTGGACTCTTTTTAATTCAACTAGCATTGTTTTTATTGATCGGTTCGGAGTAATTTTTTTCATTAATTGACTAGTTTTTCTGAATGCTTCTTGTGCTTTTAAAAGTCTTAATTCTATTTTGTTTGGTTGTTTGTAATGAGTTAATTGTGTGTGGGTTCCAAAAACTATTTCTCCTGCTTTTGCACTAACTCCTAACATTTTTTTTGAAGTGAATTTTATTTTTATTGGTTTGGCCATATTATATTTGTGTTTGTTTTTCTTTTTAATTTAGTGGTGTTCTTCTTCAAGAGGTTTTTCTACTTTTAAATCAGTTCTATTGTTTTTTTGTGCGTAATCATATATAGCTGCTCTTAGTGCTTGGTCTCCTAGAACGGAGCAGTGTATTTTTATTGCAGGTAGTCCTCCTAATCTTTTTGTAATATCTTTTCCAGTTATTTTTAATGCTTTTTTTAGGGGAGTGCCTCCTTTTTCTTTTAGCATTTCGGAGAGTATTGAAGTGGATGCTATTGCACTTGCACATCCAAATGTGCTCCATTTAACATCAATTATTTTATCATTTTTTACTTTGATCCACATTTCCATTAAATCTCCACATTTCATGTTTCCTACGACTCCGTGTCCATCAAAATCCTTGATTTCTTTTTTGTTTTTTAAAAAGTTTTTTGGGTTTAGAAAGTGTTCTTTTACTTTTTTTGAATAAATCCAATCATTTCCTTCTAGCTTCATTTTGTTTCACTCTCTCCATACTGGCGAAATTTCTCTCAAAAATTTAATTGTTTTTTTGAGTTTTTCAATAGTGTAATCCACTTCTTTTTTTGTAGTGTATTTTCCTAGGGTAAAACGTATGCTTCCGTGTGCAAGGGCGTGTTCTCTTCCTATTGCTAAAAGTACGTGGCTTGGGTCAAGGGAGTAAGAGGCACACGCACTTCCTGTGCTTACTAGTATTCCTTTTTCGTTTAATCTTAACAAAATACTTTCTCCTTCCACTCCTTCAAAAGAAATATTTATGTTGTTGGGTAATCTTTTTGTTCTTGATCCATTCAAATAACTTTTTGGAATTTCTTTTTCTATTTTTTTAATAAAATAATCTCTTAGTTTTGTAATTCTTTTTGATTCAGATTTTTTTTCTTTGTGAGCTAATTCCATTGCTTTTGCGAGTGCAACTATTCCTGGAACGTTTTCTGTTCCTGCTCTTAGTTTGAATTCTTGTTCTCCCCCGTGCAAGAGTGGTTCAAGTTCTATTCCTTTCTTTTTGTATAATAATCCAGTTCCTTTGAAAGCATATACTTTGCTTCCGTTTAGGGTCATTAAATCTACTCCAAGTTTTTTTGTATCAATATCTAAGTATTCAGTTGCTTGACACGCATCAGTATGCAAGATGGTGTGGTGTTTGTGACAGAGTTGTGCAATTTCTTTTATTGGTTGGATTGTCCCTATTTCGTTGTTCGAATACATTATTGTAACTAAAATTACTTCGTTTCCTTTTTTTTGTTCGTTTGTAATAGTTTCTTCTAGTTCTTTTAGTGAAATAATTCCTTCATTATTAACTCCTATTTGAATTGTGTTAAACCCAATTTTTTTGAGCCATGCAAGGGTGTTGAGTACTGCGGGGTGTTCTGTTTTTTGAGTAATTATTGTTCCTTTTTTTCCTTGCAACATTTTTTTGAATGCAATTCCTTTAATTGCGAGATTAATGCTCTCTGTTCCGCTTCCAGTAAAAATTATTTCTTCTTGTGTACAATTCAATATTTTTGCAATTTTTTTTCTTGATTCATTAAGCGCTTTTTTTGCACTTAACCCCATTGAGTGAAAGCTTGATGCGTTTGCATAATTATTTGAAAAATAAGGGAGTGCTTCTTTTAGAATTTCTTTTCTAACAGGAGTTGTTGCTGAATTATCAAAATATATTTTTTTCACAATTCATCACTTTTTATTTTTGCAATATTTGTTTGAGTGTTCAATAAACATTTCTATCAGAGTTTTGTTTTTGTCGTGAAATATTTTGCTTTTCAAATAATACACATTTTGTTTTCCTTGTTTTTTGTAATCAACAAAAGAGCATTCTCTTAGTTGTTTTAGCGAGTGGCTAATTAAACTTTGTTCTTTGTTAAGTTTTTTGCATATTTCTAGAACGGTTAATTCTTCTTTCATTAATAATTGAATTATGCTTATTCTCACTTCATTCCCTAGTACTTCCAAGCACTTGTGAGGAGAATGAATATTATTTGGAACTTTTTTCTTTGAATTTTTTTTATTTGAAATCTTGTTCATATGAAATAGTGTTCATATGAGGGTTTTTATTCTTATCTTGAGGAGTGTGTTTGTATTTGAGTTAGGGTGGAACCCTAACAAAAAATAGTTTTTATCCTTTGTAAGTTATTTTTTTTGTCACTCCGTCTTCTCCCCACATATAGGTCATTTCAACGGGTTTGTCTCTTTCAAGAACGATTTGTTTGTCTCCAGGGTTTGGCCCTTTTAGTGTAAAGAATCTTGAGTATTTTACTATTGCTTTGTCTCCTGCGATTCTTATTACTGTGTATACAACGTCCTCGTTTCCGTTTCCTTGTATTTTATCAAATGATTCTCCTTCGCTTGCTTCAAAAACTTCATCTGTTATATCTTTTTTGAATGGGGGCTTCCAAGAGCTTTTTATTGTTCTTACCTCAAATTTTGCTTTCATATTTAACACCTTTTGTTGATAGGGGGTCTATCCTCTAACCGAACAACTAAAAGCGTGTATTCTTTATAAAACTTGCTCTTTGGGGGAGAGGTGGAGAGGTTTTTGTTTTTAATTCATTTTGGTTTTTGGGTGGCAATTTGCTTTGGGTAACTTTAAATAGCTCTTTTTTTGTTTATTCTTTGTGGTTTTTTGTATTAACTAATGGGGGGTGGCAGGAGTGGTTTTTG
>MWBC01000041.1 GCA_002068885.1 archaeon ADurb.Bin336
TAATTCGAATGAGAATCCGGGAAATATAGGGGGTTTAATTGGTGAATTATATTCTACAGATCTTTATCCTGATATTTACACAAATCTTTACAATAATTACTCAAAATCATATATTCCCTCATACTATAATGGATTATATTATATAGGGGGACTTATCGGAAATGCCACAAATGGAATTATTTATAATAATTATTATGGAGGTTCTTCACAAATTAAAGGTATTAGTGCAGGGGGGTTTATTGGAGAAGTTGCTTCAGCAGACATATACAATAATTATTCTTTAGCTGATGTTGCAGCAAACTCGAATTATACATCTAATTATTGTAATATAGGGGGATTTATAGGCATCTTGCATAATGGTACAAATATTAAAAACAATTTTTCTTTAGGTAGTGTAACTAAATCAACTAGCACTGCAGTTCATTATATGGGAGGATTTATAGGCTATCTAAAACAACCAATTGACACAACTAATAATTGGTGGTTATTAGGGGGTTTTAACAAAATTGGAAAATGTTTAAATTCTGATGGAAGTGAGTTAAGTACTTGTGATAATTCTAATTCTGTAAACTCTAAAGGACAATTTACATCAAACAACACTTTTGGTCCTTATCCTAATTGGAATTGGCAAACTACTCAAGAAGTGGGTGATTGGATTATAGATAATTGTGGAATTAATTCAAATTACCCTATTTTGAGTTTTCAAGTTAATGGAGCGTGTGGAGCGGCGTCCTATTTTGACTTACGTTTTTTAGATTGGCAAAATGATAATAACTTACTTTGTGCTAGGGGAAATTTAAAACAAGGTTCTCTAACTCAAAGTGAAGATGGGTTAGATGTGAATTGGATTTGTGAATCGCCAAATAAATCTTGTGGAGGGCTTGAAGTAAATTGTAAAAATTTTAGAATTCCATTTTGCGGGGATGGCGTAATTGATGAGGGAGAAAATTGTAGTAATTGTCCAGAGGATGTGATTTGTCAAAATGATTATTATTATGAGGAGGGTATTTGTATAAAAGATGAATTGGATTGTAGTAGTGATGGGGTGTGTAATGAAGATTGTCCTATCTGGGTTGATTTGGATTGTGGTTGTGTTAGTGTTGATGGGAGTTGTGTGAGTAATTCTGATTGTTGTAGGGGGCTTGTGTGTGGAGCAGAAAATAAATGTGTTTCAACAAGCAGTGCATCAGCTTCAATTAATGTATTTAATTTATTTGTAGATGGAAACAAATTGTATTATAAAATTAAGTGCAACAAAGAAGTTCCAATTGATATAAATTTATACAAGGGGGAAGTATCTTCAAAAAATTTAGTTAGTGTTGATGATGTTTGTGAAGTTGAAGAAAAAAATGGTTTGATTTTAGATTCGGTTGAAGAAAAAATTATTTATACAGCAATAGCAAAAATTCAACCAATTTGTAAAGTTTGCACCAAAACAGATTATTTAGTAGTTGAGGATTTGGTTAATCCAACTAATGTTCCTGATAATTCAATAATATTTGTGCTAATCACTTTAATAGGAGTAATTTTTTTATTAAATAAAACAAATAAAAAATAAGGAATAATTTTTTAATTTTTTTTAATCTTTTTCGTCAAACCCAATTTGTTTATCAAGTTCTTCAGCAGTTTTTTTGAGTTGAGAAAATATTCTATCAATATCTTCTTCAATTTCTTCAATTGTTCTCTTCACACTCTTGCTTCTTGCAGAATAATACTTCTTGTTTTTTTCAATTAGGCCGGAGCGTTTTAAATTATTCAAGTGATTTATTACTGCTCCTCTACTCATCCCAATTCTTTCAGCGAGTTCGGTGCTACTCAATGCTTCTCCTTTTTCTGAAGCGAGAATAATTTCTTTAAAAACAGCTGCAGCATTTTTATCCTTGTCAATTGGTTCGAAAAATCCAAGTGAAGAACAAATCCAAGCTAATTGGTGTTCAAAACTAGGGTTAAAAGGGCGTTCAATTTTACGAATAACAATTTTGAATTTAGCTTTTCCAGTAGGGATGTGTTTGACAGCTCCTTTAATTATTGGTAACGAAGAGGGGATCTTTTTTTTAGTAACAGAAGGTTTGTTAATAATAATTCTTTGAGTAGAAATTGGTTCAACCAAAATAAAATTCCTATTATTGTTAGATTTAGCCATTAATATCCCTGCCCAATTTCACTCCTTTGTTGTAAATAATTATTGTAATAAAAAAATTAAATTACTATTGGTTAATCTCAATTAAATCATTGTTTAGTTGTGTTCTGCAGAAATACCTGCTACATCTCCATATTGGTTATCTCAATTAAATCATTATTTAGTTGGGAGTGGTTAATTTTTAATTAAAATTTAAGCCAATAATAAGGGTAAGGGGAGAAAGCTTTAAAAACACGTTGTTTAAATAGTTTAATTATTGTCCAAATAGTTTAGGCAAAATTTGTATTTTTTAATGGATTGTGATTGAAAATGACTCAAAATGAATCAAAAAAAGAGAATAAATCAACCAAAAACCCAACCGAAATGGGTGAAAAAGGAGCAGAAAACACTGGAAAAGAGGGTAAAAAACCCTTTTTAGAGGGTATTTTTAGAGATAAAAAAGATGCTAGGGTAAGTAAAGAGGAGGAAATGAAGAATAAATTAAATGATTTAACAGATTCTCTTCAACGCCTTCAAGCAGAGTTTGAAAACTATCAAAAAAGAAGTGTAAAAGAAAATAATGAATTCAAACTTTTTGCAAATGCAAAACTCATTGAAGAATTACTCCCTGTAATTGATTCTCTTGAACAAGGAATGAATCACAACAAAGACCTAGTAATGATTCATGATCAATTAATGAGTGTGTTGAAAAAAAATGGACTTGAAAAAATAATTGTTAAAAAGAAGGATAAATTCAATCACGATGAAATGGAATGCTTAATGTGTGAAAAGGAAGAAGGGGTGAATGAGGACGAAATAGTTAATGTTCTAATGAGTGGATACAAATTGAATGGAAAAATTCTTAGAGCAACAAAAGTAAGTGTGGGAGAACCCCTAAAACAAAATAATATTAAAGAAAAATTAGGTGAAGAAGAAATCAAAGAGAAGATGAATGAAAATTGTTTTGAAGAAAACACTAAAAGTGAATTCAAAACAAAAGGAGAGTAAATTGATTAAATTTATGATAAAACCAATAACAAACAAAGTTTTTGGTTTTATTTTCAACTAAAATAAAAAAATTGGAGTGTGGATGAATATGGGTAAAATAATAGGAATTGATTTAGGTACTAGTAATAGTGCCGCAGCGGTTCTTGAAGGAGGAAAACCAAGAATAATTCCTTCAGCAGAAGGAAATACAGTTTATGGAAAAGCATTTCCCTCATATGTTGCATTTTCAAAAGATGGTAAATTATTAGTAGGAGAACCAGCAAAAAGACAATCAGTAACAAACCCTGATAGAACAATTACAAAAGCAAAAAGAAAAATGGGTACTAGCCACAAATACAAAATTGATGGAAAAGAATACACTCCTCAACAAATAAGTGCATTTATTTTACAAAAAATAAAAAGAGATGCAGAAAGTTTTTTAGGAGAAAAAATTGAAAAAGCAGTAATTACAGTACCAGCTTATTTTGATGACAACCAAAGACAAGCAACTAAAGATGCTGGAAGCATTGCGGGCCTAGAAGTAGTTAGAATAATTAACGAACCAACAGCAGCTTCCCTAGCTTATGGAATTGATAAAAAAGGAAAAGATGCAAAGATTATGGTTTTTGATCTTGGAGGAGGAACACTAGATGTAACCATAATGGAATTAGGAGGAGGAGTGTTTGAAGTAAAATCAACTTCAGGAGATACCCAACTCGGCGGAACAGACATGGACGAAGCACTACTAAAATACATTGTTGACGAATTCAAAAAAGAACAAGGAGTAGATCTAACTAAGGACTCAATGGCAATGCAAAGAGTAAGAGAAGCAGCAGAAAAAGCAAAAATAGAACTCTCAACAGTAATAGAAACAGACATTAATTTACCCTACATTACAGCAACACCAGAAGGGCCAAAGCACTTAGTAATGAAAATAAACAGAGCAAAGTTAGAAGACCTAGTATCAGCAATAGTAAAAAAATGTGAAAAACCAGTTACTCAAGCATTGGCGGACGCAAAACTAACTGCAACAGATTTGGATAAAGTAATTCTAGTTGGGGGCCCAACAAGAATGCCAGTGATTTACGAGTTCTTGAAAAAAATAACTGGGATAGAACCAGAGAGAGGAATTGACCCAATGGAATGTGTTGCAATGGGGGCAGCTGTTCAAGGAGGAGTACTTGCAGGAGAAGTGAAAGATGTTTTGTTGCTAGATGTTACCCCACTAAGTTTGGGAATAGAAACACTTGGAGGAGTATTCACTAAACTAATTGAAAGAAATACTACAATCCCAACAAAAAAATCCCAAATATTTTCAACCGCACAAGACAACCAAACCGCAGTTGATATACACGTACTACAAGGAGAACGGCCACTAGCAAAAGACAATAAATCACTAGGAAAATTCCAATTGTTAGGAATACTTCCAGCACCAAGAGGAATGCCACAAATAGAAGTGACTTTTGATATTGATGCAAATGGAATAGTACAAGTAACTGCAAAAGACAAGGGAACAGGAAAAGAAACAAGCATAAAGATAGTAGCATCACAAAAACTCAATGAAGAAGAAATTGAGAAAATGAAAAAAGATGCTGAAAAGCACGCGGAGGAAGACAAGAAAGCAAAAGAAGAAATAGAAACATTCAACACAGCAGACATGACAATTAATTCCACAGAAAAAATGCTTGAAGAACTAAAAGACAAAATTAGTGAAGAACAAAAAACAAAAATCAATTCGCACCTAACACCACTAAAAGAACTACTAGCAAAAGAAGATAAGAGTGCAAGCGAAGTACAACAAAAAATGGATGAATTAAACAAAGCACTTCAAGAAGTTGGCTCCCAAGTGTATGGAGCAATGAACCAGCAGAACAACACTGCTGATTCAAACACTTCAAACGAAAACCAAGAGGGTGAAGATAAAGAAAAAGTGGTAGATGCAGAGTTTGAAGAAAAAGACAAAAAATAAATAGAAACAATTAATAAGAAGAAAAGAAAGGGTTATGTGAATGAATGAATTGAACACAAAAAAAGAGGAAATTAATAAAAAAAAGATTCAAAGAAAAAAATTTCTTCAAAAGAAAAATTAAATCAAAATATACAAAAAAACCAAATTGAATTAGGTTGGTTCGCAAGTATTTTGATTTAAAAAAATTCAAAACAATTCATTAAAAAACCCCTTTTATTTTCTTTTAATTCATAAAAACAACTAAACAAAATTGAATTATTTGTAAAAGAAATTAGATTATTTGGTGGGATTAATTTTGGATTATTACGAAGTATTAGGATTAAAAAAAGGGGCTAGTATAGAAGAAATAAAAAAAGCTTACAAAGAAAAAGCCAAGCAATACCACCCCGATGTTTCAAAAGACCCTGATGCTGAAAAAAAATTCAAAGAAATAAACGAAGCATACTCTGTACTAAACGATCCAGAGAAAAAAGAAAATTACGACAATTTTGGACACGCTTACAAAGGATTCTCTGGTTATCAACAACAAGGATTTGGACAAGGAACTGATTTTGATTTTGAAGATTTGTTCAACCAATTTGGGTTCGGTTCATTCTCTGACCTAAACGAAATGTTTGGAGGAAGAGGGGGAGGAGGAAGAGGAAAAGATTACGGCTCAAACCTCAAAGTGAACCTAACCCTAAAATTTGAAGAAGCTGCATTTGGAACAAACAAAGACATTACTTATGAAAGAATAGAAAAATGCAAAAAATGCAAAGGAAGCGGAGCAGAAGGAGCACTAAAAACTTGCCCAACTTGCAAAGGAAAAGGACAAACAATTCGCCAACAAAAAACTCCATTCGGAATGTTTAGAACACAATCAATTTGCCCAACTTGCAAAGGAAAAGGCCAAGTAGCAGAGAAAGAATGCAAAGAATGCAGAGGAAATGGATTTGTTTCAACTAAAACAAAACTAAATGTAAAAATACCAGCAGGGATAAACACTGGAAATCATTTAAGAATAGCAGGAAAAGGAAATGAAGGAGTGGACGGAGTAGGAGATTTATTTATTGTAATAATAGTTGAATTGCATGACGTATTCAAGAGAGATAATAATGATATTTACACAGAAATACCAATCTCATTTACAGAAAGTGCACTAGGTGCAACAGTAGAAGTACCAACTCTAAACGGAAAAGCTGATCTAAAAATTCCTAGCGGAACCCAAACCGGAACCATATTCAAAATGAAGGGAAAAGGAATCAAAAAACTTGATTCAAATACATACGGAGACGAGTATGTAAAAGTAATTGTAGAAACACCAAAAAACTTGACAAAAAAACAACGCGAACTATTAGAAGAACTAGAAAAAGAAACTCAAAGCGCAAAAAAAAGAAAAGGAATATTCTCAAAAATATTTGGGAAATTTTGAAAAAAGGAATTTAAATAAAAGAAATTAAAATCAATAACTTAAAATTGAATTAAAAAAATAAAATGATTTATAAAACAGGATTTATAAAAAAGGATTTTTGCAATAATAAATTTTTTTGAAATAATTTTAGCTTATTCTCTAATTTCAAAAAATTATTATTTTCTATTTAAAAAGAAACTTTAAAAAATGATTAATTTCTATTTAAAAAGAAACTATTATTTTTGCAAAATCAACAAAAAGAAAAGGTTTTATATAAAAAAAACATTTTAAGTTATGCGAAGAAATTGTGTTCTATTCATTTTGTTAATTTTTTCTTTCCAAATTGTTGTTTCGTTAAGCGGGGGAGGGACATTAGAAAATCCATTTGTTATAACTACTTGTGAAGAACTTTTGGAAATAAAAAAGGCCCCTGATAAAGATTATATTTTGCTAAATGATATTAATTGTTATACTTTTTCAAGAAACAATCCTTATTCCTTTCCTTTAGATG
>MWBC01000042.1 GCA_002068885.1 archaeon ADurb.Bin336
GATTACCCTCCCCAAACCTTACATCATAAGGCAATTTTATTGGCAAGTCACTTATTGGCACAGGAACTAACCCACACTTTTCACAATAAACAAAAGGAATTGGAGTACCCCAATACCTTTGTCTAGAAATTAACCAATCCCTCAACTTGAAATTAACTGTACGCTTACCAATTCCCTTAGAAATCAAATAATCAGTAATTTTTTCTATTGCAACTCTATTATCAAGTCCATTAAACTCACCAGAATTAACCAAAACCCCTTCATCAGTATAAGCTCTCTTCATTTCATCAACATTAAAAACAACCGAAGCAGTGGGTTGAATAACTAATTTAAGAGGAATATTATACTTCCTCGCAAACTCAAAATCTCTTTGATCATGAGTTGGTACCGCCATCACCATCCCACTACCATAATCAGCAACAACAAAATTACCAGCATAAACAGGAACCTTTTCATTAGTAACTGGATTAATTGCATAAGAACCAGTGAACACACCCTCCTTATCCATTTCCTCCATTTCTTTCTCAGAAACAGATTTTAATTTCTTCAAAAAATCTTCAACCGCCCTCTTTTGCTGAGGAGTAACCAAAGAAAACAATTTACTATGCTGTGCACTAACCACAACAAAAGTCACTCCAAAAATAGTGTCAGGACGAGTAGTAAACACTGGCCAACTCTCTCCATTAATCTTAAACTCTACCTCTGTTCCAAAACTCTTCCCCACCCAATTCTTTTGCATTGCTTTAATCCTATTCGGCCAATCAAGTTCATCAATTTTATCAAACAACTCATCAGCATAAGCAGTTGTTTTAATGAACCATTGCTCTAAATGCTTAATCTCAACATCAGTATCCCCATGCCTCCAACACTTCCCTGAATGAACTTGTTCATTAGCAAGAACAGTATTACACTTACTACACCAATTAACAGCAGATTTTTTTCTATACACCAAACCTTTTTCAAAAAACTTCAAAAAGAAATACTGATTCCACTTATAATAATCCTCATCACAAGTAGCTACTAACTTACTCCAATCATAACTAATTCCAAGCGCTTTTTGTTGAGTAATAAAATTTTCAATAGATTTTTTTGTATAATCCTGTGGGTGTTGCCCCGCTTTAATTGCAGCATTCTCTGCAGGAAGCCCCAAAGCATCATAACCCATTGGATAAAGAACAGAATAACCACTCATTCGTTTATACCTTGCTTGAATATCCCCAATAATATAATTCAAAGCATGGCCCATGTGAAGTCCCTCTCCGGAAGGATAAGGAAACATTTCAAGCACGTAAAAATTTTTGTTTGATGATTTTGTAGAAAAAGCTTTAGCACTATCCCACTCTTTTTGCCACTTACTCTCAATACTGGAAAAATCAACTACTGAATCCAACAAAACCATTAAGTTATTTAGAATAAGAAACTCTTTTTAATGTTTTATAAAATCAAAATAACTTTATTTAGACTAAAATTAACACCAACTAAATCATTTAAGGTTATATTCATCCACTTATACTATTAATGAACTCATTTTTAGTTTATTCTATACCTTCATTTGATTTTTTTAGCCCATCAGTTTTCGGACATGTTCTACACATTCTTTCTGTCAAAGAAGGATTTTCAGGACAATCTGGATAAAGTCCTTTACAGGCAGGAAATTCTCCTGCTAAACTTAATTGTCTTTCTTGTTCACTTTTTGATCTACTTTTTACTAATCTAGCATATTCTTTATCATAATTTAAGGAGCCACCCAAAAAAAACCACCTATCCAATTTAAATACTTTAAGAAACCTATTTAAAACACGACTGATTGGATTAAGAAAAGCATAAATTTGGCTAACAGAAGTTCATACCTTGATAAATTACAATATGTTTACCCGTTTCAAAAAAATGAAATAAGACCATTATCAAAAACAAATATCAAATTAATAGAAAAAGAATATAGGAAGGGAAACGGACCCAAATTATTAGAAACTCTACTGACACTAGAAAAATTTCCTATTGATAATAAATACATAGGAAGTTTAAAAATTAGTCAAAAATTAAGAGAAAATAATCCAAAAATTATCAAACAAATTTCAGACATATTGTTAGAATTAGAATTAGATACTTTACTAACTTATTGTCAAATGCCGAAAAAAGATAGTCGTCAAATGGGAAATGTGTTTAAAAATTGGTTAAAATCAAAATACAATTTTGTTAAAAAATCGGAATTTGAATCTTCTTCAGATCCATTAGTTTTTTTACAAGGTAGTGATTCAAAATTAAAAGATTATATAAATTCTAAATTTGATGCTAATTTAACTGAACCAACATATAAAGGACTTGATTTTGTTTTTAAAAAAAATAATATTTATTGTTGCGGGGAAGCCAAATTCATAAGTGCAAGTGGAGGAGGTCAAGATAACCAATTCAATATTGCTTTAAAGGTTGCAGATTTGAATATTAATGGAATAAAAAGCTTAGCATTAATTGATGGAGTTCCGTGGCTATTAGAAAAATATAAAACTAAAATGCAACAAAATACGGGAAAAAATATAATGTCAGCTCTATTATTGGATAAATTTATTTCAGAATTATAATTCTATTGTTTGAATTATTTTTTTTGCTTGATTTAAACCCAAATATTTTCTTATATACTTGCTATTATGGTTTGAATATTTATAAGTAGTCATAAACTCACTATCTGTTCTATCTCTTAATTTTTCTAATCTTTGATTAAATAGCTCTTTTAGTTTTGTTGATTCTCCTTTCTTTAATGTGGGTTTTATAAACAATTGAATAGGATTTGTTCTATATGTTGCACCCTTAACAAATACCCCATCCACCCCAAAAGTATCTTTTATATTGTATAACCCAGCTCTACCTTTTTCAGAACCAGTATCTACTGTTCTTATAAATAAAGGATTTAATTTTATTTGATTAAATAAAGCATCATTCACAAAAAACTCTTTTTTTGAATATTCTTTCCCTACATAATCTTTAGAATCTAAAAGAATAACTTTATTTTCCCCTTTATTTTTTTCTATATCTTGAAACTTTAAATAATACTTAACATTTAACGGTTTTTTTGCTTTATATATTTGTATATATTTTTCAAAATAATTCCCCCCACGAAATTTATTTTCTTTTGTTAAAATATAATCTCTTTTTACTGTATGACTATTTATCTTTAATGCACTAAATTCTATTTTTTTATTTAATAATTTATTTCTTTCAAATAAACAAATTATTACATTTGTTCCTGTATAATCAAATATTTTTTTTTCAAAAATTATTGCTTCACTAATTTTATAACGAGACAAAAAATCAAGCCTTATTTTATTTGAAATTGATGCTCCAAACAAAAAATTTGAAGGAATTATATAAATCATTTTATCTAAACCATATCTTAAATCATTCATTAATGCTATTTGGTATAAGTCTTGGTATCCTTTGTTATCTTCTCGAAAATATTGTATATGAGTTTTCATTTCAGGATGTTTTTTGATGTAACCCAAATATAAATACGGAGGATTAGTAATGTGGTAAATAGGTTTCTTGAGTGTATTAAGAAATTCAGGAAATTGTTTTAATGTATCTTTTTGTTTTATATTTTGTTCAGCAATTTTTCTTGGAATCCCGTATTTTGTTGCATTAACAATTGATTTTTCAACCATTTCCTTTTGTATATCAAATAAATATATATTATTCCTAAAAAAATTTATTCTATCTTCTTTTTTTATTTCATTAAGTATTGGTAAAATTAAATTTCCTTCTCCACAATATAAATCAATCCAAATATAATCATCTAATTGATTTTTTATTTTTGGAAGTATATACTTTTGAAATATATTTATTGATGTTAAATGAACACCTAATTTTCTTCTTGTATCTTTTTCCATATAATTCATATTTTTTTCTTTATTTTTAAACATTTTGGAAGCGTCTTACCGAACTAAAACTTATTTTGTCAGTTTAATTTTATCACACCTAATTATCTAAAAAGAAACCAATAAATAACTCTAAATTCTATTATTATCACATGAAAAACAATTTAACAGGAATAATATTTTCATTAATCATAATAATTAGTTTTGTGATGGGAGGATATTTTTTTTCTCAAACCCAAATTAGTTTGAATACCTTCCTAACAATAAATATTAGCCCTTTAATCGAATCAATAATTTCATTGGATTTCTTATTATTTTGTATAAGCGTTTCAATTGGACTAGGAGTAATGATGAGCTTGGGTTCTTTTTATGAAACAAAAAAAGCAACTATATTTGCAACTGGATCTTATTTATTATCAATTCTAATTACAGTGATTTTGTTCAATTTGTATGATTTTTTAGTTCCACTAATAATAAGCGCATTCACCATAATTTTTTGTATTAAATCACTTCAAAAAGCAAGGGAGTACAAAGTTTATCCTATTCTAAGAACAGGAATATATGCTTCTGGTAGATTCTTTTTAATTCTTTCAACAGCGTTCTTCTTTTTATTATTGTTTAATTCAATCACTCAAATTAATTATTTAGAATCAAATTTTTCAAATGAATTACTTAATTCAACTGTTGGGAATGAAATTACTCTAAGTGATCAATTCACTTTACAATTGGCTAA
This sequence comes from archaeon ADurb.Bin336, assembly GCA_002068885.1. Taxonomy (GTDB): domain Archaea; phylum Iainarchaeota; class Iainarchaeia; order Iainarchaeales; family JAAZKV01; genus JAAZKV01. Next base: position 4,603 of record MWBC01000042.1, read on the forward strand.
ATCCATCGCAAAAAATCAATCTGATACAATTGAATTATTACAAAAACAAGAAGAGTTAGTTAGAATGACTGATGAGGGAATAACTGATGCATTAATTTATAATCAAAAATTATCCGCATATAAAACAGCTTATAATGAAGAGGAATACATTCAAAAACTAGCAGAAAATATAAAAAATAACCAAATAGATATGGGGAAAGAAATTGTTACTAAATTTCCAATAATTAATTCAATGGCAAAATATGCCTTTATATTATACCCTTTATCAGCATTTATACTAGTTTTATTCATAGGAAATTTAATTATCAAAAATATCGCAGGACTAGTTTTTTGTGGAGTTGTCAAACATTACCCTAATATTGAAAAAACCGAAAAAAAAGCATAATAATTAAAACACCTTAAAATAAGGGGTTACTTATGAAGGAAAGAATTGTTCTTGATGAGAAGAGCTTCAAAGCACTTTCAGCTGATTCAAGAGTAGGAATATTAAAGAGCTTGAATGAGAGAAGAAGAACATTAAGTGAATTGAGTCAAAAACTTAATTTAGGAAACTCTACAATAAAAGAACATTGTGATATTTTAGTTAATGCTGATTTGATTAAACAAATTGATGAAGGAAGAAAATGGAAATATTATGAATTGACTCAAAAAGGAAAACAAATTATTTCCCCTAATTTAATGGAAGAAGTAAAAGTATTGATTTTGTTGTGCACAGGAGTTTTTTTAGTAGGAGGATTTGTTTTAATGACTATGAACTTTATTAATAATTTTGATTTTATTAACACAAATGATAATCAAATATTATCAACACCAGAATTTACAAATAGAGAATCTTCTATTAGTGGTGAACCAATGCTCTCAAAAAGTGCTAGAGGAGAAAATCTTGGTACACTTGATAATCAAGAATCAATTAATTATTCAACAGAACCCTATTCAAAAACAATTACTAATCAAGAACCAGTTAAATACTCAACAGAATCTAATTCAAAAATAATTACTCCAGAATTTTATGCAACAAGCATTTTAGTATCCTTAATAATGGGAATAATTATTGGATGGATTTTTTTAAGAAAAGTTTAGTTAATAAAAAAATTAAATCACAAAATTTGATTTAGTTAAATATACCTATAAATTTGATTTAATTAAATAAACCACATAATAAAGAGAATAATAATTAGTATTATTTCAAGTGCAATTAATACTATTAAACCACCGCCAAGCAATTCAATCAAACCACTACTTTTAGGTGGATTACTAGAATACTCAAAAGGACCACTATCACCAAGAAGTATTTTTTTAGGTTCATCTCTCACCATGGGTTCTTCAAATACTCTTGGTTCCTCAATTATTGGTTCTTCAATTACTTTAGGTTCCTCAATCACTTCGGGTTTAGGTTCAACAACAGGAGGAGACTCAACAACAGGTGGTTTTTCTTCTTTAATAGTCACTGATTTTATTGTAATATCTTCAATTATTTTTTTATCATCACTCTCAACATTTTTTTTAGACATTTCCTTAGCAACTACTTTTTTAGGAACTTTTTTAATTGGCTTTTTTAGAGATTTTTTCTTTTTACTCTTCTTTGTCAAATAAGTTTTAGTAACTTTTTTTTTCTTAGATTTGGGTTTCTTCTTTTTCTTATCAACACTTTTCTTTTTTGGTTGAACCTTTACATCTTTAACATTTGAATCTTTAACCTTTGAATCCTTACCCTTTGAACTTTTCTCCTTAACCACAGTTCTTTTCTCAATAATTTCAACAACTTTTTTTGTAGAACCATCACTTTTAGTAGACACACTTTCTTTTGAAGAAACACTACTCTTCCCATCATCTTTTTTCTTCAATAAAGCTTTCTTTTCTGCTTCAAGCTCTAGCGCAATTCTAGCAGCATCTAAATAAGAATCACTGCTCCCCTTATCACTCTTAGAAACCATTACAAAAATAAGAATTAACCCTATTAAATACTTTCTCTTAAACAAAAAAAGTAGGTTTTTTTGAAAAGGAATATAAAACCCACCCCCCTCTTCTTTGATAAGGTAAATAAAATGAATGAATATGATGTAGCAATTATTGGAGCAGGGCCTGCTGGACTCACTGCAGGATTATATTGTGCTAGATACGGATTGAAAACAATAATTATTGAAAAAGGAATAATTGGAGGAACAGCTTCATGGGCAGGAAGCATCCAAAATTATCCAGGGTACTTGGATATTAGTGGAATGGAATTAATGATGAAATTTGAAGAACAAGTAAAAAAAGCAGGGGTTAATATAGAACTTGATACGGTACAAGAAATAAAAACAATTGAAGAAGATAAAGAAATAGT
>MWBC01000043.1 GCA_002068885.1 archaeon ADurb.Bin336
TGTTTTTTGTAAAACATTCACTCTTTTTGAAGAAAGATTTTTTGATAATCTCCTACTTAATTCTCCCCCATACTCCTCAATACAAGCATTTGGAGCGTGTTGGCCGTAACGAATAATTTTTATTGAAGGGGATAAACTAAATCTCTTTTTTAAAAAAGAATTTATTATAAAAGACACTTCCTCTCCCCTCTTTTTTTGAGAGTACACAAATTCTGGTGAAAGAATGTAATGCGAATTAGGAAGATTTTTTTTGAGAGCATCTTTAATTTTTTTTGAATAAACACCCCTCACATTCAGTGCATCAGGAATAATCAAAAAAGCGGTATCTTTTCTTTTTCCTGCAAGTTCTATTTGTTTAATCCATTGTTCAAATTTTTTAGAACCTTCTTTTGTACGGAGATCAAAATTCCCTCCAAATGAAGGAAAAACAATTATTTGAATTTGTTTCAAAACTGGGTTAACCATACTTAGAATTTTATTTTAACCAAAATAAATAATTATGCTTTAACCAATAAATTATAATCTAGTAAATAATTACAATTTAACAAACAATTACAACCACAATTCAACAAATAATTACAACTTATTACACAACCACGATAATTACAATTTATTATACAACCACAATTATAATTCAGCAAACAGCCACAACTCAACACACCATCACAATTCAACAAACAAGCACAATTATAATTATAATTCAACAAATAATATGCTTCAACCAAAACAAAAGTTTGTGAAAATTATTTTTTCTTCAATGTATTAGCTAATTTATTTTTATTAGTTAATGTAGCGAAATTTGATTGTAACTCCCCAAATGATTCACTCCTCTTAATTAGATGTGCAATAGAAGCAGGTTTTAGGGAACGTTCTTTAAGAGTCAACCCCATTGATAAGAGTAATAATTCTTCATAAACAGTTAATTTTTGTTTTAGTTTCTTTGAAGCCATTTTTGCAAAATACGCTTCGCTTTTCTTTATACTTAATCCACTAACCTCTCTTTGATTAATTCTCACCCCCAATTTTTCAAAAACTTTTCTTAATTGATTTGTAATATTACCCCCAACTTTTCCAACCGATGCACTGGGAACATAATTACCAAAACGCCTCACTTCAACTTCTTTAGAGAGAACAAAATTATTTCTAAGTTTTTGAAAAAAACTAATTAAATCCTTCTCCCTCATCCCATTAACTCCAGAACGAACAACAATAAATCTATCTCCTAATTGTCGTGACAAAAATCTTTCAAACTTTGTTCTAACTATATTTTCTTCAGCGAAATGATCTTGAACAACAATAAAAGCAGTGTCTTTTTTAGCACCCGCGAACTCTATTTGTTTAAGCCATTGATTAAATTTTAGAATCCCTTGAGGGGTTTCAAGAGTACTATTCAAACCATGAAAAGGATAAACTAAAATATCAATTTTTTTCAAAACACCCTTGTTCATAAAATAAACTTAATTAAAGATAAATAAATATATTCGCTTTTTGAATAAAAACAAAAAAATAAGTTGGGGAAATAATCCCCCTTTTAAAATTAGAAAGGAACACTAATTACTTTTTTAGAGTTATTTCAATTGAAGAAATTTTTAGTGGTCTTCCTTCTTGAGTAACAACTTCTTCAGTTGCTATCCCAATTCCTTCAACTTTAATCCCTGAATCTCGGTTCCTAATAATTTCAGCAACATCAACTGCTCTTGAAATTGATTTTCCCCTTGCTTTTACTATAACTGTTTTTGCACCCAATTCAAATTGAGTCACTACAGCTAACACATAAGCCATTGCTCCTTTTTTCCCAAGATATACAAAGTTTCCTTGTGCTTCTGGGACTAAAGCCTCTTCAACTTGTTCAACTTGTTTTTGTTTAGATTCTTTTTTTTCTGCCATAATAGATCTCTCCTTGAGTAATTAATTATTTAAACTCTTGAAAAATTAATTTAAAAATGCATCGGAAACACAAAAATCAAGAAACAATCCCAAAAAAAAGAATAAATAAAATAAATTTAAAAGAGAGGATTTTGGAAGAGCGTTAATCTCCTCCAAAACTTTTTTACTTCAAGTAATCAATTGTATTTTTCAGTATTGTTTGAGTATACCCTGGATCGTAATTGAAGTATATTACAGTACCCATTGGGAATGATTTCTTCTCAATAATAGCTGGGAAAGTTTGTGGAGTATTCTCCGCTTTCATGTACGCAATTGTTTTTGCACCAGCATCAGCTGTTATTGGAAGAGCAGTTAATCTAAACGGAGCATCCCCAATTGGAGGAGCAACCTCTATTCCTTGCATTATTGGATGATCAAAATCTTGTCTCCAAATTCTTCCAAGTAAATTTCTTTCTTGTCCTTCCTTACAAGATGGTACCCCCATGTGATCTGCGCCACAATAAGCAGGAGATATTTTTCCAAGAGTTGCTTGCCAACCTACTGCATCAGCCGCAGTATATCCTTGGAACCCTACACTAGGATATATTGCTGAATTCATCACTATAATTAATTTACCACCTTTTCGAACATAGTTTTGTAGTGATTCACTCAAAGCAACTGAAACACTCTTATCATTTGAATTGGATTGATCCAAAATAACTATGTCGTATTGTTGCAGAGTCTCTGCAGCAGCATTACCAAAAGATGATGCTTCTCTTGAAGTATAATTCAAGAAGTAATTTAAATTATCCAAAGCTGTTTTTTCTCCCAAACTAGGAGTTCCTATAAATAACACTTGAACCCTCTCACTCCCCTTAGGAAGAAAAGGCACATCTATTACACCAAAATAGTTCAAAGAAGCTACTCCAATGATTACCAAAAGAATCAGAGGAATTAATCCTTCAAGGTTGAACTTTCTTACCGCTCCGCCCAAACTAGGAACTGGGCCAACAGCAGCATCTGCTCCGTCTTCATACATCACAAATCCTCTCCTTTAATTCACTCAACTACATTAAGTGGTTACATATAATTGCTTTCTACTGTTTTTAATAGTATCTCTTTTGATAAAACCACTTGAAATAAATTAATTTTCCTTATTAATAAGCTTTCCTTAAAACAAAAAACATACTAAAAGTTATTAAAAAAAACAAAATTGAGAAACTCAATTATAAAAAAAATATTCAAACAAAAGAATAAGTAAAAATTAAAAAAATTCTTATCTCCCAAGCATTCCATAATACATATTCTTTAACAATATCCCACTTGAATAATTATTATCTGAAATGAACCATTCAGGCGGGTAAGCATAGTAAGCAATTCTCTCCCCCATCCCCATTGAAGAAGTAACTATTATTGGAGAAAATTTTCCTAAATACCCACTACTTCCTTGAACATTTCCGCCAAAGTTTAGTGTCATTACAATATTACTTGCATATGAATCAGATATTTGTTTTACTAACGCAAAATCCCTATCCTTTTTTATTCTAAAATTAATTGCAGGTGCAAATCCATAAATTAATGGGTGTTCTCCTGTTAATTCAGTTTCAAGATTTCCTACTGAAAAATAATTATCCATACAATTTTTTTCCGAACAATAATTATTCACATACCTCAAACCCAAAAACTCGTCAAATGAAATTACTTTATATTCCGTATCAGTTTCCTTTACTCTAACCCAAGGATTATTCAAAATCTTTTTCGCAGTTTCTTCATCATCAACTAACCTAACCTCATCATCCCCAAACTCTACTCCAGCGTCCCCTACCCAAACAAGCCTACCACCATTCTTGTTAACATAATCCATAAACATTATTAATTGATCCATTGAAAGTTTTCTTGCTTTTTCAACAATTACTAATTTGTAAGATTTTAAATTACCCAAAGTAACTCTATCAACGTGTTGAATATCAACATTTTGAACAGCAACCCCCATAGGATTTCTTAAATAATCCCTCAACACTTCAGGTTCACCCAACCCATAATCTCCATAAACTATTAACACTCTTGGAGAACCCATTACAAAATCATAAAAATCACAATAATAAGGAGAAATAGCACTACACTTAACTATCCCTGACCAAGTCAAAATGAATAATAGCAAAACAATTAACACAATTATTCCACCAACTTTTAACGCCAAATCAAATTGATTCTTATCCATTTTTTCACCAAAAAACTACTTTTATAAACCCACTCAATCAATAACTATTAATAGTTTATAATATATAAAAATGGTGGTTTGAATGGTAAAGTTTTTAAAATCAAAACCTAAGGAAGGAGGAGGGGGGCCTAGTTCAGCAATAGGAATAACAAGGTTCTTTGACGCTAGTTCAAAAAGTCCTCAATTAAACCCATATTTAGTAATTGTAGCTATAATAGTATTCATTATATTCATACTAGCATTAAAAATATTTATATTCAATTAATTCATTTTCTTGATGATTTTTTTAATTCTCTTTGGGAATACAATCTTCTCACAACCGCTTCGTTTCTAGCAACCCTAGCTTTTTCACCAAGAATAGAAGCATTATCTCTTTTAGTCGAAATTTGTTCCCTAATATATTTAACATCACTAACAACAGGAAGAACTTCTATAATCTTATCACTCCTACCTATTCGTGAATTGTGTAAAACTAATTTTAATTTTTTTTCTTGAGCAGCATTAGAAGCTGCATTAGCTTCGTGCCTCATTGCTTTTGCTTGAAATCGCCTAGCATCATACTCTACTTTTCTTCTACTCACCCCATCCGCAAAAATATTTCTAAGCTCTCGCTTAACCCCCACTCTTTTTTTTGAAAAGAATTTCTTGGTTCTTCTTACAATTGCAGATGCACGCATAACAGAATTTAAAAAAAAGAAATATATAAAGAATTGGTTTAGGTTCAAAATAAATTCTCAAAAAACCTTTAACAAAAATCAAACATTCAAAAAATTTTAATTAAATTTCAAATTAAAAAAAAAATATTTTTTTGAAAAGAATAAAATAATTATTTGATTAATTCAAACAATAATTTTTCTTTTTGTATTATTACTTCTTTTGGAGAAGTGAGTGAAGAAGTGAAAACAATTTCTTTTATTTGCGCAGATTTTTTCAAATCAGTGGAAAAAGTATTAATCATTTCTTTTAACATTTCGCTATCAGTTGAAACTTGTAACACAACACTATCTTTTATTGTCAAACCCATTTCTTTTCTTGATTCATTCAATTTTCTCATTAAATCCCTTGCAGCTCCCTCAAGCAACAATTCTTTAGTTAAATTAGTGTCAAGTTTTACAGAAAACTCTCCCTCAATTAATTCAACTTCTTTCACATTCAACTCATCAATAATTATGTCAAAAAACTTTTTGTCAATGTGTGCCCCAGAAACAATTACTTTCTTTAAAGGTTGTCTAACCGCTATCCCTGCTTTGTTCCTCTCCTCAAGAGCAATTGAAATTATTTCCCTCACTTTACTCATATCCCTGTGAAGCTCTTCATCAATTAACTCTTCATTATACTTTGGCCAATATTCTAAATGAACGGAAATGTTTTTTGAGTAATTTGTTTTTCTTAAGGATTGGTATATTTCTTCAGCAATGAACGGAGTGATTGGAGCAATTAATTTTGATAATGAATCAAGTGCATAAGCAAGGGTTCTAATCGCTTCTTTCTTTTCATTCAAATCCTCACTCTTAAATCTATTCCTACTTCTTCTAACAAACCAAGTGGATAACTCATCAACATACTCAAGCACATCTTTACAAACACCCAGAGTGTTATAATCATCCATGTTTTTTGTAGAATTTTTTATTAATTCATTTGTTCTACTAATAATCCACTTATCCAAAATATTTTTTGAACTCAAGTCATCCAAAACATCATTTTCACTCGAGAACAATTCGTAAAAATTTTTAACGTTTGAGAGAATCATCATTAATTTTTTGTGAATTTCTTTAACATTATCATCCAAGAAATTCAAATCCTGTGCTCTCATTAATTGTGAAGACATTAAATAAAATCTCACTGCATCCGCACCATAAGTATCAAACAACACATTAGGGTCAGTGTAATTATTTTTTGATTTAGACATTTTTGAGCCATCACTTGCAAGAATTGTTCCTGAAACAACTACATTCTTAAACGGGGCCTTGTCCATTAAAAGAACTCCAATTACCTGCATGTAATAGAACCATGCTCTAACTTGTGCAATATATTCTGAAATAAAATCAGCAGGATAATTTTTTACCAACCAATCCTTATTTTCAAAAGGATAGTGCTTTGAAGCAAAAGGCATACTCCCTGATTCAAACCAACAATCAAGAACCTCTGGAATTCTTTTCATACTCTTCCCACACTCACACTTTAAGTGAATATCATCAACTATGTGTTTGTGCAAATCAACATTATCCATAACCTCTTCAACAGCATTTTCTTGGAGTTCTTTAATACTCCCAACAACTTTTATCTTCCCACACTCACACTTCCAAACAGGAATAGCTGTTGCCCAAAATCTATTTCTTGAAATACTCCAATCAGGAGCAGTTTCTAAAATGTACTTAAATCTACCTTCCTTTATATTTTCAGGATACCAAGTAATTTCTTCTGCTCTTTTGAGCAACCTTGGTTTTATTTTTTGTATATCAACAAACCAAGAATCAACTGCATTGTAAATCAATGGAGTTTCGCACCTATAACAAAAAGGATAAGAGTGAGTGTAATCCTTTGCCTCAACTAACAATCCCCTTGAATACAAATCATCAATAACTTCCCTATCAACTTTTTTGAACCACAACCCAATCCATTCTTTTGGGCCAAGTATTAACGAACCATCTTTTCCAATGTGTTGAATTAAAGGCAAATTGTATTTTCTAATCATTTGGTAATCAAATTCACCATAAATAGCCATGTGTACTATCCCTGTTCCATCCTCAC
>MWBC01000044.1 GCA_002068885.1 archaeon ADurb.Bin336
CATGGAAGGAGAGAGACACACAGTAGCAAATTATTTGAAAGAAAAAATCTCTTCAATGGACGGAGTTGATTTTTGTGCATACAAATTAGACCACCCCCTTGACAATAGAGCAAAATTTATTATAAAAGCAAAAAACCCAAAAAAAGCTCTTACTGATGCAATAAAACAAGCAAAAGAAGAACTTAGTGAATTCAAATCAAGTATGGAAAAAATAAAGTAATTACAAAAAAAAATTGAAAAATATTTTTCTAAAAAAGGGTTTTGTGAGTTCTAGCTAATTACTCAATAATTTTTTCTAATTCTTTTTCTTTTTTGATTTAGATTTTGTCTTCTTAACTGGTTTTTTTGATTTAACTTTCTTCTTTGGTTTCTTAATTGATTTTTTAATAATAGAAGATGAACTATCTAACTTCGCTTTCTTTACAGAAGAATCCACATACTCTTTCAACAAAGCCTTATATTGCTCAACACTAGAACCCTTTCCTTTTGGAGAAGTTGAATCCGCAAAAGAAGAAGCAAGTTTAGTAAATTCAGAAGGAAAGAAAACCTTACTCCCCTTACCATTAGACATATTCTCAATAGCCTTAATGTAATAATAAGACAAAGCTTTTTCATCAAGAGAAGCAGCGGCTTCCCTAACCGCATCAATCTCTGCTTTTTGGGCCAAAGCTTTTTCCATCCTAGCAAGTTTTTGTTGAACAGCAGCTTTTTGTTCATGCATTGCACTAAGCACCACTTCAGGAATATCAACATCCTTAATCTCAATAGAATCACAAACAATCCCCCAATTCTTTGACATCACAGCGAGATTCTCTTTAATTTGAGCATTAATAAATTCTATATTTGCTATAACATCACTCAACATCATTGAACCAATTACATCACGAAGAGAAGAAATTACAAACAATTGAGAAGCCTTAACATAATCCTCCACCTCAATCACTGAATTAACCACACTCTGACTATCCTTCTTAACTTTAAGATAAACAACCGCATCAATAGTAACCTCAACCCCATCCTTTGTAACCACTTGTTGCCTTGGAACATCAAGAGTTTTTATTCTAAGATCCACCAAATCGTATTTTTCAATAATTGGCCAAATCCAAGTCCACCCAGGGCCCCCAACACGATGAACTTTTCCAAACCTATAAATAACAGCCCTCTCATAATCCACTAATTGAAGAATAAAATCATACTTATAAACAATAAAAGTGAAAACCGCTAACAACCCAATCCAAATTAAATTAGTTATTATAAAATCCTGCAAAATTACTACAAAATAAATACTCACAAGCAACACTGCAAGCAAAGCGAAGAAAACTACATACTTAAAATTTTGTGCAGCCATGTAATACCACTAATAAACAACTAAATTATATATAAGATTATTCTAATAACTTATTTATATAAATAAGCGCCCCACCAAAAATATATTAAGGGAAAGGGGTTTAAAAACAAAAATTAGTGAAAAAAATTGAAAATAAATGTTAAACAAAAAAATATAATTAGCGAAAAAATAATAAAAATTATTTAAAAAAAATAAATTAGTGAAAAGGTTTTTGGGATGAAGAAAAAAATTTTTGTTGTTTGTGTTGATAGAGATGATGATTTAGGGCAAAAAACAGGTATAAAGGGACCAGTAATAGGAAGAGAAAATAATTTAGCTGCTGCTCAAAAACTAATTCTAGCTGACCCAACTGAGAGTGACGCTAACACAATGTTTGCAGGAATAAAAAAATTTGAAGAAGCAAGCAAAGAATTCAAAAATGTGGAAATAGTTACTCTCACAGGAAAAGGAAAAGTGGGTTTACAAGCAGATAAAGAAATTAATAAACAACTAGATGTTTTGAGTAGAGAATACCTAATTGATGGATGGATTTTGGTTACTGACGGGGCAGAGGATTCACAAGTTATTCCCCTCTTACAATCAAGAGCAAAAATTATTTCAACCGAAAAAGTTATCATAAGACAAGCAGAAGCAGTTGAATCAACTTACTACACTATAAAAGAGGCCCTAAAAGATCCAGGGGTTGCAAGACTATTTTTAGGAGTACCTGGATTAATACTATTAACATACTTCATATTAGGAAATGCATCATTTCAAGCAATGGCATTAATTGCAGGAGCATACTTATTGTTGAAAGGATTTGGAATTGAAGATATGCTTGTAGATTATACCCGAACAATTACTAATAGTTTATCTGAACAAAGAATTAGTTTTGTAATGTACATTGCAGCAATACTAGTTCCATTCATTGGGCTTTGGCTTGTTTATTTACAACTAAATTCATCCGAATTCATTGACATCACACTAGACATAGCAAGTGCACTAAGAACATTATACCCCTTCATTGTTTTTAGTGCAACAATGATCATAATTGGAAAAGCGACTGATGCTATTTATAAGAAAAAAGCTTATAGGTTGGGAGATTACTTGGTTCAAATAATCTCAATCCTTTGTGTGTGGGCAATACTAGATGCGGGAACACTCGTGTTCTTAAGACAAGCTGAACTAACTTGGTTGCCAGCAAATATTATGGCAAGTTTGATAATACTAATACTAGCAATGAGATTGAGAAAAATATTTGATGTGAGAGAAAAAATAACAAAAATATTTGTTGGATTAAATGTAATTGATGAAAGAGGAAATTACTTAGGAAAAGTAACTGAAGCTGATAAGAAAAAACAAGTTATAATAATACAAGAAAATGATAAAAATTCAAAAAGAATAGAAAAGAAAAGAAACGAATTCAAATTATCAAGAGGAAAAATAATTGTGGCTGCTTAACCAATAAAAAAAATTATTCTTTTGTTTTTGTAAGAACTGGGTTAGAAATTATTTTCTTTGCATTTGCAATAAAACTTTCTTTAGGATAAATTGCTTTAATTAATTGTTTCAAGAATTGTTTCTTTTTATTTGAATCCTCAAGAGCAACTTTTAATACTTCAACTAAATTAGAAACAGGAATTATTTTTACTTTTGCTAACTCTTCTTTATTAACAACAATATCCCCCATATTTGATTTTGGAACAATGATTTCTTTAAAACCAGCTTTGATTGCAGCAGTGATTTTTGAAGAAACTCCCCCCACTGGAAGAACCTCTCCTCTAACCGAAAGCGAACCAGTCATTGCAACACTTTGTCTAACAGGCAACTCTTCAGCAGCAGAAATAACTGCTGTTGCAATAGAAACACTAGCACTATCCCCCTCCACCCCTTCATAAGTTTGAAGGAATTGAATATGAATATCTTTCAAAAAACCTTTACCACTAATCTTCTTGAAAATTACTGAAACGTTTTGCACAGCTTCCTTAGCAATTTCCCCAAGTTTTCCAGTAGCAATTACCTTACTCTCATTCTTTGAACTAGGAGGAGTAACAGCTGCTTCAATTGGAATAATACTCCCAGCACTACCATCCCCAAACACTGCTAACCCATTAACCCTGCCAATAGTAACTCCTTTAGTTAAATAAACTTCATAATCTTTTTTAGTATCAATCATCTTATCCACAATTTGGTTCTCAAGAGTACGCGCTGATAACTTTGCTTCAAACACATCTTGCTTTGTTACAAAAGGATGTCCTTTTTCTTTTGCAATATCCCCTGCTCCCCTAACAAGACCCCCCAAGTCACGAAGCTTTAAAGTTAATTTACCTTTATGGTCACTCCTTCTCCTTGCTTCAAAAATAATTTCCTCAACAGCTTCCCTACTAAAATGAGGAATCTTTCCATCCTTAATAACTTCTTGAGCAACAAATTGAACAATCTTTTTTTGATTAGCTTCATTATCATCCATATCAACATTCATATAAACTTCATAACCATAACCCCTAATCCTACTCCTTAATGCAGGGTGAACCTTCTCCAAATCTTGATAATTCCCTGCGGCAACCAAAACAAAATCACAAGGAACAGGTTCTGTTCTAGTCATAGCACCACTAGAATTCTCACTCTGCCCAGTAATAGAATACTTTTTTTCTTGCATTGCGGTTAAGAGTTCTTGTTGAGATTTTAAACTAAGGGTAGCAATTTCATCAATGAACAAAACCCCTCCACTTGCTTTATGAATCATCCCAGGTTCTACTCTTAAGTGAGCAGGTGTACCAAGGCCCCCACTTTGAAGAGGATCGTGCCTCACGTCACCCAAAAGTGCTCCCGCTCTTGCCCCAGTTGCTTCAAAAAAAGGAGCAATTTTTTTCCCTAAATTATTTACAAGCAACTTTGGATTAGAGTTAGAATCCTTTGAACGCATCTGTCCACCCAGTGCAACTCCAATCAATAAAAACCCACCTACAATAACTAGTGCCGCATAAACAACATCAGGGTACCACCCTAGTTGCCACAACACGGTTGAAAGAACCATCCACCCAATTGGAAGAATTAAAGAAATTAATCTTGAAGAATCCTCTTGTCGCATTGCTTCAAGCCTAGATTCATCAAGAATCTTTTTCCCATCCCCCGCCTTAACTACCCTCACTCTTGGATTGTTAGAATCCTCTGCATTAGGATAAATCAAAACATCTTGCAAAGTACCCACTGGAAGAATTTCACTCATTGCTTGAGCAATCAAAGATTTACCCGTACCCGGAATACCAATTAATAAAACATTTCTCTTCTGAGCAGCGGCTTTACGAATAATTTCAACACTCTTATCCTGCCCAATAACTTGGCCAATCAAACTCTTAGGAACACTAACTTGAGAAGTATCTGAAAAACTAGACAAATCAAAATCCTTGAAAACAGGTTCCTTTACAATAACAATTTTTTTTGAAGAAACCCTCTTTTTTTTCTTAACACTCATACAAATACCTTAATGAAGAACATTAAAAAAGCTATTCAAAAGAAAATAATTGAATCCAAAAAAAATGAAAAAACATTAAACCAAATTAATATATAAATATTTGGAAGGGCTAAATAAATATGGAACCAATTAGAACAACATTTTTGGGAACAAGCGGAAGCGTACCCCAAAAAGACAAAAACTTTTCTGCAATAGTAATTTCTTTTAGAGGAGAAACAATACTCTTTGATTGTCCGGAAGGAACACAAAAACAATTAATGCAAAGCGAACACTCCTTAATGAGTATTAACAAAGTATTTATTTCACACATGCACGCAGACCATTTCCTAGGATTATTTGGTTGGATTAGCACAATGACTCTAAACCAAAGAAAAGAAAAATTAACAATATACTCTCCAAAAGGGGGAAAAGAAAAAATTCAAAAAATAATGAAAGAAGTAATCCGCCCCTCTTTTCCAATTGAATATATTGAATTAAAAAAAGGAGTTATTGAAAAAAATGATTACTTTGAAATCAAAGCAATACCACTCAAACACGAAATCCCTTGCTATGGATTTATTTTTAAAGAAAATGACAAAATAGGGGAATTTGATAGAAATAAAGCAATCAAATTAGGAATCCCAGTTGGCCCACTCTTTGCAAAACTTGCAAAAGGAGAAAAAGTAAAAGTTAATGGAAAAACATTTACTCAAAAAGATGTAATGAATTACAAAAAAGGAAGGAAAGGAAGAAGAATAGCAATAATTGCTGACACCCTCCCCCTAAAACAAATTGTTAAAGAAATTAACCAAGTGGATTTACTAATCCACGAAGCAACTTTTTTGGATAAACAAAAAGATAAAGCAATAGAAGCAATGCACTCAACTGCACTTGATGCTGCAACAATCGCAAAAAAAGCAAAAGCAAAAAAACTGGCTTTGTTTCACTTCAGTGCAAGAAACAATGATACTAACGAAATTCTTCAAGAAGCTAAAAAAGAATTTAACAACACTATTATACCCAGTGAATTAGAAACAATAACAATCTAAATAAAAAATAAAATATTCAATAAACTAATGCAAAAAAATAATTAACAAAATTATTGAAAAACAAATTAGCTAAAAAAACAACTTGTAATAATAATTAATAAAAAAAATAAATTACCAAAAAATATTCAACAAAACAACCCACAAAAATAACTATAAAAAAACAAGTTAACAAAAAAATAGTTAATAAAACAACTTATAAAAATAATAATTAACAAAAAAATATTCAATAAAATAACAAATAAAAAAAATTAATAAAAGTAAATCAAAAAAAAATGATTTTAAAAAAATTTTTAACAAAAAGAATCTAACAAAAAAAATATTAATAAGAAATTAATTTAACAAAAAAATGACTTACCTTATTTTATTTTTGCTTTCAACACCACATCCATCAATTCTTTTTCTTTTAATATTAATTCAGCCTCTTTTTCAAAAACTATTTTATTATACACACTTTGTTTGATTTCATTCTTAAACAACCTACTCTCCAAAAGAGCTAACTCTTCTCTAATCAATTCTGTTTCAGAAAGAATCTTTTCAACCAAAGACCTCTTATGTTTAGTTGGTTTATCCAGCCTAGCCATAATTTCATCAGTTTTCGCACCCACTCTCTTAGGAACCCCCTTAGTCAACCTAAGCAAAGCAAGTTCTGCGGAATAAAGTTCTGTTTGAAGATCTTCAACAATTAAATCAAAAACACTCTTAGTAATCTTCCCTTGCAAAAAACGCCTCTTTGCTATATCCATTTGTTTATTCAAAGAAGATATTTTTTCATTAAGAACCAAAATTGTTTTTTTCTCTTGCCAAATAGAAACCCCTATTAGCACTAAAAAAACTAACAGAACTAAAACCAAAAAAACTATTACTTCAAACATCTAAATTAAAAGAGAACAACCCTAATTAAATTACTTTGCTTTAATAAAAAAA
>MWBC01000045.1 GCA_002068885.1 archaeon ADurb.Bin336
GAAAAAAGTTAAACGATTAAAAAAAGGAGACACTATTGCAATTGTGTCCTGATGATAATACTAGTAAGTATAAAGCAATTGTTTCTGTATTAATGCTTAAGGAAGGTTGGGATGTTAAAAATGTTACAACAATTGTTGGATTAAGAGCATATTCATCAAAAAGTAATATATTGCCTGAACAAACTTTAGGCAGAGGTCTTAGAAGAATGTTTAAAGAACAAAACACTGAAGAATATGTTAGTGTAGTTGGAACTCCTGCATTTATGGAATTTGTAGAATCTATAAAAAACGAGGGTGTAGAATTAGAAAGAAGAAAAATGGGAGAAAGAACTCCTCCAAAAAGTCCAATTATAATTGAAATAGACAAAGAGAATAAGAAAAAAGACATTGATAAATTAGATATTGAAATACCTGTTTTAACTCCAAGAATATTTAGAGAATACAAAAATTTGACAGAGTTAAATGTTAAAAATTTCAAGCATAAAAAGTTAAAAATAAAACAATTTTCTGAAAGTGAAAAAAAGGAAATAATTTTTAAGCATGTTATTAACAAAGAAGATTCAGAAAGAAACGAGATTCATCACAAAACTATTTTAGATACTGATAATATTATTAATTACCAAGGAGTTATTGGCTTTTTTACACAAAATATAATGAAAGATCTAAGACTTATTAGTGGGTATGATGTACTCTATGAAAAAGTTAAGGAATTTATCCAAAATGAATTATTCGAAGAAAAAATTAGGATAGATGATTTAAATATTTTAAGAAATTTATCTGAAATTGAAGCAACAAGGACCATAATCGACACATTCAAAAAAGAAATTAATGAATTAACAATAAGAGACAAAGGTGAGGCAGAAATTAGAAATTTTATTAAAATAAGTAACTGTCGCCCATTTCCAGTTAAAGATCAAAATTATGTTATACCAAAAAAGAGTTTGTTTAACAAAATAATTGGAGATAGTTCTTTAGAATTAAAATTTGCTACATTTCTCGATAATTGTGAAGATGTAATTTCATACATAAAAAATTACCCTAATGTTTATTTCAAGATAGATTATAAAGATAATACAGGAAATATAAGCAATTATTTTCCTGACTTTATAGTAAAAAAAAACTGAGAGCGAAATTTATATTATTGAAACAAAGGGATTAGAAGATTTAAATGTTCCTTTCAAAATGCAACGATTAAAAGAATGGTGTCAAGATATAAATAAATTACAAAATAAAATAAAATATGATTTTATCTTTGTTGATGAAAAAAGTTTTAACAAATATAACCCAACATCCTTTGAACAAATAATAAATAATTTTAATGAATACAAATAACAAAAAAAAACAATTTTCAAAAACTCCCTCAAAACGAATATTTAAATAATCTTCTCAAAAATAAGTTTTGTGTCAAATGTAAAGAATAGTGCCAAGTCTTTTGAGATTGGTTTGAATCTATTTTCTAAATAATTTGAAGGAAAAAGTGATTAATTATGCAAAAAAAGTATGTAAATAATTTAAGCGAAGCAACTATTGGAACAATTTTTAGTGGAAATGTTAAGATATTAAGAAAAGCAAAACCAGGCCCAGTAGTTTTTTTGGTGAGTGATGGGACTGGGACAATTGATGCTGTTATTAAGGATTCTGGTTATGAAGTTAATGACACGGTTTTTTTAGAAGGGTTTGTTAATGAGAGGGCCGGAAAGAAACAAATTGAGATTGAGAGGATAAAAAAATCTGAAACAGATTTTTCACAAATAATTAATGAGAAGAGTGAACCAAAGTTAAAGAATTTTTCAATTAATTCAGAAAAGTATGAGGCGATGAGGGAGAGGATTTATTCAATTGCTAAGAGGTTGAGAAGAGCGGTTATTGAGGGCCAACCAATTTTGATTAGGCATCACGCTGATGCTGATGGGATTGGAGCAGGAATTGCTGTTGAGGAAGCGTTGAATGATTTTATGATAGAGTTTGGAACGAATCCTCAATACAATTTGTATAGGAGTCCAAGCAAAACCCCTTTTTATGAAACAACTGATATGTTAAAGGATCTCTCTCATGCGAAGAGAATGATGAATGAATTTAATCAAAAAAAGCCATTGATTGTAATAATTGATAATGGTTCAACTAGCGAGGATTATTTTGCATTAAAAATGTTGCACGCGTTGGGTTTTGAGTTAATTGTAATTGACCACCACAATCCTGGAGAGATAAAAGAAGGAAAAACTTCTGTGTGTCAATTTTTGTTACTCCACTTAAACCCATATATTTTTGGGTTTGATAGTAAGATTTGTTCGGCAATGCTTTCATACGAAATTGCACGGTTAGTAAACGAGAATTTTGAAAATAAATTAATTCCAGCAATTGCGGGGATTAGTGATAGGTGTGAAGGAGTTGAGGTGGAGCAGTACATAAAGAATAGTGGAAAAACTGTTGAAGAGTTACAAAAAATTGGGGTGGCAATTGATTTTGCTTCATATAACTTAAAATTTGATGCAGGGGAAGGAATTTATGATGAGTTCTTTACTAATGATGAAGTTGTTTCACTAATATTTGAAGAAACTACTAAAGGAGTTGAGATTCAATTACAAAGTACAATGCCTTATGTGAAAACACAAAAAATAAACAATGTAATATTCTCTTACATTGATCTTGAAAAATACACTGTGAGGTTCAAGTACCCGCCTGCAGGGAAAGTAATTGGGTTAATTCATGACAAAATATCTGAAGGAAAAGAAAACCAAGCAGTAATCACACTAGGGTTACTCTCTGACATGATTATTGTGAGAGCAACTAAACCAATTCTCCCAGTATCAAAAATAATTTCTAATCTTCAAGAAAAAATACCTACTGCTAATATTGAGGGCGGGGGACATGAGTGTGCAGGGACAATAAAATTCATTACAGCGCACTCAGAAAAAATATTGGAAGAAATTAAAGAAATGGTTAGGGAAATACAAATTGATTTGGAGTAAAGAAAGGATTTTACCTTTCTTTAATATAATGCTTTCGAGCTAATTGGGTTTGAACATGACTCCAAATAGTTGCTTTTTTATTCGCAATAACTTTTGTTCTACATTTTTTTATTTCTTTCTTAAATTCTTCCTCATTCACTGCATCAATTTCTGTTAAACCATTCCCAATTTCTTCAGGAGTGTGCGCGTCACTCACCCCAAGAGCTGCTATTCTTCCCTTCACTTCCTTACCCAAAAAAAACCTTTCTGATTCTTTATTCAATTCTTTATAATACGCTCTCGCATTATAAATCTCCATACAATCAAATTTCTTCCACTCTTTTGGAAAATCCTTGAAATTTTTTCTCAGCCAATCAAATGGATGAGGGCAAGAAAGGAGAGCTCCTTGGGATTTAATACTATCACCTATTTCTCCAAAAGTAGAGGGATGAATTGGTTCGTTCAAAAAGTATCCAATCACTTCCCCAACACACTTCTTCTCTTTTTTGTTATTCAAAACCTTTATCTCTTCCCCTGGAATTAGAAAAACATTTTCTTTTTTTGCTAATTGTTTAATATTCCTACTCCCTTTATAAGCATCCATATTGTTGTGATCAGTTAAAGAAAAACCAATTCCTTGTTTTTTGCAAACCTTAATTATAGTAGATGGTTTAGTTAGTGCATCAACACTAAACCTTGAATGCATGTGTAAATCAAATAACATTTTATCCCTCACAAAAAAGAGAAGCCAATGGTTTAAAACCCCTTTTAATTTAATAATAAATAGATGAATGTAGAAAAAATAAGAGAAGATTTTCCACTATTAAAAAGAGAAATTAGAGGAAAAAAAATTGTTTACCTTGATAATGCAGCAACCACCCTAAAACCACAGCAAGTGATTGATGCGGTAGTGAATTATTATGAAAATGCTTCCGCGAATGTGCACAGAGGGTTACACGTTTTAAGTGAAGAAGCTTCAAGGGAACATGAGAATGCTCACGAAACAGTGGCTAATTTTGTTGGAGCAAAAAAAGAAGAAACTGTTTTTGTTAGAAACGCTACTGAAGGACTAAATTTAGTAATGTACTCTTTACTTAATTCCAATTACTTCAAAAAAGGGGACAAAATAATTGTATCCAAAATGGAGCACCACTCAAATATTGTTCCATGGCAATACTTAGAAAAAAAAATTGGAGTGAAACTAGAGTACGTGGGGTTGAATGAAGATTACACACTTGATATGAATGATTTTGAATCAAAAGTAAGGGGAGCGAAATTAGTTTCAATGACTGCAGCAAGTAATACAATAGCAACTCTCCCAAATATTAGAGAAATCACAAAAAAAGCACACAATGAAGGAGCACTAATGTGTGTTGATGGAGCACAACTAGTACCACACGAAGAAATTAACTTCTCTCAAATGAATATAGATTTTTTGGCTTTCTCTGGACACAAAATGCTTGCCCCAACAGGAACAGGAGCACTAATTGGAAAAAAGAAACTACTCGAAGAATTTGAACCATTTATGTTTGGTGGAGACATGATTCACTCTGTGGATTACCACTCTTCAAGTTGGAACACACTCCCAAACAAATTTGAAGCAGGAACCCCACACATAGCAGGGTCATATGGAATAAAAAAAGCGTGTGAATACCTAAAAAAAATAGGAATGAATAATATTAAACGACACGAAGAAAATTTAACAAAAATTGCTTTAGAAGAAATTCAAAAAATTGATTCTGTGAGAGTATACGGCCCACTTGATCACAAAAAACAAGGAGGAATAATTTTGTTTGATTCACCACTAATTGCAACACACGAACTAGCAATGGCTTTAAGCGAAGCAGAAAATATTTGCATTAGGAGTGGAATGCATTGTGCAGAACCAATTGTTTCAAGCATAAACAAAGAAGGACTTGCAAGAGCAAGCTTTTACCTATACAATACAGAAGAAGAAATACTATTTTTCATTAAAGCACTAAAAGAAACCCTAAGTGTGTTTGGATAATGCTAAAAAATTTAAAATAATTAAAATTTAGCGCACAATATAAGCTTTTTTGTGAGCATTAAATTGTTTTTTTAGAAAAAAGAGTCACTAATTTCTTGGGATTTTTTTATTCCATCCACCCCAATAATCAAATACTCTTTCTCACTCAAAGAAAAAACAAGTTGTTTTTGCTTTTTGGCCAAGGGAGTGAACTCCATTTTTGCGCCAAGGACAGAAATTGGGGGGAAAAAATTTTTTTTAAAACCAGTAATTTTTTCAATTGTTTTAGAATCAATTGGGTTCAAATTTTTGTCAAAAATATCTTCCGCGAAAGAAATATCTTCTTTTTCACTAGCAATTTTTATTAAAACAAAAATATTCATTTTATCATCAACAAAAGGAACTGCTTTTGCAAAAGAAGAAGTGCTTAAATTGTTCAAAGCGAGTACTTTTTCAACAGAAACCTCTTTTTGAAAAGAAACTACTTTTGCATCAATAGAATTAGCACTAACAAAATCCTGAACCATAATACAAAGAGGGATTGGATTATTTTAAAAAACAACTCTCTGATAAAAAAATATAAAAGAATAAGAAAAATAAAGTATTTTCTAATAAAAAATATAAAATAATAAAAAAAATAGAAAAAAGATTTTCCTTCAAACAACTTCCATTGTTTTAAAGAAAAACCCTTTCATTTAATTTTACTTTCTTAATCCTTTTGATTTTTTATTTTTTGTTGAACTAAATAGCACAACTATTATTCCAACTAGTATCAAGAACAGGATTAAACCAGTTATTGGTGCTGCATAAGCAGTAAACCAACTAGTTATTGATACGTGTTGTGGTTCTTCACTACTATTATCAAAAGAAATCTCATGAGTTTTTGTTATTAACCCACTAGAAGTTTCTATTGTAATTGATACATTCTTATCTGTTGGTGCAGAACCTGCGAACCAAGCAACTATTTGTGCTGTTGTGCTTTCAGTTGGCTTCAAAGTTAAATCCGATTTGAATTTAACAATTGCATTCAAATCATCCACTACAACATTCTTTATAGTGAACTCCTCATTTGAATCATTTGATATCACAAAATCAAACTTTACTTCAGTAACCTTCAAATCATCCAAATAAGTTATTTTAGAGTTAGTATCCTTATCAAATCCTTCAGGAACAACACAATTGTCCCCAATTACATTCACAAGGAACTCCACATCTCTTTGAATGTTCTTATCAGTTACTAATTCTATTAATCCATCATATTCTCCTCTTATTACTGCAGGAGGATATATGTTTACATAAACCGTAGCTTGGGTTTTTGGAAGCATGAATAAATTTGAGTCACTTACAAGAACCCATTCTGGCACTATTGGATTTATTCCCACTATTTGTGCGAAGTAACCATTGTTTTGTATTGTTAATGGAACTATTGTTCCTTCACAACAATTAGCGTCAATCACTTGTTTCATATTATAATCCAATGCATTACACTCCTCATTACTCAAAGTAATTACAGGAACTGTTTTTGAGGTAGTGAATGAATCAGAAGTGATTGTAATTGTTTCTTCATCTGCGTATACTTGTGGAACAAATCCAAACAACCTTACATTAGCAGATTCTTTTGAATCTAAATCAAATGAGTTGTTTGATAATTTAATCCATTCGGATCCTATATTCACTTCATACTCCACTCTCTTTGAACCCTTATTTTTAACAGTGAATTCTTGAGTTAAGTACCCATTTTTACACACAAGTATTCTTGAA
>MWBC01000046.1 GCA_002068885.1 archaeon ADurb.Bin336
TCGGGAAAAACAATTAAAGCAAGTGCAGTAATAATAGCAGTGGGCACTAAAAGCAAATGGTTAAATGTTAAAGGAGAAAAACAATTCCTAAACAAAGGAGTACATTTTTGTGCTACTTGTGACGGGCCAATGTATCAAGGAAAAATCGTGTGCGTAATAGGTTCTGATAATAGAGCTGCTGAAGAAGCTATTTATTTAACAAGCGTAACTAAAGAAGTTTTATTACTAAGTCCTCAAAAAGAACTTAGCGCTGATTCTACAAAACAAAAAATGCTTTTAGAAAAAAAAGTAAAAATAAAATTAGGAGTAACAATTATGGAGTTATTTGGAAAAGAAATGCTTGAAGGAATAAAAATTAAAAATAATTCTGGAGAAGAAGAAATAATTAATTTAAATGGGGCATTTATTTTTGTAGGAACACAACCAAACACTGAATTTATAGAAGTTAATAAAACAGAACAAGGAAGAATAATTGTTGACAAATCTATGCGAACTAGTGAGAAAGGATTATTTGCGTGTGGGGATTGTATTGAAAAAGAATTAAACCAAATTGCTACTTGTATTAGTGAAGGAGCAATAGCTGCACACACTACTGCAAAATATATTCAAAACAAATCTAATAAATAAATATGATACAAAGTAATCTAAAATAAATAAAATATAATAAGAATTAACCTAAAATAAATTAACCTAAAATAAAATATAATAAAAATTAATTCAAATTAAAACAAATTAATTATTTTTCTTTCTCTTAGCACTAAAATCCTTAATCTTAGAATCATAATCAACCTCAACATTTCTTAACATCCTCTCAATTCTAGAAGGAATTAATAATTCAACAAAATTAGAATCATTAACCAACTTAATAATAACATCCTCTTTTTCAATAGAATTAGAAGGTTCAAAATCAAAATCTCCTCCAAAAGAATTAACAATTCTAACATATTTTGAATTTGCTGATTTAACCTTTTTTAACAATTCCTTAACAGCAACAGGAGAAAAAGAAACTCTAGAAGCATTCTCAAATTCATTCACTCTTTTATTAGCATCAATTACTAATTGATCAATTTCTTTTTTATTCAAACCATGTACTAAACACCCATCCTCCAAACTCTCACTAACCGAAACATGACACCCAATACAATGAAGCCCAGCTTGGCCAAGCACGGGAATTACTTCAGGATACTTAAATACAATATCTCCAATCAAATCAGTTTTTTTCACAAAAACTTTTCCACCAACATTTTTCCCACTATTACTTGAAATTTTCTTTGATTTATTTACTTTACCAACCATAAACATCAGCAATTAGAATTGTATTTATGCATATTTATAATACCCATGTATTAACTAAAAAAATTTAGTTCAAACCCTTTCTAGGGCAAAGATTTTTTTTATTTAAAAAACAAATATCACACTTAGGGTTTCTTGCAACACAAATTTTCCGCCCGTGAGATATAAATAAACCATTAACTCTACTCCACTTATTTTTATCAAAAATATTTAACAAATCTTTTTCAATTTTAAATTGTTCACTAAATTTTGTAAAACCCATTCTTTGAGCAAGTCTTGCAACATGAGTATCAACAGCAATTCCTTTAATAATCCCCTTATTTGCAAGAACAAGATTTGCAGTTTTTCTACCCACCCCTGGAAGCTTAATAAGTTCATCCATTTTCAAAGGAATTTTACCCCCATAAACATTTTTAATAATCTTAAAACACTCAATCACTCTTTTTGCTTTTTGCTTATAAAAACCAGTTGATCTTATTTCTTGTTCAAAAGTTTTCAAATTTGCATTTGAAAAGTCATTAACGGATTTATATTTTTTGAACAATTTTTTTGTCACTTTATTTACTTGAGCATCAGTACTTTGTGCAGAAAGAATTATTGCACAAAGCATTTGCGCATCAGTTTTATAATCCAAAAACAACATTGGAACTGAAGAATAATTTTGTACCAACTTTGAAAAAATTAACTTTGCTCTTTTTTTATTATCCATAAAAACCAAAAAAAATTATAAAATAAAAATTTACCAAATAAAACAATAATTATTATTAATCAATTAAAAATATAACATTTTAATTCAAACAAATAAAAAATTTTAATTAAATAATATCCAAAAAAAATAAAACCTAATTTAAATAAAAATAATTATTAAATAATTATTAACCAATTAAATATCTAAACAAACAAATTTAATTTAAATAAATAAAATACATAATAAAAAAATTTTTAATAATCAAATAACTTTTTTTGAAACCCAGTATTTTCTTCAAAATTTGAAACCCTTACCCCTATTCTTCTTATATACGCATTAGACTCACTTAAAAAAGATTTTAACAAATCCCTTGAAATTTCTTTTAATTCATCAACTGAAGAAATATCCGAAGATTTCGTCCTAGATTTTGTGATCGTTTCCATTTTGTCAGTAACAATAATCAAAGAAATTGTCCTAAATTTTTTATTAAAAGACAAAATCTTTTTATACAACAAATCCACCAAAAAATCAACATTACCAACAACAACCTCAAAATCCTTTGAATCTTCTTTAATTGTCATTACCCTACTCAATTGCTTTTTTTCTCTATTTGATTCAATTACCCTCTCATCAACCCCAAACGCAAAATTATACAATCTTGGCCCAATAGCACCCCCAAACCAAGAAATTAAATCACTTTCACTAAATTTACGAATATCAAAAACATTCACCACCCCATGCTTCTTAAACTCAATTTCTGTTTTCTCCCCCACCCCCATCAAATCACTCACTTTGCATTTAGATAAAAAAGAATCAACCTCAAAAGAAGGAACTACAAACAACCCATCAGGTTTCTTTACTGAAGAAGCCATTTTTGCAATTAATTTATTAGGCCCAACTCCAATAGAACAAGTTAACCCAAGCTCTGATTTTATTCTCTGTTTAATTTTAAGAGCAACTTCTTGGGCCCTATCATACCCCACATGATTACTTAAATCAAAATAAGCTTCATCAATTGAAACCTGTTCCACTTTTTCACAAAAATAATCCACTATATCAAAAACTTTCACAGATAATTCTTCATAATACTCTTTATCAGCGTTAATAAAAATAGTTGAAGAATTAGCTAATTTTTTTGCAAGGGCTAAAGACATCCCTGCTTTTATTTTTAGTGCACGCGCTTCATAATTACACGTAACAATAACACCAGAATTTTCTCTTATTGAAGGCATTACAATAACAACAGGTTTTCCTCGCAAAGAATGATTTCTAATAATTTCACACTGGGCATAAAAATAATCCAAATCCAATAACCCAATTATTCTTTCCATAAAATATACCTAAAAAGAGGTTCTTTTAATTATTACCAAAAAAATTAATACTTATGAATAATAAAGAAAAAGAGAAACTTGTAAAAGAACTATATGAAAAATACCCCTACCCTTCAAGAAGTGATTCCAGTGAAGAGAAACTAAAATCATTCGCATTATGGACAGCAAAAACCATTAATGAAAATAATGATTATTGGGAAGGAAAAACAATTCTTGAACTTGGTTGTGGAACTGGAGAATTATCCGTAGGACTTGCACTCTGTGGAGGAAAAGTAACTGCAATAGATTTTTCAAAAACATCAATAAAAAAAGCCAAACTACTTGCTAATAAAAAATGCAAAACAAATAAACCAAAATATATTTTAAAAAATATTTTAAAAATAAAAGAAAATGAATTCAAAAAAAAATTTGATGTAGTTATTGCACTAGGTTCATTACATCACACCACAAACGCAAAAAAAGGATTTGAAATAGGATGCAAAAATCTTTCAAAAGAAGGAGTTATATTTGTAGGATTATACAACAAATATTCTAGATTAAGACACAGAATAAAAAGAATTGTTGTTAGAATTATTGCAGGAAATGATATTGAAAAAAGAATAAAAATAGGAAAATTGTTTTTTGATAAAAAAATCCAAAAAGAAAGAATTGCGGATAAATTTGGGCAAGTTCACGAATCATACCACAGCATAAATGAAGTTTTGGAATGGTTCAAAGAACAAAACATAGAATTTATTGGATCAAAACCAACTTACAAAACCCCAATAATTGACGAAATCAATTGGCTTTTAAATAAAAAAAATGCTTTTTTTGTAATGAGTGGAAAAAAGAACAAATAACAAAACCCTCCTAGACAAAAGCTTTAAAAAACATATGAATAAGTTTTCATGTGTTGAGGTGCATATAAATGGCTGATGTAATAGTATATTCAACAAACACTTGTCCTTACTGTGTAATGGCAAAACAATGGCTTAAAGAAAAAAAAGTAGAGTTTGAAGAAGTAAATGTAGGAACTGACCAAGAAAGAGCTAGAGAAATGATTAAAAAAAGTGGCCAAATGGGTGTTCCTGTAATTGATATTAAAGGAGATATAATAATTGGTTTTGATAGGCCAAAAATGGAAAACTCACTAAAAACAAAAGGTATTGTAAAGTAATTAAAATAATTTAGTTGATTTGTTTACACAAATCAATTAAACTCTTTTTTAAAAAAAAATGCAAAAAAATAACTCAAACTTTTTTTAATAACAAGTTTTAGAGAACAGAAATTCAAATTTGTTGATTAAGAATTTTTAGAAAACAAATTTTCCGTCAATGAATCTAAAATAAACCATTCCAATGAGAATTATTATTCCAAGTAAAACCCACCATTGACGAGTAAGATCAATCGTTACTAGCTTCATTACGTGCATAGCCATCTCAATAGCTAAAATAAATAACCAAACTAGAATAGACCAAAACAATGCTTTTTTCCACCAAATATTGTTAAACATCCCCCTACTCCTAATACGTTTTTTGGGCAACTCTTCAACAGGGTACTCTTCTTCTAATTGGTCTGATTCACCCTCAACACCTTCTTGAAAATCATCTTCACTTTGAGAATCTGAAAAATCTTCTTCATTAGAATAATCTTCATCCGCACCAAAATCATCTTCAACAGGTGCTTCATCAGCAAATTCATTCTCATCCTCAACTTCTTTTTCAATAGGTTTCTTTTTTTCTTTCACTAACCCTAGACCAGTAGCAATAGAACCCCTACCATATCTACTTCTTCTTGAATCAAAAACTTCTTTAGAATCAGAATCAATTCTTTGAACATTGTCACGAATAATAACTGGTTTTTCAACTATAAAAGTCTTAACACGCACTTTTTCAGGTTTAGGCATTTCACTCTTAATTATCTCCTTCATTCTTTGAAAAAAACTCTCATTAGAAACACTTTTTGCAGGGATAGTAGAGCGATTTGATTTAACTGCTGTTGAAGTAGTTGATTTAACACTTCTTTTAGGTTTAGATTTAGCTTTAGATTTACCTGCTTTTTTTGATTTAATAACCATACAAGAATAAGAGAATAGAGGTATTTAATTATTACTAAGAAAAAGATTTTACACAAAATTGAATTAGAATTAGTGAAAATTAATTAGCAATAGATTCTTTGTTAAGAGAAATTTCAGTAGAATTATTTTCAATAGGAGTTTCTTTTATTAATTGAACAAATATTTCGCCAAAAAACTCATTTTGGTAAGCAATTACTTTTCCACTATTCATCAAAAATAATATTGGTAGAAAAACATCAACTATTCCATCCACTTCATTTGAATCAACTAAATCTCTAAAAAGAACAATGCCCTCTGAATCAACTTTTTGTTTAATCAACTCAAAAACATCATCAAGTTTTTCTTCAATAGAAATTGAATCAAAATTAATTTCAATTTTAGGAACACTCCTTGAAGAAGATTTTTTAGGACTAGTTCTTTGAATAATATCCTCAATACTCATTACAAGTTCATCAAGAGTAATTCTACCCTCTCGCGACATTCTCTCACTCATTAAATCAGGAATAGAAGCAAGCATAGAATCCTTTTGTTCTTGAGTCAACTCGATTTTTTCCTCTTCTTCATCAAGAGAACTTAACTTCAAATATTTTGATTTTGTTTTAACCAAAATTGCACAAGCAAGAATTGCATTAGCAGGAACCCTTAAATTATTCCCTTCAAGTTCATTAATTTTATTTAAATATTTTTCACAAAGAACAACAACATTAATATTCCAAGGATCCATTTTTTCTGTCTCAACTAAATTCAATAAAATAGTTTTCCAAGCAGGTTGATCAATTAAATCAACCAAATCCATTTTAGAATAATCTCTCTCAAGAATTTCCTGCTCAAGAAGTTCTTGTGCTTCTCCAACAAAAACCTCTTCAAGACCTAATTCATTCTCAACAAAATCTTTTTTAGAGAAATCTTTTTCTTTAACTTCTTTTTCCTTAAATTTTAATTTATCCTTCATAAATTAAATAGAGAATAAAAGGATATTAACTTTTCTTTTGCACTTAGAAACCATTAAATACAACTTTTTTTATTAATTATTGGAACTGAAAGGTGATTTATTTGGAGAGAACAAAAACTGGAATACCAGGACTTGATGAATTATTAAATGGTGGAATTCCAAAAGGGAGTAATGTTTT
>MWBC01000047.1 GCA_002068885.1 archaeon ADurb.Bin336
GCTCAACGTTCTAATATAACTCAAATAAAGGATTTTGTTTTGATTACTAGCAAGGTTTCTTTTTACCAATCTTTTGTTGCTACAAGGTTGCTTAATTTTGGGGCTCATATTGCTCTTGTTGCGGGGTGTGATAGGAGTGGGGTGTGCACTTTGAGTGCGAGAGCGGATTCTGTTTTTAAGGAGAAAAATAATTTTAATTTGGTGAGTGATTTGCTTTTGTTGGTTAAGGATAAGTTGGGTGGGGAAGTTGGGGGGCACTCTGGTGCGGCGCAGTGGAAGGGAAAAAGTTCACCTGAAGAAGTGTTGAGGGTTTCAAATAATATTTTAAAAAAGAGATTTAAGTAAAATTATTTTTTATTTTAAATAAACAACGTTTTGTCCTTTTTTTATTTTTCCTCTATCAGCGTACTTTAACAAATAATGCACTGTTGATTTTGGAATTCCTGTTATTTTCTCTATTTCCCTTACTGTTTGGTAATCTTTTCTAAGTTCAATTATTTGTAACATCTTATCCATTGGTAAATCAATTGCCCTTCCTCTTCTTTTTTCAAGAGCAATAGTTATTCCCTTATCTTTAAGTTTTTTTTGTGTTTTTAGAGGGAGTCTTTTTAAGCAAGAATTTGAAATAGTAATTGTTCTAATTGGACACCTAGTTAGTAGGGCGTTTAATTTATCCCATTTTATTGGCCTAACCAAGTGTATTTCTGTGGTATCGCGTGGGATTGAATCAATATTTGTGTGTTCTGTTATAACGTATTTCATTTTCTCAAATCCAATTTATCTTTTAATTCATGAACTTTTTTACTCAATTTTGTTTTCTTAATTTTTTGTCCAATTTTTAATATGTTTTCCTTTTTAGTTATTCTTTTTATTGTTTTTATTCTTTTGCTTACCCATTTTTTGTTGATTTTTTTTGGTAGAGAGGGTTTTTTTAGAACAGTTTTTTTTGTTAAATAAGTTAATCCTTCAAACATTTCTCTTTTTCCTATCACATCAATTGGGGTAGAAGAGTAAATGTTTGGCCCCATCCAAAGGGTTTCTTTGTTTTTAATCATTTTTAAAAAATCTTTTTCGTTTTTTGGTTTTCTTTTTAATTCAATTATTGCGGTTCCTATTGCGGTTGGGTAATGTGCATCACTCCCCACTGTTCTAAAATTAGCTTTTTCTCCTAAAATCATTCCTTTTCTAACTTTATCAAGGGTACTTATTGCGAGTGCTTCTAATTTTTTTCTAGGGTAGTTGGTTGTTTTGTTTATTTTTAGGGTGGTGGTTACTTTGTTTTTTTCCACAAAATTTAGTGCGGTGTATATTTTGTTAGTGAATTTTCTTCCAAATAATAATTCATTTGCACTTCCCAACATTCCATTATAATACTCTACTCCTACTCCAAATTTTTTCATTAATTGTTTTGTTTTTTCTTCCCCAATTATTTCACACACTGAATCATATTTGTATCCATAGGGGTGGGGGAAACTTGCAACAAAATTATTTTCTTTAATAATTGTTAGTGCTTTTTCTATATCAATTCCTTTTTCTTGTAATTCAATAACATCATATATTTTTTCATCTTCACAAAAAATTAACAGATCCCCTGCACTTGTTCTTGCTTCCATTCCTGCAATGAGCATTATTCCTTTGGGTTGTATTTTTTTTAATTTTTGATATGCTTCTTTTGGTTTGTAATTATAATGTTCGGTAATTGCAATTACTGAAAGTTTTTTTTCTTTCGCTGCTTTCCACCAATTTTCTGGTTTAATTTTTTTTTCATTTAAGTGGGTGTGCAAATCAGCAATTATGTGTTTTTTCATAACATATTTTTGTGTTTTTGTGTTTATATATCCTTTTTGTTGTTCAAAATAAGGGTTATTTATTAATTCTTTGTAATAGATTTATTTTAAGGTGATTTGTTTGATTGATCCAAAAATTATTAGAGAGAATCTTGAATTTGTAAAAAAGAATCTAGAGAAGAGAAGAGATCCTAGCATTATTGCTAAACTTGATTCTTGGGTATCGTCAGACAAGGAGTGGAGAGAATTAAAACAAAAAACAGATGATTTGCGTGCAAAGAGAAATGTTATTACAGAGAATATTAAACAAGCAAAAATGAAAGGAGAAAGTGTTGACGCTTTAATGACTGAGGCTAAAACCCTACCTGATTTAATTAAAGCTTCCGAAACCAAGCTCAAAGAACTTGAGGTTTCCAATAAAGCTCTTTTAATGAATATTCCTAACATCCTCCAAGATGATGTTCCTTATGGAAAAGATGGGGATGATAATGTTGTGTTAAGAACTTGGGGGGAAGCAGTAAAAAACCCTAATTTGATTCATCACGGCCAATTAGCAACAAAGTTAAATGTTGCTGATTTTGAAAGAGCTGTAAAAATTGCTGGAGAAGGATTTTATGCACTAAAAGGAGATCTTGCTTTGCTTAACATGGCGATTGTTGCTTATTCAATTGAATTGTTAGCAAAGAGGGGCTTTAGTTTAGTTATTCCTCCTGCGATGATGAATAGAAGAGCATATGAAGGGGTAACTGATTTGAATGATTTTGAGAGTGTAATGTACAAAATAGATGGGGAGGATCATTATTTGATTGCAACAGCTGAACACCCCTTAACTTCAATGTTGATGGATGAAACTCTTGAAGAAAAAGATCTTCCTATTGTTCAGGCAGGGTATTCCACAAATTTTAGAAGAGAGATTGGAAAACATGGGCTTGATGAGAGGGGTTTATTTAGGTTGCATCAATTTGATAAAGTTGAGCAAATAGTTATTTGTAAACCCGAAGAGAGTAATGCGTGGCATGAGAAGTTAGTTGAAAATGCTGAAGAACTTTGTAAGGCCTTTGAAATTCCTTATAGGGTAGTATTAATTTGCACGGGGGATATTGGTACTGTTGCTGCAAAGAAGTATGATATTGAGTGTTGGTCTCCAAGAGAAGGAAAATATTTTGAGACACATTCTCTCTCAAATTGTACCACCTATCAAGCAACCAGACTTAATATTAAGTACAGAAAATCTGGTACAGAAAAGGAATTCGTTCACACATTAAATGCTACTGAAGTTGCGATTCCAAGAATGCTTAGAGCAATTATTGAAAATCACCAAACACCCCAAGGGACAATTAAAATTCCTCAAGCATTAGTGAAGTACATGATGGGTAAAACTGAAATCAAAGTTTAATTACTTTGATTTCTATTCTTGGCTTAATTGATCCATCACAATTTTATGTGTAAAATCAAATTCTATTTTTGGTTTTATAATAAATTTGCATCTTTCATTATTTAGTGCAACGCACTCACTTTCTACACAATCAATATTATCCTCAAATATTTTTGAGAAGATTCCTGCTAGTGTTCCTCGCAAGAAAACATCTGCGGGGAGTTGTGTTTTTCCTCTTAATTTTGAAGCGAATGGAGAGTTATCCAAAACTATAATAGCTTTTTTTCCTTCTAATTGTAAATCAATTATTTGTATTTTTCCCCACCCTGATGCTATAAAAAAATTGTTAAGAAAATCTATTTGTTTTTTCTTATCATTTCCAATTTTTGCTCCAAATTCTTTCATTAAATTTTCGGAAGTGTTTTTCTTAACTGATTCATATATTTTTTTGTGAAATTCAATATCTTGCACTTCGCACAAACTTGTTAATGTTTCGGTCGGTGCAATAAAAAAAGGGATGTCAATTAAGTAAAAATTATTTTGAGTGTATTTTAAAGTGCTTGTGAAAATAAATTTATCAAAAAAATTATTTAGCATAACGTCCCTCCTTTAATGCACTTTCTACAATTGCCATTAAGTGTTCAGGTTCTTGTTGTTTTAAAATATCATGGATTGTTCTATACTTTTCTACTAATAGTGGCCAAACAATTAAAGTGTTTCCAGATTTTTTTAGCACAATTAGTTTTTTTTCAACGAGTTTTTTTAAATAATAAGAGTATTTAGCACTTGCTCTTTTTTGATCAACTCTGTTAGAAGTTTTTTCCCCAAGTTCTTTTGCAATTTCAACTGAAGTAGTTGGCCATTTATCTAAAACCACATAATACACTTTCTTCTCCATTTCCCCTAGTCCCAGCATATCTGTCATTACAGAATTATTTTTTTTCATCATGTTGAAATAATGTGTTTTAGTGTATTTAAATTAGTGTATTTCTGTCTTGTCAGTAAAAAGAAAGCAAAGGGGGAATGTTTTTGTTATATTATTTTCCAGTATAATGTTCTGTTTACATATTTTCCTTTATTTAAGTAATAATCTTTTATAATTCCAATTTTTTCAAATCCATTTTTTTCAAGTACTTTGCAACTTGCTATATTATTTGGTTCTGTTACTGCTTCTATTGAATGAAGTTTGAGTTTTGTTTTAATAAAATTCACTCCTAATTTACAAGCGAGGGTTCCGTATCCTTTTCCCCAATATTCTTTTTTTATTCCATATCCAATTGAACAGCGTTTATCTTTTTGCATTATTTTATAAACTTCCACAATACCTATTCTTGTTTTTCCTTTTTTTATTATAAAATAGTATGAGAATTTATTTTTCATTTCTTTAACACTTTTTTTAATGCCGTTTTTTGTTTCATTTAAATTTTTTGGTATTAATCTCTCTAAATAATATTTTTGATAATCCTTGTCTTGCATCATTTCAAAAATAAATTCTGCATCACTTTCATTAACAGGAACTAATTTTATGCGAGAAGTTTCTTTCATACTAATTTTTTGTTATGCCCTATTATTATTCTTTTGTTCTTCTAAGAGTAGTTGTTTTGTTTTGCAAAATTCACTAAAAATGGTTCAAAGCAAATTTTTCTTGAATGATTTAGAATGGTTTTGTTTTGATTAATACTTTGTTCAATAAAGTAAGTGTCTTTAATATTAACCAATTTTTTTAGGGTGTGTTCAATTTCTTCTTTATTCATTTTTGTTTTAATTAATTCAGTTTTTTCTATTTTGCAAAATTCTTTTATTTTAACAAAGTGTTCTGAGTAATTAAATTTTTTTGCAACAAAATTTTTTTGAATTATTGTCCAATTATTTTTAACAAATTCTTTTAGTTTTTCCGTATCAAAGAATATTATTTCTTTATTTTCATTAATCATCATTGTCCAATCTGATTTGTTTAGAAGCTCTTTTTTTCTGATTCTTATTTTTATAGTATTTTTTCCTAAATCTCCAAAACAAAATTTTTGATCTATTGAAATTCCTTTGTAATAATAATCTATTCCATATTCATTGTCTTCAAATGGAGTCATTTCTTTCGGAATGGTTTTTGTGAATTCTTTTCTAATTTCATTTTGTTTTAAACAATTGGAATTTATTTGTTTGAATTTAAATAAATAAGATTTTTTGCGTGGTATTTTTACATTAATGTTAACTTTAATTGGCAAAAGGCAAGAGAAATTTACTCTACTTATTTATTTCCCCTCAAGTTCTTTAAGATTTTTGAGGTTTATAATATTTTCTTTTTTATTTTCTTTTTAGAATAGTGGATTGTTTAGCGCGACTAAGATTAAATTTACTATTATTGCCTTTTCTATTAACTCCGCCGAGCTTAACTTTTCCTTGCACTTTTTTTGCTCCGCTTTTTAGTGTCTTACCTTTTTGTTTTTTCATTGCCATTTCCACAAAAAATTTTTGGCTTGGAGTTTTCTTTCCCTTGTTTTTTAGTATATTAAGCACTTGTGTTCTTTCAATAGCTCTTTTCATTAGTGTTTGCATTTTTCCTGCTTCCCCCATTTTAAACTTCACTTTTCCTTGGGCTATTTTTTCTAAAGGAATTGCTATTGTGGTAGGAGTTACTTTTCCTGCTTTGTACAAATCACTCAGAACTATTCTCGCTTCTTCAAAAAGAACTTGTCCTTTTTTTACTCTTGGAGGTAGGTTTGTTGAATCAAACATCACTTTTTCAGGATGTTTTTTTACATAATCTCTTATTATTTGAGTGGGGAATAGTTCAATTCTGTCTTTATGCATAATCATGGTGCAATCTGAAGTATTAATTAGTTCTCCGTTTTTTATTCTTATTTTTATTGTGCCCGAACCATCTTTCCAAAAACCAAATTTTCTATCAATAGTTAATTCAGATGCTCTGTAATCTACCCCAGAGTATCTATCATTAACTGGTTTTACTCCTTGGGGCATTATAGAATCAACTATTTTTAGTATGTTTGTTTGTTCTTTTTGGAATGCTTGGTTACTAGCTTTAACAGTATCAGTTTTTGGATTGGTCCAAAATTTCTGAGGGGTTTTATTTGGTTTTCTTGTTCTAACCATTTTTGAATCACTCTACAAATTTTATCTTTCCCAAACTTAATTGTTTTTTTGCGTTAATAAACTTTTCGTTAAAGTTTTCATAAAATTTTGTTGCATAAGGAACTCCATATTTTGCTTTGCATTCCCCGCACAAATTCTTTCCACTCACACACTC
>MWBC01000048.1 GCA_002068885.1 archaeon ADurb.Bin336
TCAATTATATTAACTCACGGGGATAATAAGGGGTTAAAGTTTCCTTTTGAAATTGCTCCTAAACAAATAGTAATTGTTCCTGTAATGAGTGAAAAAGAGCCAAGGGTTTTGGATAAAGTAAAAGAAATTTCTTCAAAGTTAGAAGAAGAGGGTTATAGGGTGGAAGTTGATTTAACTGATAAGCGTCCTGGGGAAAAGTATTATTACTGGGAGATGAAAGGAGTTCCAATTAGGATTGAAATTGGGCCAAGGGATTTAGCAGAAGAAAAAGTTTTGTTGTACAGAAGGGATGTTGATAAAAAATTCCCTGTTTTTGAAAAAGATTTGGTTGAAGAAATTAAAAAACAGGGGGCAGAACTTAGTGAGAATTTGAAGAAGAATGCACTAAAAAAATTTGAGGGTTTGATTAAGGATGTTAAGAGTATTGAAGAAGTGAAGAGTGTAGTTGGTAAGGGTATTGCTCGTGCAAATTTTTGTTCAACTAAAAGAGATGGGGAAGCTTGTGCAGAGGTTATTGAGAAAGAAACTGGTGGAAAAATTAGGGGTACTAGAATTGATGTTGAAGAAAAACTAATTGGCGAGGGTAAGTGTATTGTGTGTGGCAAGAAAGCAAATAAAGTAGTTTATATTGCTAAAGATTATTAGTTAAATTGTTATTTTTATAATTTCTGCTTTTGAGTGTAATTCGTTTGTTTCTTTTTTTATACTCTCTAAATAAGCTAGAATAGCTTCTCGTATGTTAGTAATTGCTTCTTGTTTTGTTTTACCATCGGAAATACATCCAGGTAAATCCACACATTCTGCAATAAATACTCCTTTTTCATCTTTGTATAATAAAACTTCATAATCCATACTATTCATATTAATCCTCCTTTCTCTTTTTATCACTTTCTTATGAAGAATAACAGATATTCTTTTTTAGAAATTTTAGCTTCTCGCAATATTGCTAGGATAGTGCCTATTGGTAATTCCTTTCTATAAGGCACTACAATTCTTGATGTGTTTGGGTTTATTAAAACAAAATGACTTCCTTTAGTGTGGTGAAGATAATATCCTTTGGTTTTTAGAAAATTAATTAGTTCAGTTGAAGAAACTTGTTTCATATTTAAAATTGCTTAAATTTTTTATTTATAAAACAATTAGTAGGTTTCGTTTTTTGTCGTAATGAATTTTATTTTTTTAGATTTTTTGTTCCCATTCTTCAATAGTAGAAGAATCTATTTTTTTGTGGTGTATTTTCTTGAAAACAAATTTTGTTTTTTTGTACAAGTTCCTTGCTGCAATATTTTCTTCTTTCACTAAAAGAAATATTTTTTGGATTCTCTTGTGTTTGCACTTATTTATGGCTCGTTCTATCAAAGTTTTTCCTATTCCTCTTCCTCTCCAAGCATCTTCCACAAATATTGCATTAAGTCGCGCTTCTTGGTTTTGTGGAAATAATTCTGTTTCACAAAAACCTATTTGTATATTTTCTTGTCTTGCAACCAAAATACAAAAATCAAGGGAATTAATTTTTTCAGAAATTTTTTTTGTATCAAATTTAGTGTAAGGAAATTCTGTCTTAATTACTTTATTTAACCATTCAACATCTTTTTCATTTACAAGTGTTATATTCACTATTCAATCACTTTCTATCTTTAACATTTCTAACATACTCACTAATTTCTCTCTCACTCACTGCACACCCATTAAATTTTGCAGAGTAGAGTGCTGCTTCAAGTTCTAGTTTTCCATGAGCAAGTTCACTATTAAACAAATCTTGTTCATAAGCAAGTGCAATAATATCAACACTTCTAAACATTTTCAAATCAAGGAATATATTCCTTATCGCATTCAAATTGTCTTGGTTTATTCTAACCGGTTCATCTTGTCTTCTTTCAAGAACTTGTTTTAATCTCTGAGGATTCTCTATTAGAGAACGAGTTGTTCTTTCATCAATAAACATTGCTTTTGCAGAGTATATTTTTGCGAGAGCCAATGCCTCTGCTTCTCCTGATTGGATAATTGAAATTGGCCCATTTTGTGTAAAGAAAATATTGTTTGCTATTCTCAAAATTTTTTCCATTTCAAAATTTATTTGAGAATTTTTTGGAATTGATTTTACTATTTGTTGATCAATAGCATATTTTATTCTTGCTGCGTTTAGTGCAAATTTCTTGTTGTTGATTGGGTTCCAAACACTTTCTTGGGCAATTGTACTTGAAATCATTAACTCTATTTTGTTTGCTTTAACAAAACTCTTGAACACGTTCATCAAGCATGTTCCTGACATTGTAATCATTGTCCCTGTATCAATAACAGCTTTTATACCCATATTTTCCCTCATTCTACTTGTAGTATTTTTTTTAATTCATTAACCCTTTGGCCCATATTTTTAATTTCTAATTCTTCATCATGCATGGTGGTTGCTCCAATATATTCTTGGAGTTCTTTTTTGTTTGCTCCTGTTAGTTGGGCAGCTTGTGCAATACTTAATCCATAAGAGTATGCTAGTGAAGCTTGTTTTACTTTTCCTTTTTCATAAATCCCAATTGCATAATTTCCTAGTTGTGAATCTATTTTAGTGATGTGTTGGATAACTTTTTTTAGTGATTCTAAAAAAGCTTTTGTGTTGTTTTGTTTGATTGCTATTTGTGCGTTTTTTAGATCGGTTAGTACACTTTGTTTTAATCTTCCCCACTGTGGGCTATTAACAAAGTGTTGTTTTGATTCTATTTTGTGTAAAGCGTAAGCAATTACTCCAAGTTCTGCTTTAGCGTAATCATTATTCAAAGCAGCTTCCCTAATTACTCTTGAACTAAGTCCTCTTAAATCAAAAACTTTATTTGCTTCAAATAGTTTAATTACTTCTCCTATATCATATTCAAGTGGTTTCATAATCAAAAAACAAGGGGTTTTTCATATTTAATGATTTCTTTTAAGAAAACATTTTGTTTTTTTATTATTTTTAATTAGAGAGTTTTTAATTTTTTTTTAAAGGTTTTAATTTTTGTTTAATTAGATTGCTTTTTAACTAAATTGGTGTCTATTGATTTATAGGAAATTATTTTTAGGTTGTGTTGTTTATGAAGATTTTAATTCCCTTGCTTTCGGGTAGGGAGAATGATTCTCTTTTTATTAATTCAATTGATAAGAGTGTCAAGGAAGTTATTGTATTGCAAATTGTTGATAAACAATTTTTGCCTAAAGTGGGTTCTGTTATTGGAGAAGTGGGGCATTTTAGGATGGTTGCTGATGATTTAAAAAAAGCGTTGGTTTTTAAGAAAAAGAAATTGTTTGAAATGACGGAGTGGGGGGTAACTATTCCAAAAATAATTTCAATTGCTTTGCTTCAAAAAATTGATTATGTTTTGTTAGTGAAGCAAGATACTCAATTCTTTGAAGAAGTGGTTAGTGAGTTGAAGAGTAAGAGGATTAGAGTGGTGTTGGTTGAGTTGCCTGTTCCTGAAAATGTGAAAAAGAAATTATTTTAAATAATGAAAGGGAGTTGTTGTTAAGATGGTTAGTGAAGTTTTTTTAGTTGCTAATAAAGTTGTTGTAGAGGATTCTACTCTAAAAGGAACTCTTGTGGAGAAGG
Organism: archaeon ADurb.Bin336; assembly: GCA_002068885.1. Taxonomy (GTDB): domain Archaea; phylum Iainarchaeota; class Iainarchaeia; order Iainarchaeales; family JAAZKV01; genus JAAZKV01. Next base: position 3,578 of record MWBC01000048.1, read on the forward strand.
GTTTTGGGGAGAGTAAGGGCAGGAAATTAATTTTGGATTTGTTTGAAGCAGTTTTTTTGGTGGAGACAAAAAAAATAAAGGTGTTTAACAAAAAAAAATCTCTTTCTTCAACGAAATTAGTTGAGGTGGGGGAGAGTTTTGATAAAAAGTTTTATCCTAAGTGTGTGGTTTACTCTGATTTGAGAGAAAAAGGGTATTGTGTTAAAACTGGTTTAAAATTTGGTTTTGATTTTAGGGTTTATCCTAGGGGAAAGAAAATGGGTGATGCTCATTCTGAATTTGGGGTGAATGTTTTTGATGAACATGAAAAACTTTCAATGACTCAAATTAGTAGAATTACTCGTTTAGCAGGAAATATTCACATTAAAGCAATTAGTGCGGTTGTGGATAGAGAGGATGAAGTTAATTATTATTTAATGGATAGGAAATTATTTTGAATTTTAATTAATTATTTTTTTGAATTTTAATTATTCAATTATTGAATTTTAATTAATTAATTTTTTTAATTTTAGTTAATCAATTTCTTGAATTTTGATTGATTATTTTTTTTAATTTTAGTTAATTAATTTTTTTAATTTTAGTTATTCAATTTTTTGAATTTTAATTGATTATCTCACAATTTTTTTAACTTGGTCAATTAATTTAATTAGTGTTAGTGGTATTCCTTTTTGAGTTTCTTCAGTGAGTGCTTCTATTCTTTTAATACTATTAATTACTTCAAGTTTACTTATTTTGAATTTTTTTGCTATTTGTGCTATTGTCATTGAACTTTCTTTATCAATTGCGTTTAGTATTCTCAAATCAATAAAAGCTTTTTTTCTTGCACGAGGGTTGGTTTTTAGTGTTATTGTGCTAATTGGAACAGGGGTTTTTTGCCAACGCTTTGAATTTGTCTCAACAAATGTTTTTTTTAACTCAACTTCTGCAGAATAAATTCTTGCAATTCTTTCTATTTGGCTTAATGTTTCTTTCTTCTCTGCTTCGTATAAAAAACTATAAATTAATTTTGCTCCTTTTTTGTTTAATAGCGAACGAGTTAAACTAAATTTTAGAGTATTTGTTCTAAGTAATGGAATTGGTTCATAGGATACACTCCAATCATAAATCATTGGTCGTTGAGGAACTAATTCAGCTGTAATTAATTTAAATCTTTTTATTTTTCCCTTGTTCCTAGTTTTGGCGTATTCTAGAACAGATTTTGTTGCATCGGTATAAACTAATTCAGTTTGGTGAGATATTGCTTTTGCCCAATCCCCATAACACCCAGCAAAATACAATACTTTATCTTTTTTTTCTAACCCAATTTTGTTCAATAATTTTGGATCAATAGGAGTTGTTGATTGGGTGTGGTGGGTTTTTTTAATCTCCCAACGAGCATTAATTTTTTTTAATTGTTCTTTATAAGCACGTCCCCCATTTACTTTTGCTCTAGCATTAGTTCTAGAAATATCTTTTCTTGAAAAATTTACTCTCATTAACTAAATGTTGCATTTAATTGAATATAATCCTTTCTAAAAAAATTCATTTTCTCCAAAAAAATAAGGATTGTTTCAAAAAGAGCAAAAATAGCTCTTTTCAAAACACGCTAAAACAAATTTATAATTTATTTAGAAATCGCATGCTCTAACAGTTTTTCTTCCGTTTTCTTTTGCTCTAGCAGCTGCTTCTTTAATCATTTTAGCAACTTTTGCACTCAAAGCATCAACAACGTCACTCGCTGTGTTGCAATCCTGATCCTTAATTGCTTCCTTAACTTTTGATGCTACTACTAATACTTCTGCCATAATAATTCCTCCTTAAACCACTGCTTTTTCCTAAAAAAGCAATAATTCATTTAAATATTAAGAGTTTATAAATTAAGTGGTTCAAATCGTTGATTTAAAGGGGTTTTTTAAGTTTTGCTATTTGCTTAAAAAGTTTTTTGCTTATTTCTTATTTGCTTGTGATGAAGCCAAAATTCTGAGATTGCTTTAAACAGCAATTCAATTTGATGAATGATGGGCGAACTGATGGCAAAGATTAAACAAAATCAATTTTTTTATTAAGTATATTCTAACGTGCAGTATCCTAAATTAATCTAAATTATTGCTTAGTATTTCATAAAATTGATATTTTTGTGGAGGAAAGAGAAAAATAGAAAGGAGTGATTTGTTTAGTATTTCATAAAATTGATATTTTTGTGGAGAGAGTATTTCAAGTTTTTATTTTTTTTGTTATATTTTTTCAAAGTTAATAATTATAAGCTTAAAATTGTTTATTTTTGTTGATTGTTTTGGATTCTAAAAAAAATTTTCTTGGACAAGGTGCGATTGAGTATTTAATAATACTAGGAGTGGTGTTGTTCATTGCCTTGATTTCGGTTTCAGTGACTTTTGTTGCACTAAATCCAATTGATTTGAAAACTAAAGCAACTGAACAAGAATTAAAGGAATTAGAGTTGGCCGTTGTTGAAGCTTCTTTTAATTCTTCTACAGAATCTTTTTTGTTAAGAGTAAGAAATAATCGTTCTTCAAGAGTTATTATAAAGAACATTAAAATTGGGGATGTTGATTTGAATGTTGATCAAAACCTGCTTTCAGGAACAAATCACAATTTTATTCTCTCTTCTCCGGAAGTTTGTGAAAATAATGAACTAATTAAAGATTTGGTAATTGTTTTCGAGGATAAATATGGGCTTAAACATACCCAAAGAGTTAGTAAAGTTAGTTTTAATTGTAATGATTTTGATTTAAGAGAATCATTAAGATTTTT
>MWBC01000049.1 GCA_002068885.1 archaeon ADurb.Bin336
TATTTACGAAAAACTAACAGAAAAAGCGTTTGACACAAAAATAAAATTCAAGAACGCTGAATCAATTGCAAAACTACAAGAATATGGTTTTAGTAATGATGATTCTAAAAAAGTTTGGGCAATTGAAGGAACAAACGTTTTAATTGACAGAACAAGAGGAATACAAGCACTACACGAAATAAGAGAACTTGTAATAGATGCATTTAGAGATGCTATGAATGAAGGGCCACTAGCAAAAGAAAAATGTCAAGGAGTAATGGTTGAACTAGATGATGCATTTCTTCACGAAGATTCAATCCACAGAGGCCCAGCACAAATACTTCCATGCATAACAAGAGGAATATATGCTTGTATGCTCCAAGCAGGAACAAGTTTGTTTGAACCAAAACAATTACTAACAGTAACAGTTCCAGAAGACCAAATGGGTTCAGCTTCAAGAGAACTTGGGGGAAGAAGAGTACAAATAACTGAAATGCGACAAGAAGGAGACTCTTCAATTATAATAGGAAAAGCACCTGTGAAAGAATTAATTGGATTCTCAAGTGCAATGAGAGGAGCTACTCAAGGAAAAGCTGTTTGGACTGGTGAATACTACGGGTACGAACTCTTACCTAGAGAACTACAAGCAAATACTGTGAAAGAAATTAGGAAAAGAAAAGGAATGCCTGAAGAAGTTAAATCATGGCAATTCTTTTTAGAATAAAAAATTGCCTTTTTTTTCGCGACTGGGCAAAAGCTTTGCTTTTGCAAAGCTTCGCAAACTTTTTAGTTTGCGATGACCTTTTTTTAAAAGGTTCTAGCAATTTTTTTTTAGAGTAAAAAATTGCCTTTTTTTCGCGAACCTTTTTTTAAAAGGTTCTGGCAATTCTTTTTAGAATAAAAGTTAGTTAATTAGTAAAAGGAGAAAATCCTTTTACTAAAAAAAATCTTTTTTTTGGTTTTTGTGTTTTGATTGATTTGGGTAGATTTATATACTTCTATTGTATTCTTTTCAATCATGAAAAGATTGAGTTTGATTTTTTTATTAATTCTTTCTTTATTCTTGTTTTTTGGGTGTACTTCTTTACAATCAGAAACAAAAAATTATGATTCTTCTTTGGTGGGTACTTGGTTAGCTTCTAGTTCAGGAATTGATTATTTATTACGATTTGATGCCGATGGAAATTGGAAAATAAAACAAATTAGTTCAGGGGACTCGGCGACTATGGCTGGAACATATTTTACTAATGATGATATTCTTTATTTACAATCTAATGATGAGTTTCAAATAATGAAGCATCAACAAAATATTTATGTTGTTGATGGAAATAATCTTAAGTTAAGGGCATACTATGAAGATTCATTAATTGAAGAAATGGTGTACACGAAAATAAAAAATTTTAATCAAGTATTATTTCTTGGACAACCTTCAAGTGAAGAAAAAATTATTGTGAGTGAAAAATATTCTTATGATGTTAGTTCTGCAAATTCATTTTTTAATGCAACTTATGATGATTTGCGATTTTATGAATTGATTATTCTTGATCAAAGTTCATCTAGTGAAAAAAGTATTTCAATGGCTTTGGGCGAATCAATTCAAAAATATGTTCAAAATGGGGGTAAGTTAATTGTAGTAATGAATTCAGCAATATATTCTAATAACGAATCCGAAGATTATATTGATTCTATTGGTTGGCAAGCAACTTTAGGCGGAATATCTCCAGCTTATTGTGGATTGAATATAGGGGGAGTACCAACTTGTAAAGAAGGGAATGAAATTAGTGTTTCTGGAAGAATTTGGAATCAAGATTCTACTCATTTAATAATGCAGGGGATAGAAGTTGTTCCTATTGTTGGAAGTGATCCTATCAAATTAACAACTTTTTCAGTAACAGCTGATGCTGGTGCAAAAACAATTGCATACATAAAGGCAGAAAATAAAAATCAAACATTTCCTGCTATTATTGAGAAAAAACCTTCTGTGAGTAGTGGTGTTGTAATTTACTTCAATTATAATCCAGTATTAACCAAAGAGATTTTAGAAAATACATTGAACTATTTAATAAAGTAATTTTAGTTAATAGAAAAAACTAATTTGTTATTTTTCTAATCTTTATTTTTTTTATCTTAAACCTCGATTCAACGCAATGGTTTTAAAAGGTTTCTAAGGGAGAATTAATTAATGCGTTGCCTGGTGAATGGCTTAAAATCGCGGAGTAACGCTGATTTATATTAATGCGATATAAGATTCATTGGAGGAATTGAAAATGGCTGAAAAAGAATTAATCAACGTTGTTTTCATTGGGCACGTTGATGCAGGAAAATCAACTAGTGTTGGAAGATTACTTTATGACGGAGGAGCTTTGACCGAACAAGAATACAGAAAACTTGAAGAAGAAGCAAAGTCAAAAGGAAAAGGAACTTTCGTATTTGCGTATGTAATGGATAATTTGAAAGAAGAAAGAGAAAGAGGAGTAACAATTGATGTTTCTTACAAGAAACTTGAAGCTAAGAACCACAGGTTCACAATAATTGATGCTCCTGGACACAGGGACTTTGTAAAAAACATGATTACAGGAACTTCACAAGCTGATGTAGCTGTTTTAGTAGTATCAGCAGAAAGTGGAGTACAACCACAAACAAAAGAACACGCATTCCTTGCACAAGTAATGGGGATAAAACAAATGGTTGTTGCTTTGAACAAAATGGATGCAATTAACTATGATGAAGCAAAATTCAAAGAAGTTAGTGCAGAAGTTACTAAATTATTAACAACAACAGGGTACAAAGCAGAAAACTTAAAGATTGTGCCAATTTCTTCATGGAGAGGAGATAACGTTGTTAAAAAAACTGATAACTTAAAGTGGTACACAGGAAAGACATTGTTAGAAACTTTAGATGATTTACAAGCACCACCTTCACCAATAGACAAACCACTAAGAATACCATTACAAGATGTTTATAACATTAAAGGTGTTGGAGCAATCCCTGTTGGAAGAGTAGAAACAGGAACAGCTAAACCTGGTGATAAAATAATTGTAATGCCTTCAGGAAAACAAGGAGAAATAAAAACAATGGAAGAACACCACACACAATTATCACAAGCAAAGCCAGGAAACAATATTGGGTTCTCAATTAGAGGATTGAGTTCAGATGATATGGTTAGAGGAGATGTTGTTGGAAGCGTAACAAATCCACCAACAGTAGCAAAATCATTCACTGCACAAATAGTTGTGTTGAACCACCCAACAGCAATACCAGTTGGGTACACTCCAGTGTTCCACGTACACACAGTGCAAATGTCAATGTCTTTAATTGAAATACAAAAGAAGATAGACCCAAGATCTGGGGCAGTTGTGGAAGAAAATCCAAAGTTCTTAAAAACTGGGGATGCTGCAATTGTAAAGATCAAACCAACAAAACCAGTTTGTATAGAAAAATTCTCTGAATTCCCACAAATGGGTAGATTTGCAATCAGAGATATGGGTCAAACAGTAGCTGCAGGAGTAGTGCTAGATATAGAAAAAGCATAAATAAATGTGGCGAGGGTTTAAAACCCAAACAATAATTAAAACGCGGGGACCAAAGTTTTTTTTGGTTTCCGTCCTTTAGTTTTCAAGGAAGAAATTCCTTGAAAAATTATGTTTATGGAGAAGAGGGTGTTTTGATGCAAACAGCAAGAATAAAATTGAGTAGTACTAGTTTTGAAACGTTGGAGGATATATGCAACAAAATAGTAGATGTTGCGGAAAAGACTGGAGCAAAACACTCTGGAAAAATTCCACTACCTACTAAAAAACTTAGAATTCCAACAAGAAAAGGGCCATGTGGGGGAGGAACAGAATCCTACGAACAATGGCAAATGAGGATACACAAAAGATTGATTGATATCCAAGCAGATGAACGAACGCTAAAAAGAGTAATGAGGGTAGAAATACCAGAAAACGTTCAACTAGAAATTGAATTAAAAGGATAAACATAATGATAGTTAATTTTGAATTTTATTTGAAAAGATTTTTTCTTTTCAAGTAAAAAACTTTTGTCAAAAATTTAAGGATTTGCGATTTTTTAAAATTAATAAAAACTAATTTTTTTATTAAATTAATTTTGTGAAAAATCATATATTTAAGTTTCTGCAAGTTATTGGTTTGGGAATCTAAATAGAATAATTGATTTTGTTTTAACCAAAAAAATAATATTTTATTATTCACCAGAATTAATTGAAGAATATAAAAATTCAATAATAAGAGATTTTGGAGAATCTATTCAAGATGCTGGGAAAAAAGCGGATTTATTTGGATTAATTTTTGAATTAGTTTATCCTCCAATAAAAGTATTTGCTTGTGAGGATAAAGATGATAATAAGGTGCTTGAAGTAGCACTTGAAGCAAACACGGATTTTGTGATTTTGAGCGATAAACATTTATTAAAAATGAAAGAATGTAAAGGAATTAAAATTTTGACAGCAAGTCAGGTTATTGAATTTTTTACTCTTTAACAAAAGTATAAAAACACCATTTCCCTTTGTTTTAGCATGGATTATATGCAAAAAGCAATTAATGAAGGATTTAAAGGAATGCGGGCAAATGAAGGAGGGCCTTTTGGAGCAGTTATTGTAAAAAAAACACAAAGCAAAACAAAAGGAGTTGAAACAAAAATAATTGCAGTTGCTCATAACACTGTTCTAAAAACCAATGATCCAACTGCACACGCTGAAATTAATGCGATAAGAAAAGCAACTAAAAAATTAAAAAGATTTGATTTAAGTGATTGTGAAATTTATTCAACTTGTGAGCCATGTCCAATGTGTCTTGCTGCAATAGAGTGGGCGAGAATAAAAAAATTGTATTATGGTTGTACTAGGGCGGATGCTGATAAGATTGGTTTTAGTGATAAAGTAATTTATGATGAAATAAAATTTTTTCCAAAAACAAAACATTTGAAAGTAATACAAGTTGATAGAGAAAAAGCAAAAGCATTGTTTTTAGAATGGGAGAATAAAAAAAATAAAAAAATGTACTAAGAACTAAAAATTATTTTTGATAGTTGATGAAAATGAATTTTTTAGTAGATTTAATTGGAGTAATTGGATTAATTATTTTACTCATTTCTCTAATAATCAACGTCAAAAGAAGAACAAGAACACAAGTAATTAGATTTTATGCACTACAATTATTAGGTGCTAGTTTGTTGTGTTTTTATTCATTATTAAATGAAATTTATTTATTTTTTATTCTTCAAGGAACATTTGTTTTAGTGAACGCGTATTTTATTTTTGAAAAAATAGTTGAATCCCATAATTCAAAAAAGAAAGGTGAGAAAAGTGTTTGAAACATTTGAACATAAAGCAGATGTGGGGGTTAGGGGAAAAGGGAATACTATAGAATCTGCTTTTGAAGAATGTGCAAAAGCAATGATTAGTGTTATGGTTGATATTAATTCCATTGAACCAAAAAAAAGCCACGTAATTAAAATAAAATCTACTGATGAATCTACTTTATTAATTAATTTTCTAAATGAGTTACTATTTTTAAAAGACAAGAAAAAAATGATTTACTCAAAATTTAGAGTTAATATTGAAGAGAATATGAATGAAGATGATTTAAAAGAATTCAATCTTAAAGCAACTTGCTTCGGAGAAAAAATTGATTTAAAGAAGCACGAGTTTTTAGTTGATGTAAAAGCAGCAACATATTCCCAATTAAAAGTAAAACAAGAAAACAAAACTTTTGTTGCACAATGCATAGTTGATGTTTAATGTAAAATAAATACCATTAATTGAAATAAAAAATTAAAACAATGGTGAATTACATTATGTGTGTTGGTTTCAAAAATAATTGTGTGGTTAAAATATGAAAATAAAAAAAATACAAGAGAATGTTTATTCACTAGAAAAAGAAGGAGAGATGAATATTTCTCCAAAAATTTTTGCTAACCAAAAAATAATTAACACTCTAAAAACTGATTTAACGAAGAATCAAAATAATTCTTTAAATCAATTGAAAAATTTATCTTCTCTTCCTGGATTAAGAGGCGTAATTGCATTAGCTGATATACACCCAGGGTATGGGGCTCCAATTGGTTCTGCTACTGCTTCAGATTTAAAAGAAGGAGTAATTACTTTTGCGTCCACAGGATTTGATATTAATTGCGGAATTCATTCACTCATTCTCCCAATTAGTGCAAAAGAGTTGGATAAAAAAAAGAAAGAATTTGCGGAAGTATTGTACAAAGATATTCCTGCGGGGGTGGG
>MWBC01000050.1 GCA_002068885.1 archaeon ADurb.Bin336
TGATGATACTGCTTATATGTTGTTTTTTGGGTTGGCTTTAGCATTGTTTGGAGGAATTAGTTTTTTTGCTTACATTATTTATTCGTATCCTATTAATGCAGCAGAGGATGAAAAAAATAGGGCTCTTAGTTATGTTCCTGAAATGGTTGGGTATTTGATAATGTCAATGAAGTTGGTTCCTAATTTAGAAAAAGCAATTGAGTTTAGTGCTAAGCATGGCAAGGGTAAGGTGGCTGATGAGTTTAATCGTTTGATTTGGGATTTTCAAATAGGGATTTATTCTTCTATTAGTGAGGGTCTTGATTTAATGGCTTTGAGGTGGAGTAAGTATTCAAGTGAGTTAAAAGAATCTTTAATGAAGATTAGGGCTAGTGTGATGGAGCCTAGTGAGGCAAAGCGTTATCAATTGCTTGATAAAACAATGAGTGAGGTTCTTGAGAGTGTTAAAGATAAGATGGGGGATTATGCTCGTTCGCTTAATCAACCATCAGTAATGTTATTTTATATTGGTGTATTGTTGCCTTTGCTTTTGGTAATAATTCTTCCAATTGGTTCTGCTTTTTCATCAACTCCTTTTGCTACCACCCCTGTTTTAGTAATGATTTATTGTGTTTTAATTCCCATGTTCGCTTTCAATTTTGCTAAAGGAGTTATTAAGAAAAGACCTGCTACTTATGAACCTCCTTTTATTAGTGATAATTTTGCTGGGCTTCCACCAAAGTGGGGAGCTAGGATAAATAATTCAGTGGTTGATGTTAGATTGATTTGTATAGGAATATTAGTAGTTGGTTTTGTTCTTTCTTTTTTCCTTTCAGTAGAGGGGCTTCCTCCTAAGAGTTTATTTTTGAATAGTGAAGTTCCTTTTCAAATAATCCCTGCTGATAAGCAATTAGATGAGGTTTATGCTGAAAAGGTAATTAGGGGGGTGAGTAGTGGGAAGAATTATTATGAAAAAGTGGGGCTTGATTTGTATGCTATTCAAATAAATCACGAGTTTTTTGGTGGAGGAATTAAAGAGGGGGATTATTACAATTTATTAGTTAATCAAGGGGTTGATCCTAAGATTGCAGAGCAGAGAGTATTTAAAGAAAAATTAGAATTTACTTCAAGTGCACAAAATGATACTACTAAATACATTTTTTGGTCAGGAGTAATTTTTACAATTGTCCTTGCTTTTTCAGTTGGATTGTATTATAGAAATATTTACAAGAGAAAGGCCCAAGAGCAAATAATTCAAATGGAGGATGAGTTTAAGGAATCAATGTATATGATTGCTTCTAGGATGGGTGAGAATAAACCTGTTGAGAATGCTTTAAAACAAGCTCGTGACTTTTTACCAAATTTGCTTGTTAGTAGGAGAATTTTTGCAAAAACGGTTGAGAATATTGAGTTAATGGGGTTGCCTTTAGAGAATGCTGTTTTTGATCCAGTGTATGGAGCAATGAAGGGAATTCCTTCAAAGTTATTAAGCACTTCAATGCGTTTACTCGTTGATTCTGTTGATTTGGGTGTGGAAGTTGCTTCAAGAACTTTAATGTCCCTTTCGCTTCAAATGGAGAATATGGATAAGGTGAACAAATCTTTGCAAGAAATGGTTTCGGATGTTACTACTACTATGTCTACAATGGCTTTGTTTATTGCTCCAATGGTTCTTGGAATAACCACTGCTCTTCAAAAAGTAGTTATAATGACTCTCGCATCAGTAGTAACTTCCCCTGAAGTGGATATGGATACGATTGGTTCTACAGCATCTAATTTAGGAGGAGGTTCTTTTAATATGCAATCCTTATTCAAAGTTAATTTTGAAACCTTTCGTTCTTTTGCAACTCCATTAGAGTATATGATTATAGTAGGGATTTATGTTGCACTAATAGTAGTAATCCTAACTTATTTCACTTCAAAAATCAAGGAAGATAATGATTTAGTGTATAAATTAAACTTAGCTAAGGGGCTTCCAATAGCAATAGCAGTTTATTTAATTACTACAATAGCAGCTAACTTAGCGATTAGCACTATAATGTTTGGTGGAGCTTGATTAAATTGACTAAATTAAAAAACAAAAAACATTCTTTGTCGAAGAAAAATAAGGCTTCTGTTATAAGTTCTTTTTTTTCTAATGTTTTTCTTCCCAAGGAAGAAAGGGCTCAAGCTAAGCCTTTTTTCCCCGAGGGCTTTCTTCCCAAGGAAGAAAGGGCTCAAGCTAAGCCTTTTTTCCCCGAGGGCTTTCTTCCCAAGGAAGAAAGGGCTCAAGCTAAGCCTTTTTTCCCCGAGGGCTTTCTTCCCAAGGAAGAAAGGGCTCAAGCTGAGGCAGTTTTTCGTTTGATGATTGATTCGGTTATTGGGCTAGCGATTTTATTGATTATTATATCTGCTTTGAATTATTTTCAGGGCCAAGTAGTTATTCAATCTAAAGCAGATTTTTTTTCTTTAGTAAGAAATGCGGTTAATACTCCTAATGGGGTTGTTCTAAAATCAGGGGAATTGACTTTTACAAATGGGTTTACGGTTGATGTTATGGATTTAGAAAATGAGGTTAATTTGAGTGAGAATTGTTTTGAATTAAGGGCGAGGGGAGGTTCTATTAATGCTAGTTTGGATGGAAAAAAAGTTGTTTTTAATCAAAATTTGAAAGTAATTGTTTATGTTATGTGTGTTAATAATTTTGGTTGTAAACCTTATATTGAACCTGATTCTTATAGTTCTTGTTGTACTCAATGCACGGTTTCGTTTGGTTCTCCTCTAGAAAGCAATGAGTATTTTGAATAGGTTAATTTAAAGGTATTAAAAATTTTGTATTTTTAAAAAGTGATTTTTTGATGGTTAATCAAAATATTGTTAAGGAAAATGTTGATTAAGATAAAAGTGATGCTCAAATGGAAAGTGATAATCAAAAGAAAAAAGATTTTCCAATTTTTAAATTTACTATTGCTGTTATTATAGTTTCTATTATTTTGGTAATTATGGTAATGCAAATGATTGGGGGAGTTGGGCCAAGTACTGGTCAAAAATCAATGGCTATTGATGCTTTGTCTAATGCAGTTAAATTAGTTAATCCTGATGGCGAGGTGAGAGTACAAAATTTTGTTTTAAAAAAAGGGGTTGTTGTTGATAATGTTGATTTAGCTATGCGTACTGATCTTGATGAAGGATCTTTTATATTTTTTACTAATAATGTTCTTCCTGATGTAGAATCTAGGGGAGGTATTTGTTTTGAGTATAAAGGGTCTCAAAAAGAAGTAATTTTGTCAGCTAGGGTAGTATGTAAATCATCAGCAGGGGAATTAGAAATGGTTCTAAAAAAGGTATCTAATGAGTTTCCGGAAGTAGATATTGATGTAGATTTGTGTGATGATGGTTTGGTTTGTTGTGCTATAATTCCTTTGGAGGGAAACTAATTTTTTTGTAAAAGAGTTGGGTTAATTTAGTTCTTTTAATTTGTGCTTAGCCGTTGTATTTAAATAGTAGAATGTTTTACTTTATTCAAGGGTGATTTTTTGATGATTAATCAGAAGGGACAGGCTTTCAGTGTTTTTGAACTCATGATTGCTGGTGTGGTGGCATTTGCCATTTTAATGGTTTTGATGCAAGTAATTGGAGGAATATTAACTGATCAAGATACTAATGCGCTTGATGCTTTGTCTAATGCAGTTAAATCAGCTAATCCTAGTGGAGAAGAGAGGTTGCCAAATTTTGTTTTAAGAAAAAATGCTTCTATAGATAATTCTGATTTGGCTATGCGTACTGATCTTGATGAAGGATCTTTTATATTTTTTACTAATGATGATCTTCCTGATGTAGAATCTAGTGATGGTACTTATTTTAAGTATACGGGGGTTCAACAAAAGTTAACTCTTTCAGCTGTAGTAATATGTAAACCAACAGGGGATCAATTAAGTAGAGCTGTTTCGAGATGGACAGATGATAATCCAATAGACACTGCTTTTGCTGGTGGTGAGTCAAGTGATGGTATTTCTGTGTGTGAGAAGGGTTTAGTTTGTTGTGCTGTAATTCCTTTGAAGAGAAACTAATTTTTTTAGAAAAGAAGTATTAAATACTTCTTTTCCCCCTTATTCTTTTAGTGATTTTTAATGATTTTTAATAATAAAGATTCAGTATTTTTTGAAGAGAGTGGTGGAGGGGATTTTGGTTCTGTTTACATGATTTTGGTTTTTGCCATAGTTGCTTTGTTGTTAGTAGTAATAGTTAAACCAATTTTTAGTTCTAGTCAAAAAACAATTGCTAAAGCAAATAGTGGGAATTAATTTGAATTGAAGTTAGTTATTTAGTGTGTTTAGTTAATTTAATGAGTGTTTGTTTTATTAATTAATTTTTTTTAGGGTGCGTGTTTAGGTGAAAAAAAATATTTTTTTTAATGAGGGGGGTCAAGCTTCTGCTCCTTTTGAGTTAATGGTTGCTGTGATTATAATGAGTTTTGTGATGGTTGTTGGGTATATGGTTTTGGATACAGTAAATACACAGGTTTGTTTGAATAGTGTTGATAGGGAGATGACCGAGTTTAAGTTAGCTCTTGAGGATAGTGTTGCAAGAATGAGTTCTACTCCTTTGGTTTTTAGACCTGAAGGGACTTGTTTTTCTTCAAAAAAATCAACTTTAAAAATTTATAATGAAGAAACTCGTTCGGTTTGTTCTTCTGTTTGTGGGTTTGCAGCAAATAGTTGTTTTATAATGGTTTTTTCTTCTAAAATGCCTGGGATTTCAACTAAGCGTAAGTGTTTGAATTTACCTGCTTTTACTAGTTTTCAAGAGGAGCCGACTTGTACAGATATGGTTCTTCAAGGGCAAGGTTTTTCCACTATTGATCCTACTATAGAGGGAGAGTTTTTACCAGGTAGTTATGTTATTAGAAATATTTCTTCAGTAGGTGATCATTTTCCAAGGATTTGTGTTTGGTATAAAGCAGTTTAGTTTGTTAGGAGTTGGGATGAATTTAGTTGATTTTAATTATTTTTTGAGGGTGTTTTATTGTGCTTGGGTTTATAATGAGTAAAATGCAAATGCTTTTTTTTGCAGTAGGTATTGGAGTAGTAGCTTTTTTGTTTTTGAATTTTGTTACAACAATTGGTTTACAAAAAAATGCTGATGCTTTGCTTGTTTCTAATTTAAAAATTATTTCTGACCAAACTAATTCTGATTTGTTGTGTTCGTTTAAACAAACTTCTATTCCTGATAAGTTAGTTCATGGAGTAGGAAGTGCTCCTTTTTTTTATGATTTAGAGTTCATTACTCAAAAGGTAGTAGATGGTGATTCTTTGAATCCTCCTGTGAATAATTTAATTCTTCGTTTGGTTGAACACAAGCCGAAAAAAGATCCTTCAAAAGTTAATGTTGTTTCTGCTAGGTCTTTTACTTCAGAGGCAGAGTTTATTTTGATTGATCCTTCTTTTTTGGCTGATTTAACTCCTTTGAATGAATCAACTTATGGTGTGTCCTCTATTTCGCTTTATCCTCGTGCAGCTTCTGCTCAAGGAACTGCTGCTGCTCCTAATGGTTTTGTTGTATTAAAAGAGGTTGTTAATGGAAGAAAGTATGTGTATATTATTCCTTGTGCTAGTGAGAAGGAGCCTAATAATTGTTTAATGAATGTTTTTAGAGTTGGTTGTTATAAATTAAGCCAAAAATCTGATAAAACTAGTGATACTCTAATTGATTCTTGTTTTAACATACTTCTTCCTACTATTGATAGTAGTTCAAAAACAAAGAATTTTACTTGGAAGGATTGTGTTACAATGTTCCCTGCGATAGCAAGTGCGAATTTAACTTTAAGTTAGTTTTTAGTTTTTTTTTAATTGTTAATAATTTTTTTAGAATTAGTTTTTTTTATTTTTTTTTATTAAAGATTAGGCGTATTATTAGGTCTACTATTAATTGTACTGTTGAACATAATATTGGGCATATTGTCCTATAAATAGTGTTTTGTTTGGTGTTTTTAATTAAAAATTGTTTAAAGAAAAGAATTATTTTTTCCAATAGTTTTATTAATCACAAAAATCATTCAATAATTGTTTAGAGTGATTTTTTTGTTATCAAGAAAAGGATTTATTGGCCCTATTGGGGATGATTTACCTTCGTTAATTCCTATTGTAACGGGGTTAGTAATTTTTTTCACTGTTTTTGTTTTAACTTTTAATTCTTATCATGAGAAAAATAATTTTCTTGAACGTCAAATAAACATGACTACAGTTGCGAGGGATATTAAGGGTGATTCAT
>MWBC01000051.1 GCA_002068885.1 archaeon ADurb.Bin336
TTTGATGGCGGGCCGGGTTCTGGTAAGGGTACTATGATTAGGAGGACTTTTGATTATGTTTATGGGTTGAGTAAGAAGTATGACAATATTTTGATTACTGATGAACCAACTAATGGGCCTTTTGGGAAGAGGGTGAGGGAGTTGTTTAAGTTGCAAAAGGATCCTTTTGATTTGGCGGAGGATATTCTTCAGGCTTTTGTTGAGGATAGAAAGTGGCATATTGAGAATATTATTCAACCTGCGTTGGACAAGAATTTTGTTGTTATTGCTGATAGGTATAAGTATGGGAGTGTAGCGTATCAAACAGTTCAAGGGTCGGATTTGGGTAGGTGTGTGGAGTTGAATGCCCCTCTTCTTCCTCCTAGTGTTGCTTTTATTTTGGATGTGGAACCTGTTGTGGCTTTAGAAAGAATTAATTCTGATACAGTTGATTCGCTTAAGAGGAAGCAAACAGATAATTTTAGGCAACTTGATTTTGTAACTAATTTGAGAAAGTATTTTCTCCAAGTTCCGTCTCTTTTTCCAAATGAAAATATTCATTTAATTGATGCTAATAAATCAAGGGATGAAGTGTTTTCTAGTATTAAACCTTTGATTGATGAGGTTTTGTTTTGAATAGTAATGTTTTTATTCAAGTAAATCATTCTGTTTGTTATGGATTATAAGAGGATTCTTTCTTCAACTTATTCTTGGGCTTCTATTGAGAAAGCTAAGTGGTTTTTAGTTTTTTTTTGGATTTCTTTACCCGCATTAATAATGGTTCCTTCTTTTTTTCTTGAGAATTTAGCTTTTACTGATGTTAGTAAAATACTTTCTTTTGTTTTGTATGCTGTTCTTTATTTAGCTTTTATTTTGGGTTTTGTAGCTTTGATTCAGGGGTGTTTGAAGAGTTTTGATAAATCTTTTTATTCAATCAATTTACTAAAATTAGTTGAGTTGTTCCAATTAGTTTTTTTAGAATTATTTTATATTTTGATTTGGAATATTAATTCTAAGTGGAGGGTTTTTCAAATTTTGTTGATTTTATTAAATGCCTTGCTTTTTGTATTAGCATCAATGTTTCCTAATTCTCTTTGGTTGTTAGCGCTTTACATTAGTGCTTCTTGTTTGGCTTTGCTATGGTGTTATAATTTTGGAAGAGTTTTCTTTTCTTCAACAATTTTTTTTAATAACAAAAATTTTTCTCCAAGAGAAGCTATTTTTGATTCTTGGAAGTTAACTGAAGAAGATACATCAAAGATTTTTTCTTCAATTATTTGGGCAGTGGTTTTAATTTTTTTAATGTTTTCTTTCACTACCATTGCATTAGGTAGTTTTGCAGCAATATTCTTGAAGCTTTTTTTGATAGATTCTTTAGCGCTTGATTTTGGTTTTAAAATTGCTTCTGTTTTTGCATTAGCTCCTTGTATAGTTGCTTATCATTATGCTGTTACAGAAATTTATTCTCAATTAAGCGAAGTTAGGGAATCATCTTCTTCAATAAAGCGATTATTAGCGAATAGGGTTTTGGCTAAGAAAAAAGTTTCAACAAAAAAGAAGATTGTAAAAAAGAAAGCAGTGAAAAAGAAGAAATGATTTTTACAAAATTCTTGTGTTGTTCTTATTCTTTTATTGTGTTTCTTTTTGGTTAGTGTTAGGATAAAATTAAGCATAGTAAACTTTAGTGTAATTTATTTAAGATTAATAATTTTTTGATAATTCTAAAATAGTTAGTAGTTATCTTAAATTCAATTCATCAAGGTTAATTAGGTTAGTGCGACCGCCGGGAATCGGACCCGGGCCTCATCCTAGTTGCAGTCTTTTTTTGTTCTTTGTGTGTGCAAAGAGCATCTTCTTTGTGAGTCTTAATTTTTTTTGACTCTGGCAAGGACGAATCATAACCACTAGACAACGATCGCTTTTTTCTTGTTATTAATTTGTTTTGTTTCTTATTGCTTTGCAATGTAAGTATTATTTTTCTTAGTATTCTTTAAAAACCTGCTTTTTTAGATATATCTTTTGTTTGTCCAAAATATTCCTAGGAGTAATAACCCTACTATTATCAGTATTCCTACTAAGAGGATTAGAGGATTTTGTATTAAAATGTTTTCTTGTGGGTTTGTGTTGTTTGTATCAATTTTTTGTTCTACTACTGTTTGTTTTTCTATTGGTTTTTCAATTATTAGTGTTTGTTGGGTTGTGGTAATTGTTTGGGTGTAGGTGCTTGTGGGGGTTTGGATGTTAATTAGGTATGATTGGTTTTTGTAGTCATTTAATTCTGTTTCAATTATTTTTGAATTGAATGGAGGTATTTCTTCGGTTTGTTTTATATTTAGTGAATTAGAAGTGATGTTGTAATCAATTGTTTTTGGGGTGTTGTAGTAATTAGTTGCTTTTATTTGGATTAATAATTTTTCTCCGTGGGTTATTGGAGTTATGTCTTCTATTATTAGTTCTCCATTTGTTTTTGTGTTAGGGTTTTTGACTATTGTTATTGATTGTTTTTTTGGGGAAGATAAACTATTGAAGGTTATTGTTTCTTTAGCGTATTGGTTTTGTTCTAAATTAATTTTTGGGTAAATATAAAAAATAACTTCTTTTGTTTCGTAGGGTTGTAGTGTTTCTGTTTGCTTTTTTTTCTGGAAAATTAGTTCATTATAATTTTCTAATATACTTATTGGGGCAGTTATTATTCTGTTTGTATTATTAGTCATTTCAACTGTTATCTCGTTCCAAGTGTTTTCTTTTAGTTCTGTTTCTTTTGAGTTTATGGTAATTAAATCAAAGTAATTGATTTGTTTTATTTCTACTTTTGGTAGTTTTGATTGGGTGTCAAAGGTAACATTTGCTGTTTTTGGGTAAGTTGCTTTTGCTATTGAGAGGGAGATGTCGCTAAATGAACCCATTTTTAGGTGGGTTGCGTCTACAAATCCAGCTTCCCTAAAAGTTGGGTCGGAGGGTATCCAAGTGTTTTGTTTGTCATTATAAACTTCTAACCAAGCATGATTTCCCCATGCTTTTCCATCATAAGTTATTCCTATGGCCATTTTTGTCGGAATGTTTTTTGTGCGTAGCATTGCTGCTGCAAGGTTTGAGAATTCATCACACACTCCTTTTCGTGTTAAAAGTGTTTCAACAGCTGTTTTTTGTTGAAGGTAATATTTGTTGAATTCGTCCCCCTTAGCATATTCAACATAATCATTTACCCAAAAAATAGTTTCGTGAAGATTGTTTATGAAATTGTTTGTAACTAATTTATTTTTAACTAAATTAATTATTTCAATTGAGTTGCTTTCTATCTTTTCACTTGGTTCAGTATATTGTTTAACATCACTTTTTGGTTCTTTTATTTCAAAATCAATTAATTCAGGGATGTTCGCTATTCTATTAATATCAGTAATTATTTCGTAATAGAATTCCCCATTTTTTGTTAGGGTATATCTAGCGTATTTGTTATTAAATTGGTCTTCTACTATTCTTGGATGAAAAACAGTTCCTCCTAGATTTAGTTCATCTTTAACTATTTTTACGCTTTGAAAAGGAGTTTTATTAAATGTTATTACTTGAAATTCTGCTGTTTCTCCTTCTTTTAATCCATTAACAACTCCTTTTCCATAAATAGTTACTCTTGCTCCTAATTCACTTATGGTAGTGGGGTAAATTGATTTTATTTCTTCTTGAGCATAAATAGGGGTTAATAATAACAAGAATACTATTAAGGCAAATAATTTTTTCATAATAATTAAACAATTTCAAGTTTTATTAATATTTGTTTGAAAGAAAAAAAGGTAAGAATTAATGGGCCCGGTCGGAATCGAACCGACGACCCCTACCTTGTAAGGGTAGTGCCATAACCGCTAGGCTACGAGCCCATTTTTTGTTCAACAATTTTATTGTTTTATAATTATTATATTTCGCAGTGTTTTTTTAAACCTTGACTTTTTGCTTTTTTTCAATTATTTTTTTTTAAAAAAGTTTTTTATAACTCTTTATTTGGGTTTTACATAAGCTTAAATAGAAGTTTTTTTCTCTTATTAGTCAAGGGTGATGTTTGTGCGTAAGACAATTTTGCTTAGGCTTGGGACTAGGGATTTTCGATGGACGCAAGTTCTCGGAATTTTTTTAGGAATAATCACTGTCCTAATGCTTGTTCAATCTTCTGCTGTGATGTTTGATTCTTGGCAGGTGGTTAGAGATTTTAATAAGTGTGTAGAATTTTCAGGAATTAATGAGTTGTCTAGTTTGGTTGGTACTGATCAATTACTAGCTCAAATGAGGTTCATGGATTGTAAAGATTCTTTGTATCAAATAACTGGTGCACAGATTCCTGCAATGCAGAGGAGTATTACTTCAAGGCAAATAGTAACTGCTTTGGTTGAACCAGTAGTTGGTTTTTTCTTTTGGGCAGCATTGTTCTTGTTTGCTTTGTTCTTAATCTTTAATGAAGAGGTAGTAATACCAATTGAAGAAATTGAACAGGTTGCTAGGCCATTTAGGAAAAAGAAGTGATTTGTTTTAGAAACAAAGGAGAAGCTAAAAAGCTTCTCTAATTATTTTTTTATTTTTAAAAAAGTTAGTATTTGTTTTTTGTGCATAGTTTTTTGTGAGAAGTGAAAATTAGTTAGTATTCTAATAACCATTTCCACGCTGGTTTTATTTCTATTATTTTTCCTTGTTCTTTGATTTCATCTTCTTGATTTAAAGTTATTATTGTGTCTTTGTCTAGTTTTGTTTCTTTTAATGCTTGTATTAATCCATTTTTGGTTATCTTCATTTAACTCATAACATACTTGTATTGCGTAAATTATTTTTTCTTTTTCTTTTATTAAAAAGTCGCATTCATTTTTTTCTTTAAAGTAAAATATTTTATCATATTTTCTTCTTAAGTGTTGGAAGATTGTGTTTTCCAACATTTTGCCTTTATTTTTTGAAAAACTTATGCTATTTGCATTGGATAATCCCTTTCTTCTTTGATACAATTTTCGTGGATATTTTTTCTAATTATAAAGGTTTCTATTAGTAATAGAAACTATTGACTATTGGGGATAGAAACTAAATATTTTTAGAAATATTCTTAATGTCTTCTTGATTTTTTTTAAAATTAGTTTTTGGGAAAAGGTTTTTTTCCTTTTCCACAAAAATTATTTGTCTTTTTTACATTGTGTATGTTTTTATTTTTTCGTTTGGAGTAACGTTTCCTTTTCTTACTCCTATTATTGTTGTTATTCCTTTTGTGCTTGCTGCTTCTAGTAATCTGTTTGTTATTATTCCGTCGAACATTATAGTGTCAACTTTTCTCTTTGTTTTTTGAACTTCTGTTAGGAGGTCTTTTACATCCACGTCCTTGATTTTCTTTTTCTTTGCATCAAGGAGGGTTGCTTTTGATTTTCCTTTTAGTTTTTCAAATGCTTTTCTTAGTTTTTCAACTTCTTTTGGTA
The DNA here is from genome assembly GCA_002068885.1 of archaeon ADurb.Bin336. Taxonomy (GTDB): domain Archaea; phylum Iainarchaeota; class Iainarchaeia; order Iainarchaeales; family JAAZKV01; genus JAAZKV01. The sequence goes on from MWBC01000051.1 coordinate 5,418, forward strand.
TTTCTTGTGGTATTTCTACTTTTGGAGTGTTAAAATTTTCTTCTCTTGGTTTGAAATTTGGTTTGTAGTTGTCTCTTCCTCCAAAGCTTGGTCTATAATTGTCTCGTGGTGAGTTGAATGGTCTTGGTCCTCTATCATTTCTTCTTTGTTGGTTGAATGGTTGTGGTCTGTAGTTGTTGCGTGTATTGAATTCTCTTCTTTGGTAATTTGGTTTGTATTCATTTCTTTGTGGGTAGTAGTTTTGTTCTATTGTGTTTTCTTTTCCACTGAAAGCGTCTTTTAGAGGTACTCTTTTTTTTAGTGCTTGTAGTATTTCTTTTTGAACTAGTTCTTCAACTTCTTTTCCATCTGGTGCTCTTGCAACGTAATCAACTTTTGTTAGTGATGCTAGTTTTTTTACGTTTAGTTCTCCACCCCTGTCCCCATCTATTAGTACGGTAACTGTTTTTTCTTTGCATAATGTGATTAGGGGTGCGTCAATGTTTCCTCCGTTCATTGCTACTGCGTTGTTTATTCCATAGCTTAGTAGTTTTAGAACATCTGCTCTTCCTTCTACCACAATTATTTCTTGGGATTTTTCTACTTCTGGGCCTGCTTGTAATCCGTTTAGGTTAACTATTTTTTCTGTTCTTAAATCTGTTTTTATTTCTTCTGCGAGTTCAGAGCTTTCTACTCCTTCAAATTTTTGCATTCTTTTTAGTAGTTCTTTTGC
>MWBC01000052.1 GCA_002068885.1 archaeon ADurb.Bin336
GGTTTGTTCAAAAACAGTTTTATTTACTCCAAGGAAAGTTAGAGATGAAAAGATTCCTGATAATTATTTTCCTCTCGTAATAATGGTTCTGTTATTGGTAGCAACTATCTTAACAAATAGAAAAAAGAATTAAGTATTACTAAGAGTTTAAACGAACGATTAAAAAATTTTTTTATTCAAAAGATTGATTTTAGATACATTTTTAATCTTAAAAGATTTTTATTATTTTTATTGATTCGTTATGCACAAAGTTATTTCAAACATTAAACAATTCAAAGAAGATTTTCCAAATATCGATAAAAATGATGAAAAGAGAAAAGCTTTAGAAAGATATTTCTCTGTTCATGGTGTGGTTAAAGTAGTTCCTACAGAGAAAGGAGCTTGGCCGAAATTAATTTATCCTAATTATTCTGTTCTTGAATCAAAGTTAAAAGAATCCAGAGAAAAGAAAAAAGTTTATTCTGAAAAATTAGGGGAGTGGAAAAAAAAGTATTTAAGTGCGTCAATGTATCATAAGGTTCATCAAATGAAAAAATTTACTGAACCTCTTTATTGGAAACACGTAGCGAAAACGATTACTGATTCTGATTATAGGAAAGATGCTGAAGCAGTAAAGTTACCTGCTCACTTGGTGTCTGATAAAAAATGGAAACCAATGGTAAAAATGTTTGTGAATGATGTTGATTATAGAAAACAATTATCTGAAACAGTGTCTACTTCAATGGTTTATAAAAAGGATAGGAAAGTTGCAAAATTTGCTGATGATCAACGAGATTTTAGAATGGGGTCTGCTGAAAAACAAATAAAAGAACTTGAAGAAAAAATAAAACAATTAGAAGAAACAGAATCTGCTTTAAAAACACTGCAAAAATGGGCAAGAGAATAAAAAAATATTTTTTCAACAAAATTGAAAGCTGCTTGTTCAATTATTAAAAATTATTTTTTTTGAGTATTAAAAATTATTTATTCAAAAATATTAAAAATTATTTTTTTAAAATATTGAAAATAATATTGAAAATATTTATTTAAATAATTAAAAAATTATTTATTCAAAATACTAAGAACTGCGTATTCAAAGTATTAAAAATTACTTTATTCAAATTTATTTAAATTCATCCAAATTATTTTTTAGAGAATTATTTTGAATTATTCAACTAAAAAAATCTATTTTTTTTGAAAAATATTTTACGCCGGAAAAACACTTCCAAAGCGTTTAAAAGTAACCAAAACCGCTACTTATTCAGTTTGATTGGTAAGCTTGAAAGGAGAAGAAATTCTCTTAGTAGAGCTTTCCTTAAAAAACGGGATGTGATAAAATGGTAGGATCAAGATTAGTAAGATTTGTTGAAGCAAAAGGAATGAGAGAGGTTGATTTCTCTTACATTAAACTTTAGTTATTTGAAAAGAATTAAAGCAATTTAATTTAACCTTCCTCACCCTGCTGGTTAATAAAATTGCTTTAATCCCCTTTCACTTTAACTTCCAACACCAAATGTTTTTTTTATTTTTTTAAAATTAGTAAAGTTAGAAAAAATTTGAAAGTAAATTAAAATAAATATTTTTAGGAGGAGATAAAATGAAACCAGTAAAGAGTGTAAAATTAGGTGGGATAGAAGTAGCTGTTTGGGAAAATTCTTCAAAAGAAGGAAATAAGTTTTTCACAACAACAATTGATAGAAATTACAAAGTTGGGGAAAATTGGAAAAAAACAAATTCTCTAAGGAATGAAGATCTTCCAAAAGCAATTTTAGCACTACAAGAAGCTTATCACTTTGTTTCTTTGAAAGATGCTTGATATAATTATACATATAATTATATACAAATTGTTGTCTATTATTAAATAGGTGATTTTGATTGGTTCAAATAGTATTATCAATCAGTGAAAAGCATAATAAAAAATTAAGGGAATTAGCTATGAGAGAATTTAAAGGAAAAAAAGGGGCTCTTTCAGCAATAGTTGAAAAAGGAATTGATTTAGTTGATGCACAATTAAAACAAGAAGTGGCACATGAAAAATTAATTCAACTTGCAAAAAGTTCTACTTGGAAAGGGGATGGAAAATTTAATAGAAGTGAACTTTATGACCGAAAGATTTTTAGTTGATTCAAATATTCTTGTTTATCTTATTGATACTGCTGATGAGTTAAAACATGAAAAAGCTCTTGAATGGCTTTCAAATTCTTATTCGTTAAGTATTTTTGTTTCAACTCAAAACATACGAGAATTTGCGAATAATTGTTTAAAAAAATCTGCATCTAATAATCAAATACTTGAGTTTATTGAACTTTTTTGTGCAAGGTTTATTGTTTTACAAGATGATCAGCTTGACACAAAAAACGCAATTGAATTATCAAAAGGTAATCGTAATCTTTTTTGGGGTGCTAGTTTAGTTTCTGTGATGAAAAGAAATAATATTAATTTAGTTTTCACAGAAAATGTAAAAGATTTTCAAAAACTTGGAGTAAAAGCAATAAATCCTTCAAAACAATAAATTATTGCCAACAAAACTTTTTTTATGGTGAAAAAGTGTTGTTAAGAATAAACCAATTAACTTAAAAACTAAAAAACAATTTTTTATTTATGAATAAAGAAAAAGTTTTTTCAATAGTTTATATGGTCGCAGGATTATCCTCAAGATTTGGGGGCAAAGTAAAACAATTCGCAAGAGTTGGAAAAAATGGAGAAACCCTAATTGAAGTATCCCTAGATCAAGCAATTAGTGCTGGTTTTAACAAAATAATTTTTATAGTTGGAGAAAAAACAGAAAAATTATTCAAAGAAAAATTTGGGAAAAGTTACAAAGGAATTCCAGTTTTTTATGCAAAACAAGAATTTAACCCACTACAAAGAGACAAACCTTGGGGGACTTGTGATGCCCTAGTATCTGCAAAAAAAATTATTAATGAAAAATTTGTGGTGTGTAATGGAGATGATATTTATGGAAAAAAATCATTTGAAATATTATTCAACCAATTAAATAAAGAAGAAAATTGTGCTACTTTGGGATTTAAGTTAGGCACAGTGATTCCGAAAAAAGGAGCGGTTAACAGAGCAATTTATTCTATTGATGAAGAAAACAATGTTACTGATTTAGTGGAAACAATAGGAATAGAAAAAGAAAAATTAAATGAATTAGGCCTTACTCAAGAAACTCTTTGTAGTATGAATATATTTGCACTAACTCCTAATGTAATTAATTTGCTTGAAGAAAAATTAAACGAGTTCAAAAAAAATAATCATGAGGATAGAAAGAAAGAGTGCTACTTGCCAATAGAATTATCAAACTTAATAAAAGAAAACAAATTAATTTTGAAGTTATTAGAAACTCCTAGTGAATGGATGGGAGTAACTAACCCAGAGGATGAAGAAGAATTAAGAAAGAAAATAGCTTCAATGAATTAATTGGTAATTTACTTAACAAACCTTAATTAACTCTTCTTCCAACAAAATGAATTATGGTTTTTGATTCTTCAAGCATAGTTCTTCAAGCAAATGGTTTTGAGGCATTTAATCCAATGCAAAAAAAATGTGAAGAAAAAGGATTCAAAAAAAGTTTAGTAGTATCCGCCCCTACTGCGAGTGGGAAAACAATTATTGCGGAATTATTTTCCATAGAAACAATTCTAAATGAAGGAAAAAAAGTTATTTACACTTGCCCCCTGCGTGCCCTTGCAAGTGAACACTACAAAGATTTTAAAAAAAAATATTCAAAACAAGGGAGTAGTGAAAAAATAAAATTTGCTTTATCTACAGGAGACCTTGATTCAAGTAGTTCTCACTTAAAGAGTTTTGATTTAATAATGACTACTTACGAAAAATTAGCTTCGCTATTACGACATAAATCAGAGTGGTTGAATTCAGTAGGGTGTATAATAATAGATGAAATGCACGAACTTGATTCGGATAGAGGAGTAATGCTAGAAATAGCGCTTACTCAATTAAGAATGTTGAACCCAAAAATAAAAATCTTGGGCCTGAGTGCAACAATTCCAAATGCAAAAGAACTTGCTAATTGGATAAATGCCGATTTAGTAGAATCAAGTTACAGGCCAACAAAACTAAAAGAAGGGGTTCATTTTGAAGGAGTTGCAGAATATAATGATAAAACAATTGAAGAGGGGGATGTTGAAAAGCTAATTGAAAAAAATTTAGGGGAAAAAAAGCAAGTACTAGTTTTTTTAAGTTCAAGAAAAAAAGCTGAAGGGTATGCAAAAAAAATTTCTTCTTTAACAAAAAAATTTTTGGATGAAAAAGAAGAAATACAATTAAATGAAACATCAAAAAAAATAACTAATGCGCTTGAGTCTCCCACCACTCAATGCACTACACTCGCTGAATGCATAAATTTAGGAAGTGCTTTTCACCACGCAGGGTTAGTAAGCGAACAAAGAGAAGAAGTTGAAGAGAGTTTTAAGAAAGGAAAAATCAAAGTGCTTTGCTCAACCACAACTCTTTCAGCAGGGATAAACACTCCTGCGGATTTAGTGATAATCCCCTCCCTTTACAGATTTGAAAAATATGGAATGGAGTTAATTAGTGTAAGAGAATACAAACAATGTGCGGGGAGAAGTGGGCGACCAAAATTTTCAAACGAAGGAAAAAGCATTGTAATTGCAAACTCTTTCAATCAAAAAGAAACTTATTTAGAAAAATTTGTTAATGGGGAAGTGGAACAAGTATTATCACAATTAGGGATAATACCAATTCTTAGAACTCATATTTTAGCATTAATTGCTACTGATTATATTAATGATTTAAAGAGTGCTGAAATATTTTTTGAAAAAACTTTGTATGCTTTTCAATTACAAAAAATGAGTGAATTGTTGCATAATGTTGTTGGGATAATTGAAGAACTAAAAGAATATGGTTTTGTTGAAGTGAGTGAAGAAAAATTTTATGCAACAAAAATAGGTAAAAGAGTATCTGATTTGTTTTTAGATCCATTTAGTGCTCATGAATTAATTAATGCAATTAAAAAGAAAAAAACATTCACTCCATTTTCTTACTTTTACACTTGGGTTAATTGCACTGAATTTGCTCCGCCCCTATCCGTGTCAAAGCAATTAACTCCTTTAATAATGGAAGAATTATCTCAAAGAATTGATGAAATTCCTTTCCCTCAAGAAAAAGTTTTATTTGACTATAATTCAAACGAAAAAATTTTTTCTGCAATGATGTTAATGGAATGGGTTAAAGAAAAAAAAGAAGAAGAATTATTCCAAGAGTATTCCCTTGCACCCGGAACACTATTTGGGAAAAATAAGATAATTGAATGGCTAGCGTACTCTACTATAGAGTTAAGTAAGGTTGTTGGAGAAGAAAGACACTTAATTCCAGTAGAGAAACTTTCTAGACGAGTAAAATATGGGGTAAAAGAAGAGTTATTGTTATTAGTAGAATTAAAAGGAGTTGGAAGAGTTAGAGCAAGAAAATTATTTAACGCGGGAATAAAATCCCCTGCTCAAATAAAAAACAATATTGAAAAAACAGAATTAATTTTAGGCAAAAAAATTACTCAAGATTTAATAAAACAATTAAAAATAAAAAAAGAAAATTAAATTAATTTCTCTGAACAATCCAAGAATTTTTTTTTATTAAATTCTTGTTTTTATTTTTCTTAACTAATTTGTGTTTTTATGTAAAATCTATTTTTTTAATGATTTTTTTCTTTTACAGCTCTGGTCAAATCCTATTGGGTTTTTATATAAAGTTGGATTTTTATTGTTCGTCCGATTCGTTCTATGTTGTA
>MWBC01000053.1 GCA_002068885.1 archaeon ADurb.Bin336
AATTATTACCATTAAAAGTACCCTTAAAACCGCTTGAAGAACTTGTCCCAACAGGTTTAAATCCTGCACCGCCGTTCCAAAGTCTTCCGCTTGAATTATTTGTATCAAGCCCACAATCAATATCATTCATCAACTCAAAATTCCCCCCTAAATCTTGATTCATGTCTTGTAATTCTAAGCAAGTAGTTATTTGGTATTGGTTTGAGTCAACGTTTAGGTTCAAGGAATCAGAGTATCCAGTGTTGTTTGAAGAATCAATGCAACTAATATTCCAATCCACTAATTTATCAGTAGAAAATTCATAAGTTATTATATTCAATCCGCTCGAAATATTATTATAAATATTAGAATCTTCTCCCACAAAAAGAGTACAAGAACTTATCCCACTATCATCACTCACACTAAAATTAAAATCAACACTCCTACTCTCAGAACTAGTAGGCGAAAACAAAACAATACTAGGAGAAGATATATCCGCTGGTCCAATCACAATTGGTTCAATTACTCTATTTGGATTTGAAGGAGTTGGATTATTATTTGAGTTAGTGCATTGTACATTAATTGTTCTTCTCTCTATTTTTGTTAAACCGCTTTTAGTTAAGTACTCAAAAACAAACTCGTATTTAACACTCTTTTGTCCACTCTCACAAGGGCAACTATTCTCTAACCCACTTAAACTAATTGGAACAGAATCCACTCCACCAATATAATCATCATAATTATTATCATTCTCACCAACAGTTATTTTCTTTAAAGTAATTCCTTCACTAGAATTATTCATTAAACTAATTAGAGTATCTCCATCCAAGTCACTAACTGCTTCAACTATACTAATACCACCCACAGCAACATTACCCGATTTATCAGAAGAAGACGAAATTTGTTGACTAGGAGAAGAAGAAACATTAATAACCAAAGCAACAACAACCAAACTCAATACTACCACAACAGCAATAACAACCAAATACTCTATTGTACCCTGTGCAATTGAATTATTTCCCCGAGGGCTTTTTGCACCAACAAAAAGGGCTCCAATCGCACCATGTGCAATTGAATTTTTTCCCCGAGGGCTTTTTGCACCAGCAAAAAGGGCTCCAATCGTCCCTTGAGCTTTATTATTCATAATAACAAAACAGTAGAATAAGTATTTAATACCAATATAAAAATAACATTAAAAAAACGATAAAATAAATCACCATAATGATGACTATAGCTAATTCTCAATGGCAAACTCCTTGGTAGTTAATTTAAAAGCTAAATCAATTTGATTATTTAGTTATGAAAGTATATTTTCCTTATGATAGGGTGAGAGCTGAACAACAAGAGTTTGTAAGAGACACTGCTTCTATAATTAAAGAGAAAAAGATTTTTCTTGCACATGCCCCGACTGGTTTAGGTAAAACCGTTTCTACTCTCGCACCAGCATTAAGTTATGCTATTATGAATAACAAAAAAGTTTTTTTTCTAACCCCAAAAATTTCTCAACATGAAATAGTGCTTGAGACATCAAAATTAATGAATGAAAAATTTGGGCTTAAAATAAAAGCAATTGATCTTGTGGGGAGGAGACAAATGTGTGTGGATCCTTTTCTCTCAAATACCCAATACTCAATTGGTTTTTATGAAGCGTGTAATAAGAAAAAAAAGGATAAGCTTTGCAAATACTACACTAACACCAAGGGGTACACTCCTAAGCAAAAAGCGGATGCTGTTAGAAATAAGAGGGGTTTGATTCATTCATACAACCAGCATTATTCTTTTATTAAAGAACAATGTGAATTGCAAGAGTTGTGTCCTTATGAATTAACTCTTGAAATGATAAAAAACGCTGATCTTGTTATAGGGGATTATACTCATATTTTTCATGAAGATATTAGGGAAGGAATTCTTAATGCTAATAACGCGAACATAAAACTAGAGGATATTATTTTGATAGTTGATGAGGCGCATAATTTGCCTGAACGAATGAGGGATATGCTTTCAACTAGGATAGATTATTCAATGATTGAAAAAGCTCAAAAAGAAGCGAAGAATATTGGGGATTTTGAGGTTGAGGAAATTGTTAAGGGACTAGGAAAAGAGTTGCTTAATTTGGGTAAAAAAATTTCTATTGAAAAAACTGAAGCTAAACTTGAAGAGAAAGATATTGAGTTTTTTAAAAAAGTTAGTGGAGAAAATTTAATGAAAATAGAGGAAGCTTCTGAAAAATTTATGGCAAAACACAAAACCGAAAACTCTTACCTCTCTTCTATAATTGAATTTATTTACACTTTGGCAAAACAAAATCAACACACCTTATACTTGCTTGAAAGAAGGGGATCGGTAACACTGGGTGTGTATCCACTGGAAATAACTGATAGTTCGGTGCAAGTGCTCTCCAAAGTGCATTCTTGTATAATGATGTCAGGAACACTACTCCCACTAGAAATGTACGCTGATGTGCTAGGAATAACAAAAATAAAAAGTAATATACATAACAAAAATGAGGGTGTTTTTTCTCTCAAAGAATATAAGAGTCCTTTTAGTAAAGAGAATAGATTGAATTTGGTGGTGGAGTCAACCACTACTAAATACACTTCAAGGAATAATGAACAATTCAAAAAAATTGCGGAGAATATTGACAAAATTGTTTCAAAAATACCTGGGAACACAATAGTTTTTTTCCCTTCTTTTGAGGTAATGAATGCGGTTTCTCAACTAATCAAAACTAGGAGACAATTATTGAAACAAGAAAGGGAAATGAGTCAAGTGGATAAAACAAAATTAATTCACGATTTTAAAAACCTTGGGAGTGGATTTGGAGGAGTACTACTCGCGGTTAGCGGGGGGAGTATTGCTGAAGGAATAGATTTTCCTGGAGATAATTTGAGTTGTGCTGTAATTGTAGGAGTACCATTCGCAAAAATGAATATTTATACTAACGCATTAATTAATTACCACCAAATTAAATTCAACAAAGGGTGGGAGTACGCGTACAACGCCCCAGCAATTAGTAAAGCAATCCAAGCATCAGGGAGGGTGATTAGAACAGAAACTGATAAAGGGGTTTGCGTGTTCTTGGACTTGAGGTTTGGAGAGGATAGATTTAAACAATACTATCCAAAAGATTTTGAATACACAAAAACCTTACAACCAGAAAAAGAAATTGAAGAATTTTATAAATTTGATTAATTCTTAATTGTCCATAAAATTTGCTTAATCCTAAGAATTTTTTTTAAAAAATTAGTTAAAATTAATAATTCACTCAATTCTTAAAATTTTTTTATAAAATTTACTTAACCTTAGGAATTTTTCTCAACCTAACAAATTGAGCAGTTCTACCAATCTTACCCCTAACATCTTTACCAAGATTTTTTTTAGATTTAGCAAAACGCTCCCTTGCTCTTAAAGCAGTAATATCCTCAAGCAACTCTTGCCTACCCCTAATAGCTTTTTTAGTAATCCCTAATTTTAACCTATTGGAAAAAGGCCAAAACTTTCTCTTTTCTTTTAATAGGGGAAATAAAGAAGTTGCTGAATCCATTGTAAATACTCTCGGAACCAAAAATTCTTTTACATTAATCCTTGATTTTAGTGCATTATAACTCGCTGAACGATAAGCTCTATCCTCTGCAATTGCAACCACTGAAATACTAACTGGAATCTTAGTTGCTTTACTAGCAATTAAACCCTCAATCATTTCTACTGCTTGAGAAACCGAGCCCCCGTGACGAACCTCATCAACCACCACTAAATGAACCCTCTTTTTCTTATCCACTCTTGACCTCTTCAAAACAGAATCAAGCATTCTCCTAAGTTCCTTAACTTGCTCGGCTTCTGATTGGGATTGAAGAAACCCTGGAAGAGTCTTGTCAATTACCTTACCATGTTCACCCAAACTAATTTGGCCCAAACGTGGGTAAAAAACTCTGGGCAATTCACTTGATTTTTTTTCTTCATTAGCATACAAACGCATTACTTTAACTAAGGGTTCTGAACCCCTAAGAGGAGCAATTAATGCATCGGGTTTTGTGGAAAGGATTGATAAGTAAGCTTTGTAAGTAGCGCGAGTAAATGCTTCCAGTTCCCTCAAAGTGTAATCATTCACTCTACTTCTAAAAGCTTTTTTATTTACAAGACGCTTAACTCCATTCTCTTGCTTTTTACTCATAAACAAAATAAGAACAACAACTAAATTTAATTCTATTTATTGCCCCACCACAAAAGAGCATCTTTTAAAGTACTTTCAACAAAACTACGCTTGAATTCAACATAACCAACTCTATTTTTTGGGTGGAGTTCAAAAGCCCTTTTTTTAATTAATTCATATTGTTTTCTAACACTAGGGAAATTAATTAAATAATCCCTAAACGCTAAAGCTTTTTCTAACTCACCACTACCAAAATAAGTTATGTGCAAGTGAACCAAAACCACTTTCTTTTCTTTATTCAAATAATACTTATAAAAAAAACTCCTCTTTTTCTTCATAGTGTGGTGAAAAACAAAACCCCCTTTCTTTAAAATAGATTTTGATTTTTTTATTTCACTTTTTGATACAACTATAATAATGTCAATTACTCTCTTCCCACCCAAATTAAGAACAGAAGTACTCCCAATATGGTGAATCTCTTTTTTTTTAATTGGAGAAAAGAGTTTTGTTAAAAAATATTTTTCTTTTCGAAACATTTTTGGATAATTTCTTGAATAATTAGTGAAAGAATACTTTTTCTCAATTGCTTTACTTAACAAATCCATCAAACAATCAATAAACAAAAAATTAGAGCTTAATTTAAGATTATGTTTTACTGACCACAACCCGAAGGAGTTATTGTTCCATTTGAACCATTAGAAGAACCTTCGCCCCCAAGAACACTTATACTACTAATTGAAGTTGGACAAATATCAGGATTAAACAAAACTGTTCCACCATTACCCCCAGTTCCATAAGCATCCCCTCCATTTGCAGAAATTATAGTTACACCACTAACATTGTTTAGAGTAATACTTCCACCATTACCCCCCTCACCCTCATAATAGCCTTTTCCGCCATTAGAATAAATTGTACTTACTGAAGAACTTGTAAGAGTTATATTTCCTCCATTACCCCCAATACCAGAACCTGTTTGAGCAGTACCTCCGTTTGAGGTAATGCTTGAAGCTGAAGAGTTAATTAAAGTAATATCTCCTCCAAAACCACAATTTCCCCCGCCTTGAAAACTATGTCCTCCATTAGAAATAATCTCTAATACATTAGAATCAATCAAAATAATATTTCCTCCACTCCCAGCATTTAATTCATCACTAGAAACATAACCATTATTACTTGAACTAACATTACCAGCAATTAAACTAATTAGTGTAAAATTATAACCATTCTCAGTTTCTGAACTATTGTCCCCAATGATATTCCCGTTAAGTACACAATTGTTTCCATGAATATTAACATCATTTGCAGTGATTGTAATATCACAAGTCATGTTTTGAGTGAATAAATAATTCCCAGCACCACTAACATCACTGCAATCATCAATTGACACATACCCATCAAGGGAAGCTATTGCTCCACAAGAATTAGTTGGAGTAATTAATCTAGTTGAAGGAGAAGAAGGGTCTTCATTTGAGTTAGTGCATTGTACATTAATTGTTCTTCTCTCTATT
>MWBC01000054.1 GCA_002068885.1 archaeon ADurb.Bin336
GATGGATTTAGGTTAAAGCCTCTTGTTAGGTTGAGGATTATAGGTACTCTTGCAAAGGGTTTTACTCAGAGTGATGTTTCAATTGATTTGTCCAAGTATTCTGATAAAGCAATTTTTTCTGTTTCAAAAGATTTTTCGGTTGAGTCATTTCAAAAAAAGATTGAGTCCTTAAAATTAGTTCATGGGGAGAAGAGGAGTGTGAGTGAGTTTGGAGTTGATATTTTGGAGAAAAATGTTATTGAAGCGGGTTTGGTTGATTTTGATACTAGAAGAGTGTTTGAATTGCTTTCAGTGGGTGAAATTGATAAAGTTGAATCATTATTAATAAGTACTCTTGAAAAGTAATTATTTTTTAGAATTTTTTTGTTTTTTTATGGTAAGAAGTTTTTGTTTCTAATTTTTTCTGGCAAGTAGTGTGTTGCAACAAAATCTAGTCTCTTATTTGCTAGTGCTTGTTGTTCTACTCTCACTTTTTTTTCAACTGATTTTTTTAGTTGTGCTTGCCATTCTTTGTTTTGGAACCAAGGGTATGCAAGCATTTCTTTTGCTCTTTTAATGTCTCCTTCACTCATTCTTTCTGTAACCATTTCTAATTGATAATCTTCAATATCATCCATTGTCATTCCGACATATTTTGCGTCTGGTACGGACATGAATTCTGAGTGTGCTGCAAGAGCCATTGACCCTTGTTTTACAACTGAGTAAATATACCACCCGTAAGGGTCCCCATCTGTGAATACTATTGTTGGCAATTCAAGTTCGTTGTGTATTCTGTGAATTAATCTTCTAGCTCCTCTAGCTGCTTGTCCCCCTATTCCTATTAGGATGCAATTGTTTTTCTTTGGGTAACCTTCTTCAATTAATCTCTCATAAATAGCTTCTGTTTCGCACACTAGTAGGTATTCTGCACTTGAATCAACTATTTCTATTTCTTCAGGTTCTACTCTTGACATTATGCTCCACCCACCTCTCCCGAGTTTTGATGCATTGAATTTATCATTGTTGTGCATTCTGTCTAGGAGGGTAATGTCTCCGTATAGAGTTCCTTTTGGGTTTGCGTGTAAATTTAATTTCTCTCTAATAGTATCAACTGAGTGTTCTAAATCAACTATTATTGTGTCACTCTCTGATTGTTCTTCAAAAGTGTTTTCTTTAGTATCTGCTACAGTGTGTTTTAATTCGTAGTAAATCTCACGAATAGATGCTGTTTTGTTGTGTTCTAAGTAGTTCCTTGTCTTTTCCATTATCATAGTTGTTTGCATGAATTTTCTTGCGTGCGCAATGTTAAGAAAAGTTCTAGTAACTTCTTTGTTTCCTAGTTCTAAAAATCCTTTTTTTTCATCCCAAATAACATTGCTTTTTCCTCTTTGCATTGTTGTAAATTCTGGATCTTCTAAGTTATTGATTTGTTTAACCATTTTTTCTGCAGATTTTTTTATTCTGTCAGCAATGTGTTTTGGAGAATCTGTTTCAGCTGTTGTTGCTTTTCTTTTTTCTTTTTTCGCCATTTATTTCACCATTTTTTTTATTTTTTTCAATTATTTTTTTGATTTCTTTTTTTGTTCTTCCTTTTTTGGTTTTTTTGCAATAAAACTATTATCATCATTTGCTATTGTTTTTTCAGCTTTTTTTCTTTCTTCCTCTTCTTTTTTCTCATCAATTTTTAATTTTTCTAGAACCATTTGCTCCATTTTTTTCTTTAGATTTTCTTCATTTTCATTTGTTATTGCGCTTAGAGCTTTACAAACTTCTGGGATGTATTTGTAGAACATTAATCTTTTTTGTTGGTTTTCAAAGGATCTTCTTTTTTGAGCAATGTATATTCCTGCTTTTCTCCCAGTTTGCATTAATGCGAGTCTTATTTCTTCTAGTACTTCTTCTTCATCTGCTATTGCTTGTTTTCCTGCTCCAGTGTAGGGAATGTGTACTGAAATAAAGTTAACAAATACTGTTACTGGTGCTGTTGAAGGATCTTTAATATCATATCTCTTCCAATCAATTGATTGTATTGCTTTTGTTAGTGCACAATTTCCATTATCAAATAACAAAGGTACTCTGTTTGCAAATCTCATTATATCCATTGATGTTTGATCCCCAACTTTTTTGCCTGCTCCTCCCCCATAAGCAATTGCTATTTCTACTTGGAAGGGGTATCCTCCAGCATATACAGTCGGTTTTCTTGTTAATACTGTCAAGAATTCTGGTTGTACTATATTTTGTAACGATTTTCCTATTTGTTCTTCCCCAATTGGTCTTAGTGCGTCAGTGCTTGGGGCAATGACGTTAATTACTTTGAATGCTTTTACTATTTCTTCTGCTTCTTCCCAAGTTAATAATTTTGGGTCCTTGTTTAAATCAAATTTAACTCTTTTTCGTATTTCTTCTATTCCTTTTGCACCCATTCTGTCAAAATCATTGTTCAAAAAACTTGCTACTGTTCTTCCTTTAGTTGTTTTACAATAAGTTAATACATCATCAATAGTTGTTCCTTTTGGGTGTGGTTTTATCTCTGTTGGTCTTTCTGGTAACACATTATGTGTTCTTTTAAAAACAGTTTTTTGTCCTAAAGGGTCTCTGAAAGATATTTGTGCGTGTGGGTTTGCAATTGCAGTTCTTCTTAAATATTCAAGTGCTCCTTGGTCAGAGTCACGATATAAGCATCCTTTGAACTTTGCTTGAACACTAGTTCCTCTAAATTCTTTATCAAGTTCTTTTACATTAGATATTTTTGGTTCGTTTAATTTTGGGTCAATTACTAATTCTAAAGCAATTGGTTTGTGTCCATCTTGGCCTGTTATTATTTTTGAAGCTTTTCCTGTAGTCATTTGGGATAACATTGTGCATCCACTAGCTCCTATTCCTTGTTGTCCACGTGATTGCATCATTCTGTGAAATTTTGTTCCTGCAAGTAGTTTTCCAAATGCTCTTCCAACATTGTCAAGGGAAATTCCTGGGCCATTATCAGTTACGGTTACTTCATAGTACTCGTCCCCTAGTTCGTCAATTTTTACATCAATATTTGGTAGGATCCCTGTTTCTTCACATGCATCAAGTGAGTTTGTTACATATTCGTGAACTACCATGGTTAGTGTTCTTATTTTTCCGTATAACCCAATCATTTGTTTGTTTTTCTTAAAGAATTCTGCTACGGAGTGTTCTTTGAATTCTTTTTCTAGGTTATCAACTGCCCCGTTATTAGGTTTTGTTCCTGAATTTTTACTATTTTCACTCAATTTTGCTCACCATTTTGCTAGATAAAAGTATTTTTTTTCTTTTTTACAACGATAATAAAAAAGCCCAAAACATTTAAAAAGCCCTAATCTTCAATCTCGTTTTTTTTTTAATAATAAATAATTTTGTGGTGTTATTTCTCGTTTTGTTATAATTCAAATCTTTCTCTTCTTCCACCACTCAAAAATTGTTCCATTGTGTCGTGTTTTGCTCCAAGTAAAAGTAATTTTACTGCTTCTTCCGCTGCATCTATTTCTCCTGCTAAACCAATTATAGCTACTGTTTTTCCATAAACTGAAATTAGGCAATGGGTTCTTCTTTCTATTTCTTCCCTTGCTTTCCCATCTCTTCCAATCACCCTTCCTTTTTTTGCTTTTTGGGCAGAAGGGTTTTTTCCAGTGAATTCTGTTATATCAATTATTTTTAGTAAGTAATCATCTTTTAGTAGTGTAAATGCTCTTTTTGGAGAGAATCCTCTTGCAATTCCTTTGATTACATCCATCGCTTTGAAAAATTCTTCTCCATCCCCTGTTAGGATTACTTCTCCTTCGTGCGAATCAACTTCTATTTTTGTTTTTGTTTGAGTTTCTAGTTTTCTTTTTACACTTCCCTTTGGCCCTATTAGTACTCCTATTCTTTCTTGAGGGATTCTTATTATTTCTTCCAATTTTTCTCAACTCTTTTTTAATAATAAATTACACTTAATAATTGGTTAACTAAGAGTGATAACCCTAGTATGATTAATACTATTGGTATTATTGGGAAAGTCATTTGCCACCAACCAAGGTCGTTTCCTAGCCAAACCACTCCCCAAGATAAAATTAGTAGTGATATCATAAGTGTTCCTACACTTAATCTTCTTTTCCAAACTCTTCCATTCATTTCAATATTCATTTAGCCACCACATAATAGTATTTTGTTTGCAAGGTTTTAAATAATTGTTTTTTGTTAACTAATTTTTTTTTAAATTACTTTTTTTGATTTGCTTATTTTTTTGTAATTCTTTTTTTGTTGTTTTAATTTTTTTGTTAATTCTTTTATTTTTTCATACATTTTATCATAATCAGTGTCTACCCCTTGTTTTGCAAAATACTTGCTCATGTTCATTACATCTCTTTGGAAAAATTCTTTTGCATAAGGGTGCATTGTTGTAACAGCTTGGCCTACATCAATTATTACTAGTTCTTCATCATTGTTTAAAATATTGTATTCGCTTAAATCGGCGTGTATTAGTTTCGCATTAACCATTTTTGCCATGTATTCACATATTTCTTCATATTTTTCTTTTGGGTTTTGAAATGGTTTGTCTTTTACTCTTGGAGCTGCTTCCCCATTTTTTCCAATGAACTCCATTATTAAGCAATTTCTGTTCCAAGCAATTGGGAGAGGTACTCTGATTTTTGCTTTAGTAAAATCTTCTAGGTTTCTGAATTCTTTTTTAGTCCAAATTTTAATTATTTCTAATTTGTCTTTTCTTATTTCTTTGAATCGTTCATCTCCTTTAATATATTTAGTCATGTGTTTAAAGTCAGAGGTACTTACTTTGAATATTTTTATTGCATAGTAATTGTTTTTTGAATTGCCTCTAAATACGTTTCCTTCTTTTCCAGTGGATATTACAAATTCTATTTGTTCAAAAAACTTTTTTCTTGAGAGTTCGTGTATTGCGCTAATAGTTGCTTTGTCAAACACTTCATTAAATATTCTCCTAGTGTTTTCGTCTTTGATTAGTTTTTTTTGTTTGTACAATTTATCTTCAAGCGAACCTTGTTCTGTTAATTCTTCAATATCCATAAAAAATATTTTTTTACATTCTTTTTTTAAACGCGTAATGTTTTGGTAATTAATTAGTTTTTTTCAAAAAAAAAGTTTTTTTTAATTAATTTTTTTGATATTTTTTTATTAGTAGTTAATGCACTATTTTTTGATTTTTGAGTGGAATTATTTTTTTAAATTGGTAATTTGTCAAGCTTACCATTTCTCTTTAACCACTCTACTTGGTTTCCAAGGTATCTCCAAACAACATCTCCTTTGTCCGGTTGGAATTCCCACAATTTAACTATTATTACATCATTTTCTCTTATCCAAACTTTTTTTAGTAATTTTCCAGGTATCCTGAATTGTTTTTCTTTTCCATCTTCACAAATTGCTTTAACTTGGTTGGAGCCCATTAATTGAATTACTAGTGCGAATTGTTCTAATTCTTTTGAATTAGGTAACCTCATTTTAAAATAAGTGTTTTCTTGTTGTTGTGCTGTTGATTGAGTATTAGATTTCTTCTTTGTACTCATTT
>MWBC01000055.1 GCA_002068885.1 archaeon ADurb.Bin336
TTTTAAAAACCCATTAACTCCTTTTGACCTAATCGCCATTGCTATTCCAAAAGGAGATTCTTCTTTCATTAATAAAGCCAAATCCTTAGGATTTGTTTTTATAATTAATTCTGAAGCTAGTTCCCAACCAGCATAATTAATGAACGCCCCTGTTCTAACAGTATTCCCAAAACCATTATCCGCAAACCTAATTAACTCCCCTACTTTTCTTGCTCCACTTTTGTTAATTGTCCTAATTAAGTTATTAGAAATTTGAGTATTAGTAGATTTGGAATCAATTAATGGAAAATTCACAAAATAAGAAAGTGTCCTCTCAACTGCACTCGCTGAACTAGAGTTTTGGATTAGTTGAATTGTTTTACCAAGCCCCACTCCTCTAATTAATTCATTCAATGGCTTTGCACTAGTAGGGCTAATTAATTTAGTAAGTTCATTAACCCCAATTCTTTTCTCAATCTTAACCAAATTATTTACTCCAATTGTTTTAATTAAGTAAGAAGTTGCTTTAGAGTTAGAACTTAAAACAAATTTTTGAGCAGAGTTAACACCCATTCCCTTAACCAACCCTCCAATCACTCCCCCAATTCTAGCTTCACTTAAACCAGTTGCAGAGTAATCAGCTTTGTAGAGGTTTTCTATTAAATTAAAAAAAGCTTTTTCACTCCCCACACCCCTCAATAAATTAGCTGTTTTTTCTTCACCTGCGGAAGCAATTATTCCCCTCAAAACTTTTTTTGAATCAATTTTGTTTTGTCCACTCCACCTATTTTTTAGAAAAGATTTTGTTTTGGAATAACTTGACAACAAACCAGCTTTTTTTGATTTCTTCAAATTCATTTTTTGAATAATCGCCCCACTTGGTTTTGAGAGTGAATCAAATTTAGTGGAAGAGTTTTTTGGATTAACCCTATACTTTGCAGGGCCCTTTGCTTTCAAAAGAGGATTTCTTCTAATCATACAAAAACCTATAAACAAAATAAAAACAATTTTGTAATTTATAAACTTAACAGTTCTAAGAAAGGGTTAAAAACAATAAAAAGTATTTTTTAATTGGAATGAATAAAGAAAATTTTAAAGAAAAAATATTTGCGTTAATTGAATTAATGCGCATAGGGAATTGTTTAATGGCGTTAATCGCAATTCTAATTGGTTATGCCCTTAGTAGGGGAGGAGATTACTCAATTGCTTTAATTACTGCAATAGCTGGTTTTTTTATTTGTGCAGGAGGCCAAGCAATTAATGATTATTTTGATGCTGATATTGATGCAAAATCATCAAAGAAAAGGCCAATTCCTTCTAAGAGGGTTACTAGAAAAGAAGCTCTTTGGTTTTCAATTAATTTATTCATTTTAGGAAACTTACTCGCATTAATGGTTAATCCATTAGCTTCTAATGTTGCTTTGTTGTTCACTGCGTTATTAATTATTTACCCAATGTTTTTGAATAAAGTAAAGTATTTAGGAAACTTTATTGTAGCAGGCGGTACTGCAATAACTTTTGTGTTTGGTTCAATAGCAACGGGAGGAGTGCATGATTTAGTAATTGTTCTCGCAATAACTTCTTTCTTTGCTAATATGGGTAGGGAAATAACTAAGGATATTGAGGATATGAAAAAGGATAAGAATACCAAAAAAACTCTTCCTCATGTAATTGGGGTGAATAACTCAAAGTTGGTTATTATTGTTTATTACTTGTTAGCAATAATTACTGGATTTATAGCACACAAATTGTTTTTACTAAATGCTTATTATTTTGTATTCATCCTAGCAACTAGCGCAATATTGTTTTACTCTACTTTGTTGTTACAAAAAAATAATTTCAAAGAGAGTCAAAAGTTCTCAAAAATAGGAATGATTTTTGCGTTAATTGGATTCACCCTAATTTTGTTATAAAAAATTTAGAACCATTGGCTAATACTCTTTTGTTTTGACAACTCATCCCTTTTTTTGATGAAAGAATCAATGGTTGAATTAACTCTTTCTTTTGAAAAATCGTGTTCTTCGCATAAAAACTCTACTAACCTCTCTTTATTAACATCAGTTTGTTCTAATTGATTTGGAGCAACACTACAACTAACAGGGTTTAGGAATAAATCCTCTATTTCTTTATAATCAAAATCAATTTCTTGATTAGTTTCTTCCAAAATTTTTTCAAAAGAATCATTATTCTGAACTAACTTCAAAGCGGTTTTTGGACCAATTTTGGGTAATTTTTCATTAAAATCAGTTCCAACCAAAATCCCTAACCAAATCAATTTCTTTCTATCAATCCCCAACTCATTTAGTGTACTCTCCAGTTCCACGTGCTGTGGTTTTACCTCAACATAAAAATTTTTTCCAGCAACTTTTCTCTTCCCAGTAACCCCAATATTCCTAAACAAATTATTCGCCCCAAATAACAAACAATCAAAATCCTGACTCACCACCCCAAACAATTCCCCTCTTTGAACCATTACACTCGCTTGAGCCTCCCCCTCTTGCGGAGCTTCTACAACAGGAATACCCAAATAAGTAAGTAAATCTTTCGCTTCACCCACCATCAAAGGAGTTAATTTAAGTGCCCTTGAACCAAATTTTTGCGCATCCCCTATATTCCCTTCCTTTAATGCTAAAGAAGATTTTTTCTCCGCATCAGTCCTCGCCTCTCTTCTCTTTCTAAGCGTCTCTGATTTTAGTTGAGAAGGTGGCCCATCAAAAACAAAAACTGGTTTAACCCCCAAATCAACTAAATTAATTGTCCTATAAAACAATCCAGTTAAGTGACTCGTAACATTACCCTTAGAATCGGCCAAAGGTAATCCATCATGGCCCCTAATACTCGCTAAAAATTGGTAAAGCATATTGTAAGAATCAATCCCAACTTTTTTCCCACTCAAATACTCAAGAGAAATATCTTTTTTTAGAACAAGATTGGAGATATTTACACCCACAAAAAACACCACTCTAACTAATACAAATCTAATTACTTAATTTACTTAAAGCTACTGCATTGGATTAATTTAGATATTAAAGTTATTAAATTTGATTAACTATTCAAATTTTATTGAAAATTAATTGAATATTAAGTTATTAATTTCATAAAAACAAATATATGCTTTGTTCATTTTTATTAATTGTTCAATCATTATAATATCTTTCAAAGCTATTACTAGTATTATATGTTTTGTGGAACTCTGCTCTCAACCACTTGTTTTACTTCATCCATAAGAGTTATTCATTAAAGAATTGTTTAAGAGGGTTTGGTTTTGAAAAAATTTTATTTTTGAATTAACCTGCCCAAAGGTTCTTCATCAAGTAAATATTAAATTGAAAAAATTATTACAATTTAACAATTCATATTATACAAACACAAAAAAATTTATTTCAAGGAAAATCTTCATCAGTAATAACAATATCAAAATCTGAAAAATCTCTCTCAGTAATAACAATGTCATGCCCTGTATGTTGTACAAGATCCTCAGGAGTAATTTCTATTCTATTAAGTAAATCTAAATCATTTTCTGTAATAGTAATATGTGTATTTTCAGCCAAATAATTTTCTTTAGAGATAAACTCGCTTTCAGTAATACTTCCTGTAGGTCTATCACCAAATTTCGCGGATGGGTTATAGACATAGGTGGCTTTTGAAATCCTTAATCCACCTATTCCCCCTCTCCCTGTTTTTCCACCATAAATAAACATAAATCCACTATTATCAAAAAAATCAGTCGTTCCATCAAATATGTAAGTTGGATGAGCACTAGTGTGGGGATGGGAATGAACTAATATATCTCCTCCTGAAGGAGTTCCTGCTAATCTACCTGTGTTAGGAAGTCCATGCAAATATTGAAGTCCTCCTCCAATGTGTTCAACATAAGAAGTTGTAGGCTCAAAATCAAAAACTTGTATTATCCCAGAAACTTTGCGATATTTAAAAAAACCGCTCCTTTCAAGTCTTAAATTTCCTTCAACCCAACTAATCTTATCCCCATTTATTTGTATAGTGTCCCCTCTAAACCAACGATGAGCTTTTTCTAATGCTCTTTTCTCAAACACAAAATTTTCCCCACCAATTTCAAAAGGAATTGTTCCTTGTAGAGAAAGTTTTTTTGCATAGAGATTAAAATTATTATTGAATTCAAACACCTGATTTATAGTTGCTGTAATTTCAGCTCTTTCAGGCAAAGAAAAATCACTAACAATAGAAGTACTATTCACATTTTTTGGAACATAAATAATTATTTTCTGCAAACCAACAACATTTTGTATGGTCGCTATAACTGAACCATTATGCATTGCTGGCACTAATTTTTCTCTGATTAATAACGGATCCAAACTAGGTACTCTTTGTAATGCATTTTCAACACCTAAATTCTTAACTACACTTGGAGAATATTCAACCACCCTAAATTCAGAAATTTCATTAAATTGCGAACTAGAAACATTTACACTCGAAACACTATCAACTATTTCTATTGGCGAACCATTATCCCAAACACAAGGAGAGTGACAAGTGAAAGATATTGCTTTGTTTGAATTATTTAATTTTAGTTGTGATAAGACAGAGTGTTTTCCACTTTCTACTGCTTTTTGTATTGCTTGCTGAGCAACATAATTCCCTTGGGAAATAATTGCTTCTGCTTGAGTGGGCAAACTTTGCCTTAATTTAGATGTTGTAGAAATATCAATTATTCTCCCAGGGTAATATTCACTTTCAGCCAAAACCGCTAATAATTCATCAAACAAAGTATCTGTATTTAAAAAATATTTTTGTACACCATTTTCTGTTTGTACAACCATTTCGGATATTCTTAATTCCCCAATTCTTTCTTTTGATTCATCAATAAAAAATTGCTTTTCAGGATTGGAAAGTTTTACCCCGTAACTTCTCCCATTATTTTGTCTAATTAAATTAATATATTCATCTAATAATTGACCCTCTTCTATTTTTGAAAGATCTGTGACTGGGCCCATGGCCAATAATGCTTTTTTGTATTTCTGTAAAATTTCTTCGAAACTATTTGACCTTAAAAAATAATCAGGGTTTCCAATTTCCCACTTCTTAAATTTATAATACAAAGCATATAGCCCTTCTTCACCTTTAATCGTAGCTTCAATT
>MWBC01000056.1 GCA_002068885.1 archaeon ADurb.Bin336
CAAAGAGTGTTTTGGCCGTTGATATTAATGAGGATGCGCTTAAGGAGACAAAAAAAAGGGTTGAATCTTTTTTTCCTAAAAAAAATTTGGGTTTTTTTAAAGTAAAAGAAAGTAATTTGTTTGATAGTGTTAATGGTAAGTTTGATTTTATTGCTTTTAATCCTCCTTATGTGCCTACTAGTGAAATTAAGTGGGTTGATCTTGATGGGGGTGTGAGGGGTAGGGAAGTTATTGATGTTTTTATTTCTAAGGTTGGTTCTTATTTGAACAAAAATGGAGTTTTGTTGTTATTAATTTCTTCATTGAATTGTGAAGAGGAGGTTGTTTCTTTGTTGAAAGAAAATGGTTTTGTTGTTAGTGTGGTGGCTAGAAAAAAATTGTTTTTTGAAGAGTTGATTGTTTTGAGGGGTGTTAAGAGTTAGATTTAATTTTATTAAATTTTTTTTTAAGATTTTTCTGATTTTTTTTAAGTGGGGCTATTTTTTTGTTTAAGGTATTTTAACCTTTCCTTCCTATTTTGTTTATGGCTTCTAATGTTTCGGTGGAGTATGCAAATGCTTCAAAAAAATTGGATTCTGTTAGAACTCCTGAAGAGCGTTTAGCTGTTCTTCTTGAAATGAAATCTTATGCTCCCACTCATAAGGGGGCCGAGAATTTAAGATCTGATTTGAATAGAAAAATTGCCGAGCTTCGTTCTGAAATTGAGAGGAATAAATCTTCTGGAGCTAAGAGGGGTTCAAGTAGTGCTTCTAGTGCGATGTACATAAAGAAAGAGGGTGTTGGCCAAGTTGTTTTAGTTGGTTTGCCTAATTCAGGCAAATCTTGGTTGTTGAATAAGTTGATTGGTAAAGATGTTACTCCTGTTACTCCTTATCCTTTTGCAACTAAAGAACCTGCCCCTGCTATGCTTAATTATAATGGGGGGTTGATTCAACTCGTTGAACTCCCTGCTTTGATTGAGGGTTCTAGTGAGGGTAAAGCTCAGGGTAAGGAAATTTTGGGTGCGGTTAGGAATGCTGATGCGATTTTGGTTTGTGCGAGTTCTGTTAGTGATAAGGATTTGGTGGTTGGTGAGCTTGCGAAAAGTGGTATTTTTTTGAATAAGCTTCGTCCTCCTATTGTTGTGAAGAGTTCTAGTTTTCAAGGGATTCAAATTTCTGGTAAAGATTTTTTGAGTTTTCCAGTTGAACAACTTGAACAATTCTTAAAAAATTCTGGTTATCCTAATTCTCAAGTAATTATTTCAGGAAAGATTTCTTCTATTGATGAGGTTGTGGAGGCGCTTGATCAAAGGATTTGTTATAAGAAAGCTATTCTTGTTAATCCTTTTTTGGTTACTGATCATATTTTGCTTGATTTGAAGGACAAAATTTTTTTGTTGTTGGATATGATTTTGGTTTTTACAAAGAAGCCTGGGGAGGATGCTGATAAGAAGGAACCTCTTTCTCTTAGAGTGGGTTCTACTGTAGAGGATTTGGCTCATGAGCTTCATAAAGATTTTTCAAAGAACTTAAAGTATGCTAAGGTTTGGGGTTCAACAAAATTCCCTGGGCAAATGGTTGGCCCTGAGTATGTTTTGAAGAATAATGATGTTGTTGAGTTGTCAATTTAATTTGTTTTTTTGATTTTTTTTTATTTGATTTGTTATTTTTTTTTATTTAATTTATAAAATTAATATTTTTAAATTCTTTTTTAGTTTGTTATTTTGTTTAATCATTTTTCTGCTGCTGATCCTTTTATGCTTGTGCTAGAATCTTTTTTGAGGAATAAGTATACTGCAATTATTAGTACTATTAATCCTATTAATCCTAACAAGTTGTAATCTGTTTTTGTGTATTTAACAGTATTAATTTTTTCAAAGTAGTGGGGTGTGTTTGAATCAATGTATCCGTATGCTAGTATTATTGAGTGTTCTCCTTCTGTTTCTATTGGGACTTTTATAGTAAAATTTTCTTCTAATATTCCTCCGTCAGTTAGGGTTTCCATAAATACTGGTTCGGTTGTTATTTCGAATTGGGTTGGCGCTAGGATTTCTGCCCCTGTTTTGTATATTTGTTTTCCGTAGTGGTTGATTAATTTGTAATTAACAATTATTTTGTTTTGTCCATTATCTTCTTTTTTTTCAATGCTTGTAGTTACTTCTATTGGTAGTGGTTTTGAGTTTATGTAAATCACTGATGCGTTGTCTTGTTCTTCTCCTATTCCATAATAAGTGTATATGTTCATTCTTTGTTCTTTTGTGGTAGTGCATTTTATTTTTACTTTTAATTCAATTGCTTCTCTTCCAGAAATTTTTTCTATTTGTTTGTAGGTGAATGTTTTGTCTTCTCCTTCAGCAAATTTTATTCCCTCATCTGCTTGTAATCTTAATTGTACATTAGTTACTTCTGTTTCGGAGTCGTTTAGTATTTTTATTGTGAGGATAGCTATTTCGTTTTCTCCAAGAGTTTTTTTATCCGTTGATGTATTAACAAGTAGTGATGCACTCACGTAACTAAAAAAAGTTATTAGTATTAAACATAATATAATTATTTTAGTAAATCGGTTCATTGTAATCCTCTTTTTTCTTTTTCTTTTTTAAATAAATATTTTCGTAAGCAAATACTCCTATTAATGCTACTACAAGTAATCCTATTATTATCATAATATATTCATTTGTTTTGTCTTCATTTACTTTTATTCCATCAATGATTATTTGTTCAACATTTTTTTGTGCTTTTATTGCATAATCTTTTGCTTTTTCGTATTCAGCATTATTGAACCTGCTTTTTGCACTATTCCAATTAGCAGTGAGTGCATCCACTGCGTTATCATTACTCCATTGGTTTATGTTTTCATTTGAGAGTATTGCGTTAGCCGCTATTTCTAGTGTTTCAAAACTCTTATCTACTTTGAGTAGTGTTTCGTTTCTCCCATACATTTCTCTCCAAGCAGTGTTCCTAACTTCTCTTGATTTTAGGGTGGTTGCGTAATTTTCAGAATTCTTTGATGAATTAAAAACAGATTCTATTGTCGTTCTTAATTCATCAGTTGTTACAAAAAAACTAGGCAATCCTCCTGCTGAAGTAGGGATAACTAAAAGTGATTGAAGTCCTCGTTTATAATCAATAGTAAGTTCTTCATTTTCAAGTGTTGCTATTAATTGTTTTAATTCGTTCAAATTTGTTTCAAATTCGTTATAAGCATTTTTATACTCTGTTATTGAAGAGAAATATTTTTTGTAATAATCTTCATAAGTTAGTATTTTGTTTGAATCAGGGGAATTAAAAAAATCTTGTTCATATTTTCTACCTTGTTCTATTTTGTTAAATAATTCATCACTCTTTCTTATCATTTCATTTATTTTTGATTCCAAATTATTTGTTTTTGTTATTACTTGTGAATTTGCATTTACTTTTTCAAGTTCGGTTTTTACAGTTAGCACTTTGCTCTTAGTTGTGTTGAATTCTTTTGATAAATAATTAAACATATTTTTGGTTGAGTGGGAGAAGGGCCAATTTGCAGAGGGGATGTTTTGGTTTAGTTCGTTCATTTTGGTGTATATTATTGTTGTTTTTATTAGTTCTCTTATTTCTAAATCAAGTTTTGCTATTTCTTTAGTAGAGCTATTTATTGGGATGTAACAATTAACAGTGTTTCCTTTTGTTGCCGCTACTACTATATATTTTGTTCCTTTGTATTGGATTAGTTCTTTTGCAACGCTTGCTGTTTCTCCGCTTAGAATGTAGTTGTTTTGGGTGGTGGTTAGGGCAATTGCTTCATCAGGGGATATTGCTTGTACTAAGGTGGTTGTTAAGAGTAAGAATAGCATTATAGTGTAAATTGAATTGTTTTTCATACTTTAAGTGAAGGGGTTTTTAATATTAAAACTTACGCTTGAATGGTTTGGAGTGTGTTTTTAATTGATTTTTTGTTAGGGTAAGATTTATTTAGTTTTAATGTGTTTGTTGATTTGATGGTTCGTTCGTCAAAAGTTTTTGTAAACAAATCTTCGCGTAAAAAGAAGTTGACTCCTAATAAGAGTATTGCTGCGTTAAAAATTTTTAAGTCCCCTGCTTTTAGGAGGCAATTGTATTCTCCAAAGGTTCGTGCAGAGGCAGTTGATTTTTTAAAAAAAAATTTGAATGTAAATTTTTTTGAATCCCTTCCAGTATTTAGATCTGATTTTCATTTTCATTCCTATAAAATAAGGAGCTTTTCTTTTAAGGGTAGTGAATTTATTGTTAAGGATACTAGATGGAATGAGTTGGAGGGGTTTGTTAGGGCTGGGGAGGAGCATGGGGTTAGAAAGTTTATGAAAGCACATCACTCTTTTTTTAGAGAGAAGAAGTTAAGGAATAATTCAAAATATATTTTGAGAACTCCTAAATTAATTGCGAGTATTGGAAAGTATTTGGTTCTTGAGAGAATAAAACCTTGGCATCCGAGATCAGTTCAAGAAAAGAGGTTAGTTGATTTAGCTTTTAATGAACTTAGAACAGTTTTGCCTCAAGTTGAAAAAAAATCTAATTTGCCTCATCCTCAAATATTTGATTTCATTCCAACAGGGGTGCATAATGGAAAAGTTGTTTTTTATAGTGTTTATGATTATGCTTAATTTTTTGTTAATTGATTTTTTGGTTTAGTGATTTTACAATAATTAAATTAGGTTAATTGTTTTTGTGATTTTATTATTTTGCAGTTATTGTAATTTCTTTTTCTTTGAATTCAATTTCTTTAATATTGTGCATTGCACTTAACTCTGTTTTGATTGGTTCTAAACTCTTTGGAGCAATTGCTTTTGCAACTTCATCCTTTAAACTCAAGTTGTTTTCTTTTTTTGCTTTCCAAACAGCTGAATTGAATTCAAGTAATTCACTAGTGTTTATTGTGCTAGTAATTTTTCTTTCTGTTGGAAACTTTTTTTCAATAATTTCTTCGTTAAATAAATTCTTGTAAATGAAGTGAGTTAGTGCGGGGTTTGTTGGGTGGAGTAATAACAATAATGAGTTTAGTGCATCTCTTAGAGTTTTTACTGCAGCATTTCTTTCAGCTTCAGTGAATTTAATCACAGGGTCATTATTGTATGCTCTTCTCT
>MWBC01000057.1 GCA_002068885.1 archaeon ADurb.Bin336
CATAAACTTACCCCTCAACTTTACCAAACCTTTTCTTAATTATGCTTTCTTTAATAGAATCCTTAACACTATCATCCACCAGCACACTCTTCATCACTTCAAAAACATACTTATCAAGAGAAGAAAAATCTGCATTAGGAAAACTTGTTAACAATTTTTTAACTGAAGAAAAATCCAAATCAAAATAAACCAACCCATTAATTAACCCAACCCTACTCCCCCTATCAGTTAAATTATTTTTGAACAAAGCAAAATCTATTTTAGAAAAACGAGTAGTGTAATAACCATCCACCCACACATCATTACACAAAAGCAAAGCATCACTCTCAACCAAATTCTTTTCTTTCAAAATCTTTTGAATCAAAACTTGCTTAAAAAAAGAATCATGGAATTCAGGATCTTTTTCTAAATTATCTAAATGAAGATTTTTATCCTCCTCTTTCTTACTCTCAATATAACCATCATCAACAAAAACAAACTGATCCTCTTCAAAAAAAGAATTAAATTCGCTATCAAAAAACTTTTTCTTTGCAACCCCCTCATAAAATCCACTAACTAAAAACAATTCAATATTACTCTCCTTACAAAATAAAGTCAAATCTTTTAAGAAAGGGCCAAGATTTTCTTTAGCAGGAGTATATTCTTTGAATGAATCAATTATTCCCTCAAACCCCAAAAAACACACTTTTTTCATAAAATAATGGTTAAAAAGAAAGCTTTTATACTCTACTAATGTTAGCTATATAAGTATGAGTAACTCACTAGGATTATTTTTAATAGGAATGGGAATGGGAGTAGCTACCACCCAATTCATTTTCCCTATTCTTTGGGAACCAATAAGACAATTCTTTTGGATTAGTTGGTTCGTTCTAATACTAGCAGGAATTTATTCCATAATCAAAGGTTAAAAAAAATCTAATATAAAAATTATTTTGGTTAAATTCGCAAAATAAACGAATGATTATAAACACTTAACTCCTAAAAAATTACAGATGATTAAAAAAGTAGTAATTGAATTTGAAGGCAAAGCAAAACAAGTAATTTTAGTTGGAACCGCCCACATTTCAAAAGAATCAATTGAACTAGTTAACAAAACAATTGAAGAAGAACAACCTGATGTAATAGGAGTAGAACTTGACAAAGCTAGGTTAGAACAATTACTATCAGGAAAAAAATGGCAAGAAACTAATTTAGTTGAAATAATTAAAACAGGAAAAACTTACTTATTTTTATTAAACATCTTCTTATCCAACATGCAAAGACAAATAGGGAAACAAATAGGAATAGAACCTGGTTCGGAAATGCTTGCTGCTATAAAAAAAGCTCAAGAAAAAAGAGTTCCCGTACAACTACTTGACAGGGATGTTAGGATAACACTAAAAAAAGCTTTTAGCGAAATGAGTTTAAAAGAAAAATTTGTTCTAGGAACCTCATTCATCACAGGGTTCTTTGGAGCAGGGGAAAAAGTAACTGAAGAAAAAATTGAAGAACTCAAAAAAGAAGATTTGATTAACAACCTAATGAAAGAAATGGGAAAACAATTCCCCTCAATCAAAAAAGTTTTAGTTGATGAAAGAGACGCATACATCACAGAAATGATTAAACACAGCCCTGGAAAAAAAATTGTTGCAGTAGTTGGAGCAGGACACGTAGAAGGAATAATAAAAAGATTACACTCAAACAAAAAAATTAACCTAACAGAACTAAACCAAATTAAAAAGAAAAAAAGTTTTTTGAAATACCTCGCACCCCTCCTACCAATTATTTTTGGAATAATTCTAATCTACACCCTACTAATAAAAGGAATTGATACTACCCTAAGCGTTCTAATTTATTGGATTTTGATTACAGGAACTTGCTCAGCACTAGGAGCCCTCCTAGCAAAAGCACACCCCCTATCAATAATAACAGCTTTTCTAAGCGCACCCCTAACCACACTCCACCCCGCACTCGCAGCAGGATGGTTTTCTGGAGTAGTAGAAGCAAGAGTAAATTCTCCAAGAGTAATGGATTTTGAAACACTCCCAGATGTATCCTCCCTAGGCCAATTCTACAACAACAAAGTAACCCACATACTAATAGTAGCAGCACTAACAAACATAGGAGCAATGATAGGAGTAGTAATAGCATTCCCTGCAATCATTACACTAATTGCTTAAAATAATTGTTTAAAATTAACACTCAAACTAATTCATTGCAATTACTATTTGAACAAAATTCAAGCAATTATTATTCAAACCTAATTTCTTGCAATTATAGCTTCTTTCAATTATTATTCAAATATATTTCATTACAATTACTATTTGAACAAAATTCAAGCAATTATTATTCAAACATAATTCCTTACAATCATTTGAATATTATTTTTGATTACTATTCAAGTCTAGTTCCTTGCGAAACACTATCATCAACCAAAGTAATTTTGTACTCATTCAAATTATTCCTCATAGCAAGAATCATTCCCTGACTCTCAAAACCAGCCAAGGTTCTAGGAGCTAAATTAAAAACAAAAACAGCTTTCTTGTTCAACAAACCCTCTTTAGAATAATAAGGTTTAAGCCCAGCAAGAATAGTTCTCTTCCCCTCTGGCCCAAAATCCACGCTAAACCTATACAACTTATCCTTCCCCTCCACATCATCCACACTCTCAATCAAACCCACTCTCAACTCAATCTTAACCCAATCCTCAAAAGAAACAACCATTTCCAATTCACCAAAAAAAGACACAATAATAAATCATTAAATAACTTATGCAATTCATTTATTTGTGAAAAAAATGTCTAAAAATAATTCCACCCCACACAAATTTCTTTTCTTGGATATTGATGGAGTAATAACACCAACTAACGAGTTCATTCCGGATGTTCCTCCAAGAATATCCGAAGAATCAATTAAAATACTAAAAGAATTTACTCAAAAAGGATTCAAATTAGTTTTCATAACCGCACGCTCTTCAGTTGAAATAAGAACCAAAAACGGGGTTGAAGAAAAACTAAAAAAACACAATTTGTTAAAGGACTCTTTAATATATGCTTCAAGTGGACTCGAACACGTTACCTACTCACACGAATTTAAAATGAATAACAACAAATTAGTATTCAAAAACGGGGACGCAGTAATCACCCTCAAACCAGTTATTAAAAGAGAAACATTCGCACACCTAGATCAATTAATGTTATACAAAATGTTTTTAGGAAACGATATTAGAAACGCACTAAAGTATGAAGGATTCAAATTAAGGAGCGCAAGAGAAAAAAGATTACTAACCGACTCCAGATTCTTTTTTGAATTAAAAGAAAATAATGATAAAGAAAGAAAAAGAATGGTTAAAGAAGCAGAAAAAATAGTTCGCTTCCTCCACGAAGCATTCAAAAAAACTCACAAATATGGTAGTCCAGTAGAACTAGAAGTAATAGATATTGGAGCAGGAATAGCAATAGAACCAAAAGAAATGGGAAAACACTTAGGAGTACTAAGAGCACTAAAACACGAAAAAATAAAACCAAAAGACAAAATAATTGCATACGCTTTTGGGGACTCAGAGAGTGATAGATTAATGAAAATAAGAAAAGATATTACATTCTTCAAAGTAAAAAACAATAAAGAATTTTTGAAAATAGCTAACAAAATACTTGAAAAATAATAAAGTTAAAAAAAAATCAAAAATAAATTTTTAAAAAAATATTACAAAATAAAAAAATGTTGAATAAAAAAAAATCAAAAATAAATTTTTGAAGAAATATCACAAACTAAAAAAATATTGAATAAAAAAAAAATTAATTAAAAAAAATATTACGAAATAAATAAACTAAATAAATTTTGAAAAACCATAAATTAAAACATTAAAAAAAATATTAAAATCAAAACTAAATTTAGAAAATCATCTCTCTTTATTCTTTTTAATATAAGGCAAAAGCGTACCCTTTTTTTCAGCTTCTTTAATTAGGCCTTTTGCATAAATCATTCTCTGAACAGAACCAATCGCAGAAATTAAAGCAATAAAATACAAAAAATATTCTAAATAATTAAAACCAAGAACTGCTAACAACAACCCAACCAATAACACAACTAACTTATCCGCGTGCTCCCCAATAGCAGGCCAATCCCTATTATCAGTAATAATAATCAACCCCACTCTTGGTTTTGCATAACTAGAAATTGATGAAAACCCTAAAGCAAGCACAGCAGGAATAGTGTAAGCTGGGATGAATGCAAAAGAACCAAGCATTGCAAAATCCACGAACTTATCAATCATTGTTTCAAAATAATTCCCCCAATTACTCTTCTTATTCAATGCTCTTGCAGTAGTACCATCAATCAAATCCATAGTAGGAGCCAAAATAAAAAAAATTAGTGCTAATAACCAATTTTGTTGAACAACAAAAAAAGCTCCAATCACTGCTAACACCAACCCAAAAACAGAAATCAAATTAGGATCAATTCTCAACTTAATAAAAGGCCAAGCTAAAATATTTTGCAACAAACCAATTCTCCCCCTCAATTTTGAAATCACTACAAAACACCTCTCTAATTAACTACCCTAGCTGGCTTTACTCTCTTAAGCGAACCCTTAAACGATTTAGTTAACATCCTCTTAACACTAATTGGCCCAACAAAATTTTGAACCGTCCACTCCCTATGACTATGAAGATAAGGAATTGATAATAATTTATCAAACGCTTTTGGATTTGATCTAACATCAATCTTAACTGGAAAAGGATTAGCTACAATCCCTGTTCTCTCCGACAACAACTCACAAAAACGCTTCTTCTCTGCGCTAGGCAAATTACCAACAAACATAAAATCCAAATCAGTGGGTTTAGAAGCTTTCTTCACCGTCCCCCCAAAAATAATTACCCCATC
>MWBC01000058.1 GCA_002068885.1 archaeon ADurb.Bin336
CAACCTTGGGAATCGGAGCGGTAATTGCAGCTATCCCCCTAGTAAATTTACTAGTATCTGGATATGGTGCAGCAACAGCCCAAGATGTTTTCAAAAGAAGAAACAAGTTAAGAGAATGGAAATTAGAGGATTTACCAGACTATGTAATAAAATTAGTATTTATGCTAATTATCCAATTAGTCTACATACTAATCCCAATGATAATAATCGTTGCAGGAATAGGTGCAACAATAGCAACGGCTATTACAACAGCTATGAATAATGTAGGAGATCCATCTACAATACCAACTGCAATAATTAATTCAATAATGCCAAGTCTAACTGCAGGCGGACCAATAATCCTAATAGGAGGATTACTACTACTGGTAGCTCTCTTTTTGGCTCCAATAGCTATAGTAAGATGGATAAAAAAAGATAAATTAGGAGCAGCTTTTGAAATAGGAGCTGTTGTTAAAAACGCTTTAACTGCAGATTACATAATATCAATATTAGTAATCTTAATTTATTCATTAATACTAGGTATTGTAGCAGGACTAATTTCAGGAATACTAGCATTAATCCCAATAATAGGATGGATTGTATCACTAGTTATAATGGGTGGAGTAACATTCGTTCTAACAACAACACAATACACTATCCTAGCACAAGTAGTTAAAGATTAAACAAACTAAACGAGTAGGGTTCTAAAAAAACTCTACTCAAATTTTCTTTTTTTAAAAACAAAATATTAAATACTCTTAAAATTAATTTAATACTTAATCAAATATTTACTTTATTAAAAATAAAATTAATTAGGTGAAAAAAAATGGCTTACACAAATAAAGATTGTTTGTTCTGCAAATTTGTTAAAAAAGAATTACCCTGCAAAATTGTTTTTGAAAACAAAAAAGTAATGGCTTTCTTAGACATTAACCCTGCAGGAAAACTACAAGGCCACACCTTAATAATCCCAAAAAAACACTTTGAACAACTAGAAGAAATAGAAGAAGAATATTTAGTAGAGATAATTAAAACAGCTAAAAAGCTCGCAAAAGCAATTAAAAAAGCGAGTGGAGCAGAAGGAATAAACTTAGTTCAAAATAATGGAAAAGCGGCTGGACAAGCAATAATGCACGCCCACTTCCATATTGTTCCAAGAAAACACGCGGACGGGATAAGATTTAACACTAATAGAAGAAACATAAAACCCCTAGAACTCACTCAAACAGCAAAAGCTATTAAAAAGCACCTCTAAAAAGTTCGGATTTTGCTACTCTTAAAGGAGAAGGGTGTTTGAATTCTAAACACTCAAAGTATTAATCAAACAAGGATAGTATATATTCAAGAGAAAAAAAGCTACACTAACAAGTGTTAGTGTTTGCCCCCAACACTTTTTTTCTTGAAATAAATTAAAAAGCATTTGTGAGCAAGGCTTCATCTAAAAAGGAATCACCCCTCAAAAGATAAAGAACTTGCTCCAAATTCTTTTTCACCGGAAAAAAGGTTAAGAAAACCTTAAAGAAGGGCCAAATAAAATGATACTTATAAAGCGAGTTGGGGAAAATGGATTTAAATTTAGAAGAAATAGAAAAAACAGGGGGCTCACCCTATGCAGAACGATTTGAAGAATTCTTTAATCTAGAATACAAAAAACAAATAGAGCGAATAATTGAATCCTATCCGGAAGACAAAACAGTTCTAGTTGATTTTAAAATACTTGAAAAATTTGACCCCACCCTAGCTGATGAATTACTCGACAACCCTGACCCAGTTCTTGAAGCAGCTCACCATGCTATTCAAAATATTCACTTACCCACCCTAACAACCGAATCATTCAAACCCCATGTTAGATTCACTAACTTGCCAAGAGATAGGGAAATTGATATTAGAAATATTGGTTCCAAACACTTAGGAAAACTAATAAGTGTAGAAGGATTAGTACGACAAATAACTGATGTATTACCAAAACTCACTATGGCTGTTTGGAAATGCAAAAGGTGTGGAAACGTTTACCGAATTCCTCAAGAAAAACAACACC
Organism: archaeon ADurb.Bin336; assembly: GCA_002068885.1. Classification (GTDB taxonomy): domain Archaea; phylum Iainarchaeota; class Iainarchaeia; order Iainarchaeales; family JAAZKV01; genus JAAZKV01. The sequence goes on from MWBC01000058.1 coordinate 2,018, forward strand.
TCCGGCCCCCAAGTATGTGTGAATGTCACTCAAAAGAATTTGCTTTAGAAGAAGATAAGAGTGAATTCATTGATTATCAAAAAGTTCAAGTACAAGAAACACTAGAAAAACTAAAAGGAAACGAACAAGCAACTTACTTGGATGTTTATGTAAGTGATGATTTAGTTAATAAAGTAGCTGCTGGGGATAAAACAAAATTTGTGGGAACCCTACGACTCGTGCCTCCACAAAAAGACAAAAAAACTGTTTATGGGAGATTTTTGGAAGTTAATTCACTAGAAGAAACTGCAAAAGAATTCTCTGAAGTGGACATCACAAAAGAGGAAGAAGAAGAAATAAAAAAACTTGCAAAAAACCCTAGAATTTACGAAATGCTCGCACAAAGTGTAGCCCCTGCAATTTACGGACACGAAGTGGTAAAAGAAAGCATTGCACTTGAATTATTTGGAGGAGTAACAAAACACTTACCCAATGACCAAAAAATTAGGGGAAACATTCATATTTTATTAATCGGCGACCCTGGGTGCTTGGTTGGGGATGAGAGAGTAGTAATGGGAAACGGAGCTATAAAAAAAATAAAAGATTTAGGAAAAAATCATTTAGAAGAAATTGATTTACAAGTCCTCACAGGAGAAGGAGGCAAAAAAAGAGCAAGAGCAAAAACTTTTTTCAAATACAAAAAGAAAGAAGTAATGGAAATAATTACTGAAAGTGGAAAAAGAATAAAAGGAACTCTAGATCACCCCCTACTTTGCATAACAACCAAAAACGGAAAAATAGAAAGGGTGTGGAAAAGATTAGATGAATTCAAAGTTAATGACAAAGTAGCAGTAATAAATTACATTCCTTGCACCATTACAAAACCAATTAATTCTAATTTCGAATTAATGAAACCAACACTAGGCCCAAAATTTAAAGGAAAACTCCCTGACAAAGTCACTACCCAACTCGCTGCTCTTTTAGGATATATGCTGGGGGATGGATGGGTAAGAGAAAAAGAGGCATATGTAGTAGTTGCAGATCACGAAAAAGAACTCGTTATGAAATTAACTAAATTAATAAAAAAATTATTTAATATTGAACCCTCAATAACCTCAAAAAAACAAGAAGGAAAAAAGGAGGTTATGCATAGAATTGGGATACACTCAAGAGATATTGCACACAACTTAATGATTCTAAGAGAAAAAAGGGTTCCTCAAATAATAATGGAATCAGGGAACAAAGTTGTTAAAGAATTTTTAAAATGGCTTTACCAAGCAGATGGATGTGTTTTTAGTAAAGGAAGAGGAAATAGATCAGTTTCCCTAAAAGCAAAAAATATTGAACTATTACGAGATGTGCAAATCCTCTTACTTAGATACAGCATTCACTCAAGAATAGTTGGAAACAATTTAATGATAAGAAGAGGAGAATCAATAAAAAAATTTGGAAAAGAAATAGGATTTGTATCAAATGAAAAAAATTTGAAAATGAAAATCGCTGTTAAAAATGCAAAAGAACACGAAAGGTTCAAACAACAAAGAAGCGAAAAAATAGTAAAAATAATCAAACACGGTTTAGAAGATGTTTATGATATTGAAGTTCCAAAAGCACACAGGTTCATTGCAAATGGAATAATTTCACACAACTGCGGGAAGTCACAACTACTCCAAGCAGCACACAAAATAGCTCCAAAAAGTATTTACGTTACTGGAAAAACCACTACGGGAGCAGGATTAACAGCAACCGCTGTTAAAGACGAATTTGGGGAAGGGGGTTGGACACTAAAAGCAGGTGCACTTGTACTAAGTTCTGGCGGAGTGTGTATGGCGGATGAACTAGATAAAATGGATCCAGAAGACAGAAGTGCATTACACGAAGCAATGGAACAAGGAATGATTTCAGTTGCAAAAGCAGGGATAGTGTCCCGCTTCAAAGCAGATTCCTCCCTTCTAGCAGCAGCTAACCCAAAGTATTCTAGATTTGATAAATTCCAACCATTCCTTGAACAAATAAATTTACCCGCATCACTAATCTCAAGATTTGATTTATTTTTTATGATCAGAGATATTTTGGATAAAACCCAAGACGCCAAAATATCAGAACACATTCTAAAAACACACCAAAGTGGAGAAAAATTAATGCAATACGAAAAAAAAGGAGTTTCTCTAAAAAAAGAAGAAAGAGAAGAAATTGATAAAATAACAAAACCAAGCATAGATGCAGAACTATTTAGAAAATACGTTTCACTCGCAAGACAAAAATGCTTCCCCATCCTAAGCCAAGAAGCAATTGACAAAATATCTGATTTTTATATTGGATTACGTGACCAAGGAAGACAACAAGGATCCTACGCAGCAACCGCAAGACAATTAGAAGGATTAGTAAGATTATCAGAAGCAAGTGCAAGAGTAAGGTTAAGCGACAAAGTAGAAGTAGAAGACGCAGAAAGAGCAATAAGATTAGTTAGAAAATCCTTAGAAGAAACAGTAACCGATCCCGAAACAGGAAGAATTGACATTGATATTATAACAACAGGAGTAACCCAATCAAAACAAAATGCAATTAGCCAAGTACTAAACATAATCAAAGAACAAATGGGAACAGGAATAGATATGGTTCCATATGAAGATGTAATATCAATAGCAATGGAAAAAGGACTTGATGCAGAAAAAGTAAAACAAGCAGTAGAAGAACTAACAAAAAAAGGAGACGTGTACTCCCCACGCCACCACTTCCTAAAACCAACCGCAAACAAAATGAGTTAAATAAAAACAAATTAATAATTTTTCAAAAATTTTTTTACAAAAAAAACTAAACTCCTTCCAAAAACAAAATCAATTCTAAAAAAAGC
>MWBC01000059.1 GCA_002068885.1 archaeon ADurb.Bin336
GCTACAAGAACCAAGGATAGTAGTAGGTTTAAGAAAACACACGCTAGACAAAGATGGAAATGGTGTAAAAAGAAAACAAAAAGAATGAAAAGAAAAAAGAGATACTTAAGACAAAGAGCTAGATCTTAAATTATTCGATTTGTGAAAATGTTTTTTCTTAGAGGATAATTTTTCCCTCTAAGGCTAATTAGTTGTCTTGTTCACTTATGATGCAAGGACAATTTCTATTAAAAGTTAAATAAAATTTTATTAATTGTAAACCACTTTTATTAACCTCTAATTAAGAATATGTTATAAAAAAAAGATTATACTTTTTTTAAAGATTATAATTTTTAAAAAATTATTCCTTAGCTAAGGAAAGAATACAATTACTATTAAATTTGTTATAATAAAAACTACTGCAAAAAAGTATGCTCTCTTGTAATATTTTGACATATCAGCATGAATTGGGTCAAGTATTGCACCTATCAACATAGGAGTAAGTAATGCTGTGAATATTGCTGGCCAAATATATTGAGAGGGTAAAAATCCTAACCAAGGAATTCTAAAAAACAATCCATTTATTAATAACCCTAAATAAGCCAAAACTGCTGTTCCTAGTGATAAATAAGAAATTATTTTTATTCTTTTTTCTGAAATAAGTGCAACGCTACTCTTCATTTTTAGTTTCTTATCATGTTTTTTTGAGAACAATCTATATAAAGAATATCCTCCGAATTGTACTCCTATAACAAAAATATAAGGTAAAATTGGGACAAAATTATTAACTAGTTGAGTTGCACTAACAAATAAAACAAGTCCTGATGTAAATCTAAAAATAGGATTAATCATTGAACCACTTATTACATCTAACACCTTTCTTGATTTGAATCTAAATGGTTTCATAGTGTAAAGTAATTGATTTATTAGCATTATTGTAAGGCAACCAACAAGCAATACATTGTTCATGGAGAATGCTATTAAATATGAAACTAAGATTAATATGAGTGCAAAAGTGAGCCCTTGGGAAGGAGTAACTTTTCCACTAGGAATTGGCCTTTTCTTTTTAACATCGTGGACTAAATCAATTTTCCAATCAGTTCTATCATTTAACGCATAAAGTCCAGACCAAAGAAATGCTACTGAAAAAAATCCTTGAATAAAAGTAACTAAATTTACTCCTGCTCCATAAATATACATTGCCATTAAAGCTCCAAGCCCCATATTCAATAAGGATTTACTCCATTCAATTGGCCTACCTAGTTCTATAAAACCAAAAATTTTTTCTATCAAAGAATAATTTTTTGATTTAATCAAAAGTTCTTCTTCATCTGAGTTTGAAGATTTTTTTGATTTGTTTAAGAGTTTTGATTTTTTATTGATTTTTGACTTTTGCATAATTAATAAAATAAAAAAGTTGTTTATAAACCTGTTGTATGACTATCCCTAATATAAAAGTTTTTAATTCTAAAAGCATCAATTTATTGAATGAGAAATATAATAAAAATTAAATCTGAAACAGGCGAAAGTTCTTATTGTTGGATAAAAATAAAACCCATTTATCAAGTCTTGTTTAATTGGTTGATGGCAAAAATTGCTTCTATTGTTCCAATAAAATCAAAACCATTTTTTTATCGTTTAATGGGTATTAAGATAGGTAAAAATGTTCAAATAATGCCTCAATTCAAAGCAGATATTTTTTTTCCTGAATTAATAACAATTGAAGATGGTTGTGTTATTGGGCAAGATGCTTTTTTTACTTGTCATGAATTTAATACTAAAGAATTTAGGTATGGTCCAATTACTATTAAAGAAAATGTTTTAATTGGGGCAAGGAGTTTTGTTCTTCCAGGTGTGACTATTGGGGAAAATAGTTTAGTTAGTGCAATGACTTTAGTGTATAAGGATGTTCCCTCAAATGTACTAGCTTTTGGTTCTCCTTTACAATTCAAGAAATTAGATAAAAAGAAGTGAGTGTAATTTGAAAGTATTGTTTATTGTTAATGAAAATCCTGATTCAGGAATAAGGGTTTATGCAGAAATGGTTGCTAAAGAATTGTTAAAAAAAGGAGTTATTGTTAATGTTGATTCAAAATATGATGAAAAATATGATTTGGTTCATGTTCATAGTTGTAGGCCTGAGAATTTAGCTAAAATGAAAATTCATCAGCCATATACACCTGTAGTTACTTCAACTCATATGACTAGTGGGGAAGTTCAGGGATTAGTTCCTGATATGGTGTTAAGTATGCTTGATTTTGGGTTAAGCACTTTTTATTCTTCTTGTGAAAAAGTTTTTGTTACTTCTCCTCACATTCTAAAAGAACTTTCAAAAAATCCTCTTCTCTCAAAAAAACTTGTTTCACTTCCTTATCCTTTGGATAAGCATAGGTTTGAAAAAGTTACTAAAAAAGAGATTGATTCATTCAAAAAAAGATTTAAGTTGGATAATAAAAAGAAAACAATTCTTTGTGTTGCATCAATCCAATACAGAAAAGGTATTTTTGAATTTGTCCAAACGGCTAAAAAAATGCCTGAGTATAATTTTGTTTGGGTAGGAAACATACCTAACTTACCTTATTTAAAAAACAAGGGTGAAATTAATGAACTCGTAAGGAATAGTAAAAGAACCAACCTTATTTTCACAGGAGCTTTGTATAAAAAAGATTTGGCGTGTGCTTATTCTATGTGTGATCTTTTTTGGCTCCCTTCTTTCTCTGAAACATTTGGGTTGGTAATAATTGAAGCAGCTTCATTTGGAAAACCTGTGTTAATTAGGAATATTCCTGTTAAAGAATTATTCAAAGGATTTGTACAAACATATTCCTCAATTCCTGATGAAAAAATAATTAAAATTCTTGAGGATAAAAAATTTTCTAAAAAAATAAGCAAAGCTAATTCAAAAACTCTAAAAAAATTCTCTTTAAATAAACACATTAATATACTATTAAAAGAATATAAAAAAGTTGTAAAGAGAAATAAAATTTAATTTTTAATTAATTTCTAATTTTTGCTTAATTAACCTTTATTAGTTAATTATTTAATCAATTAAATGCTCTATTTTTATATGAGTGTTAGACGAAGTGTTGGTATTAAACGAAATAATCTTTCTAAGAAAAGTATTGTTTCTAAACGAAGTGTTGCATCTAAACAAAATGTTAATTCTAAGCGAAGTATTGTTTTGCATGGTGGAAGAAAACCTAGAAGAGTAGCTTCAATTACTCCAAAAAAACTTCTTCATCCAGGGCGTTATGAATCAAGTGGGGTTTATGAAGTTGAGGTAGTTGTTACTAATAAAAAAACTGGGAGAACAAAGAAACTCACTTTGGTTGAAAAAAAGTTTTTTCCACTTTTAGAAAAAGAGGTTTCTCCAAATGTAAGAAATCCGGTTGGGCAATTAAATACGGTTAGAGGGCTTGCTGAATTGAATAGAAAAGAAAAATTGGGTTTGAATATTTTACCAACTGTTAGGTTAAGAAAAAACAAAAACGCTCCTCCTAGTTTGATTGTTACAAAATTAAACAATTTGATAGAGTATAAAACTTTGAAGGGTAAGGAAAAAGAAAATGTTGATTTAAGACTTAAACACATAAAAAAAGTTTTGTGGAAACATGGGTATAATAGACATATTGATTTTTTTATGTTTGAAAGAAATCCTTTAACTGGAAAAATAACTATTTGGATAGCTGATTTTGGGAATCTTGTTAAAAGAAGTAAAATAGATAAAATTTATGAATGGTATTGATTTTATGTACTGGTAAATTGGTTTAGAATTGTTTTTAAATAAAAAAGGTTTTGAAATTGTTGGTCAAAAAGGCAGTCATGTTAGAATGAAGAAAAAGAATTTTGATGAAGTAAAAGTTACTATTATTCCACTTCACAAAAAACTTGACACAGGGACTTTACTTGCAATACTTAGACAATGCGAAATTGAAAAAGAAGAATTTCAAAAAGAATTTTAATCCAATTTTTGTTTTTTTTATTAAAATCCACCAAAATCACTCAACTTATTGGACAAAAAATATGTAGATTTTGCTTTTTTAAAAAATACAAAAAAAACAATCTAGTAAAATGCTTTATTTTGGTTATTAAATTAATTATAGTTGAGTGTTGATTTTTGGCAAAAGTTGTAGAAAGGTTTATAAAGACTGGGGTATAAGTATATGTATAGCAATTCGGGGTTTGCCTGGTGGCATCCGGTGCTAGAGTTAAATTGAGTTATTGGTTTTTTGCTAATAACTTCAAGTTCTCGAATTGAATACCTTGGCGCTTGTCAAGATTCGATGGATATTCATGTCCTGTAGAGGCATTGGCGGGTGCTTTGAAAAAGTTATCTGCTTTTAGTCTTATTAACGGGATCCATGAGCACCAAAGATTTTTTTGGTGTGATGTTGGATGTGAGAATTGGTGCATTGAACTAAATAGTTCGTGTATTAATGGTGATAAAATTATTTTAAAACCATGGTGAGAATAATAGCTCAAACCAATTCCAAATTAAGTTAAACGTTTTCCATGCAAGTGGCATCAACTGATGTCAGCATAAACATGGGTCAAACTGATTAAATTGCTTTTGCTGTTAAAAAAAGGCAAAATGTAATTCCAGCTGATCCTACTGGCGGAAACTGCTATCGAAATTCGATTAGACATGCAAGTCGTAAATTCTAGGT
>MWBC01000060.1 GCA_002068885.1 archaeon ADurb.Bin336
CTTGAAGAAGGAATAATTAAAATACTAAACGCGTTCAAAGAAAAAAAACCACTCACTTTAGAAGAAATAGCTAAGAGTATTAATTATTCAAAAACACTAACAAAAATAATTTGCGAATTCTTAAAAGAAGAAGGAGAATTAATAGAAAAAAGAAAAGAACAATACTCACACATCAACTAAATCCCCAAAAAAGCAAAGCTTAAAAACTACAACCAACTCTAATTAAATTCATGAAACCAAGAACAAGTCGTAAATTAGTAGGAAATAATGTTAAAGCAAATCAAGCTAATAAATTAAGAGAAGCTAAAATAAGACAAGCCAAATTAAAAGAGGCGAAGGCAAGACAAGCTAAATTAAAAGAAGCTAAATCAAAAACAAAAGGAGTTCCAGAAGCACGTTTGAAAAAAGAAAAAACTCAAAATGCAAGAACCCACCAATTGATTGAAAAAATTGGTTTAAGACCACAAGCAAGAACAAGAACCTCTTTTAAATTTTTGAAAGGAAGTTACTCAAAACTCAAAGCAAGAGGAGTTAATTTTAGTACACTAAAAAACGCAGGTTACTCTACCCAAATGATGTTAGAACTTGGAATGCCTGTTGAAGAATTAATAGCAGGACACAAGAAACTTAAAGGAGGAATTCAAACACTAGTTACAGAAGTAACTAACTTACACAACTCAACAAACCCACACTCTAAAAAACTAAACTTTAGAACACTAGTAAAACAAGGAATCTCATTAAAAGAAATTCGACAAGCAAGGGCCCAACTAGGTTTATTATTAGTAGAAGGATTTACTAAACAAGAACTGGTACAAGCAGGGTATGAAGCAAGTAGAATTGATTCGGTAATAAGATTATTAAAAAAATAATTTAAAAAAAAGTTCTCACTAAGAATATAAACATTCCACTTCAAAATAATATAATTGATAAACAACTCAAAATGGGGTCATAGTGTAGTGGTATCACGGTTCCCTCCAGAGGAACAAATCGGGGTCCGATTCCCCGTGACCCCATAAAAACAAAACTAAAAAAAAAATAAACACTCCCCCCTGCTAATTCTTCTCAAACAAAAGATTTATATTATTCCCAAACATAAAGAATTATTGTGATGTTATGAGAGCTGGATCAATGGTGCAAACAATGAAAAAAAGAATACAAGATAGAAGAGCTAAGAACATATTAAAAAGAGGAGAAAGAAGTTTGAATAACTCTGTAAAAGTTACTTCAAATGAACTTGCACGACAAGCTAAGATAAGAAAAGAAGCACAAAAATTGCAAGAAGCTAAGAGAAGAGAAGCTCTAAGAAAAACTCTTAAAGTGCAACACGAAGCAAGACAAAAAGCACCTAGCACTAAGGGAAGAGTAAATATGGTAAGTGGCCTAGAAGTACAAAGAGCAATACAACGCTCAAAATTAAGAAGACAATAAAAAACACTAATCCTTTTTCAAAAATAATTTAAAAACAAAATTCCATTAATTTTCCCAAATAGAAAGATTTATATTAACCCAAAGTGTAAAGAGTTATTGTGATTTTATGAGATTTAAATCTATGCAACCAAAGCAAATGCAAAATAGACAAAAAATTATGGCTCAAATGGCTAGACAAAAAACTGCTACAGGAAAAACTGCAAAACCATCTACACAAGCACCATGGATGAAAAAAATGCAAGCAGGTAAAAAGGCTCAAAAATAAAAATATACTTGGAACCGAATTTAATCTGCTGGTTTTTTTGGAAGATTAGTGTTCACAAAATGTTTAAATATGTGTTTATTCAATCAATCTTTACTTGAAACCCTGCTGCTTGAAATATAGTGGCAGGTTCTCTTTAATTTTATATCTCTTTTATAATCTGTGTGGTACCTCATTTTGTTATGGAAGAAAAAAAAGTTATTCTTTTTGTTGATAGTAGTAACCTTTATCATTCTTTAAAGAGATTAGATTTTAATCCTTCCCAAGTTGATTATCTTAAATTATTTGAGTTAATAACTAAAAGAAAAAATCCTACTGTTCGTTTTTACACTGCAATGAAAAGAGCTGAATCAGGAGTTCGCCAACAAGCAAATCAGCAAGTTTTCCACAATGTTCTAAAAAGGAATCCAAATTTATCTATCCATCTAGGAAAACTACAAAAAATCCACGATGATTCTGAAGATATCCAAATTGTTGTTAAGGCATTGAATTTTTGTAAAAATTGTTTATCAAAAGCGTATACTTTAATTGGAACTTTTAGAAACAATAATAAATTTAAAGAAAAAGGAGTTGATGTTCAAATTGCTGTAGATTTAATCACTTTATGTGAGAACAAAAGTTATGATTCGGCCATTATTTTATCAGGAGATGCAGATTTAGTTCCTGCTGTAAAATTTGTTGTATCTAAATATGGCCCCATAATTATTAATGCATATTTTGGTAATAGCAGTGGTATTGAACTAAGAAATGCTTGTCAAAATAAACAATTTGAAATAACTAAAAATATAATAAAACAATGTAGTAAATAAATTCCAAAAAAATTCAAAGAAAATTTTTTTCACAAAAAGAGAATCTTTAAATTTGTTTTACTATTAGGGTTAGTTATAAAGAACGTGGTTTTTTTGATTAAAGAAAAGAGATTTACAAAAGAAATGGAACTTGCAATATATGAGGATTGGAGAAAAAGAAATTCTTTTAGATTTGAGAAGGATCCAAAATTACCTGTTTATTCAATAGACACTCCACCCCCATACATTAATTCACCAATTCACATTGGCCACGCTAGTACTTATGTGATAATGGATTTTATTGCTAGGTTTAAGAGGATGACGGGACACGCGGTTTTGTTTCCACTAGGACTTGATCAAAATGGTTTGCCGATTGAAATTAGTGCAGAGAAAAAATACAAAGTTGATTTTACTAAAATTGGAAGAGAAAAAGCGGTGGAGTATTGCAGAAGATTGTTGGATGAAACTACAAGCGAGAGTGTTGATTCTTTTTTCAAATGCGGAATTGGTTTTAGTTCTTGGAAAGAAGGAACACAATTAGGAGATATTTACCAAACTGATTCCCCTGATTATAGGAGAATAACTCAAAGCACTTTCATTGATTTGTACAACAAGGGATTGATTTACGAAGCGGATAAGGTAGTTAATTGGGATCCTAAATTACAAACAACGGTAGCTGATTCGGAAATAGTGTACGAGGATAGGCCAGGTTTTTTCCATGATATTGTGTTCAAGGTTAAAGACACTGGTGAGGAAGTGATAATAGGAACAACAAGGCCAGAACTTGTTTGTACTTGTGGAATGGTTATTTATAATCCAGAAGACACTAGGTACAAACATTTAGAAGGAAAAACACTAATCACCCCTTATTTTAATAATGAAGTTCCTTGCAAAGCGCATCCAAGTGCAGAGATTGATAAGGGAACAGGAATAATGATGATGTGTTCTTATGGGGACTTAACTGATATTAGGTTTTTCATGGAGCAAAAGTTAGAAGCAAAAGTTGCCATAACAAAAAATGGTACTTTAAATGAACACGCAGGGGATTTGAAGGGATTGAGTGTTAAGGAAGCAAGAGAAAAAATAGTTGAAGAGTTAAAGAAACAAAACCTCTTAATAAAAATGACTCCTACTCAAGCACACAGAACACCAATTAGTGAGAGAAGCGGAGCAGCTATAGAATTTATTCAAATGAAAGAATACTACTTGAAACAATTAGAGTTCAAGGAAGATATGAGGAGAATTGCACACGAAGTAAATATTTATGCTCCTGAATCAAGACAAATTCTTTTAGATTGGATTGATGCGGTTTCAATTGATTGGCCAATTACTAGAAGAAGATTTTACGCAACAGAAGTACCTGCTTGGTATTGCAAAAAGTGTGGAAGCATACAACTAGCAAAAAAAGGAGAATATGTACAACCATGGAAGGAAGAGTATAAAGGAAAGTGCGAGAAGTGTGGAGGAGAAGAATTTGTGGGTGATGAGAGAGTATTTGATACTTGGTTTGATTCAAGCATATCACCCCTCTACATTTTGGGTTATGAGAGATACCCCACTTTTTTTGAAAAAAATACTCCATGCTCACTAAGGCCACAAGGAAAAGAAATAGTAAGAACATGGCTCTACTATACCCTACTAAAAGATTATTTACTCACAAACAAAACTATTTTCAAAGATGCTTGGATACACCACCACATAGTTACTGAAGATGGAACAAAAATGAGTAAATCAAAAGGAAATGGAATAGATCCTCAAGAAGTAATTGAAAAATTTGGTTCAGGGCCTTTTAGAACATGGTGTGCAATAGAAGGAAATTTGGATAAAGATGATTTTAGGTGCTCTTATACTAGAATAGAAAATGCAGGAAAATTATTAGAAAAAGTGTGGAATGTTTCAAAATTTGTTTCAATGTTTGAACTCACAAAAGAACAAGAACAAAATGTGACTCTACTTGAAGTTGATAAATGGATTTTGCAAGAAACTGACAAAATAATTAACGAAGCAAAACAAGAATATGAAGTATATGATTTCCATAACCCCACTGATAGAATAATAAATTTCATTAGAGATGAATTCGCATCAAATTATATTGAAATAGTAAAGAG
>MWBC01000061.1 GCA_002068885.1 archaeon ADurb.Bin336
CTGAAATAATTATATTGGATGAACCAACTAGTGCACTAGACCCAAAAACAGAAGAAAAAATAGCTGAATTAATGCACACCGAATTCAAAGACAAAACAGTAATAGTAATTGCACACCGACCAGCAATAATACAAAAAGTGAACAAAATTGCTTTACTGGAAGATGGAAAAATAGTAGAATATTCTTCAAAAGAAGATTTTGATAAAAAAAATGGTTTAGAAAATTATTTTAATAAAAAATAATTCAATTAACAAACACTCAAATTAATCAAAAAAAAATAAATGTACATTTTATTACACCTAAATTCTCCTAAGCTTTAAATACTACGCAACAAAATATATTTCCATGCAAATAACTAACAGAACAATGAGAGCTTTTCTGCTTGCTTTGGTAATGTTAGTGGTGCTAGTCGCTTAAACGATATTTGTTTTGTTTAAGTGATTCTAGTTTTATTTTTTTAAAAAAATTGCTTATTCAAACCAAATTAGTTCAAGTAAAAAAATTCGAAATAGGGGTGGAGGGTTTGAGTAAAACAATAACAAAAGAAATTATTTTAGAAGAAAGAATTGAGAATAAAGAATTTAGTTGTGCACAGATTTTGGTTAAAACACTAGAAGAACTTGGAGTAGATAGTGTATTTGGTTACACTGGAGCAATGATCCTACCAATTTTTGATGCATTATCAAAATCAAGAATAAAAATTATTATTAATTCAAACGAACAATCAAGTGCATTTAGTGCAGCGGGTTACTCAAGAAGCACAGGCAAAGTAGGAGTAGCAATAGTAACTTCTGGCCCAGGCATAACAAATACTCTAACTGCAGTTGCTGATGCACAAGGAGACTCAATTCCTCTAATAGTAATCGCAGGACAAGTACCTCAAAACAAATTCGGAACAGACGCTTTCCAACACATTAATGTTGAATCAATATTTAGTAAAGTTGCTAAAAAAGTTATTAAAATTAATGGGGGTGAAAACATTCAAGAATTAATAAAAGAAGTTTATTTTGAAGCATTGAATGGTAAACCAGGCCCAATAGTAATTGACTTTCCTTTTGATAAACAAAACCAAAAACAAGAATATTATAATAAAATAACAGAAAACATAATTAACACTAATTCAAACAAAACAATAATTAACACTAATAGTACTCTTCAAAATAATGTTAATACTAATGAAATTAATGTTAAAATTGTTCCTCAAAATAATATTACTAATACTAATAGTAGTAGTAATGATGAATGTAAACTATTTTTTGAAGAATTAAAAAAGTCAAAAAAACCTATTCTTTACATTGGAGGGGGTTTGAATAATATTGAATCAGTTAATGAACTTAAAAAATTTAATTCTAAAATGCAAATTCCTGTTGTTTGCACCCTAATGGGAAAAGGGATTATATCAAATAATGATGAACTTCATTTAGGCATGCTTGGAATGTTTGGTAATCCTAGTGCTAATACTGCAATTCAAGAGAATGACTTCTTCTTTGCCATTGGAGTTAGGTGGGATGATAGAGTAGTTGATAAAGTTGGTTCGTTTGGAAGAAATGCTAAAATAGCTTACATTGATATTAACCCAAAAAAGGTTTTTGAAATAAAACAAGAACGAAACCCCTTTCTTTGCATTAACGCTGATGCGAAAAACGTTCTTGAAAAACTAAATGAATACATAAAAGAACATAATATTAGAACAGATTTTTCAGAGTGGTGGAAAAGAACTAAACAAATAAAAGAATCTTTTGAATACTCTTGGAACAAAGAAACTAACTTCATTCAACAAGCCCAAGCAATTTTTGAGTTAAATAAACAAATCAATGAAGAGGATATAATTATTACAGGAGTGGGCAATCACCAAATGCTTTCCGCTCAACTCATTTCACGCACACACCCCAAAACATTCATTTCTTCAGGAGCACTAGGAACAATGGGTTTTGCACTACCCACTTCAATAGGAGTACAAACAGCTAACCCTAACAAAAAAATAATTGTGATTGAGGGGGACGGGGGAGCAAAAATGAATTTTGGCGAACTAAACACAATCACTAATTACAACTTACCAATAAAAATAATTATTTTGAACAACTCAATGGATGGAATGGTGCAAAACCTCCAAGACCTCGCGTACAACAAAAACAGGGTAGCAACCACAAGAGAAAAAAGAACTGATTTTTCAAAAATCGCAAAAACACTTGGATTCAAACACACTCTAAAAATAACTAAAAAAGAAGAACTAAAAAAAGGGATAAGTGAATTCCTTAATTTTAAAGAAAACGCTCTCTTAGAAATCATCACCGATTCAGAAGAAGTTGTTTACCCAAAAGTACCTCAAGGAAAATCCTACTCCGAAATGAACTTAGGGCCATTCATTAAACAAAAATAAATCAATTTAGAAAAATTTTTTCTTTCTAGATTGATTTAAGAACATGCCCTTGGAATAATTTTTTATGGCGCTAGAAGTTAAGAACCTTTCAATAACAATTGGAAAAACTGATATTCTTTCAAACCAAAGCGTGGGAATAGCTGATGGTTCAAAAATTGGTTTGATTGGAAGGAACGGGGTAGGCAAAACCACTTTTTTGAAAGCAATTTTAAAAAAAGTTGATTATAGTGGAGAAATTAATTTTAATGGAAAAGCCGCTTATTTTTCTCAACACATTGCCCTAGACAAAAACAAAACCGCTGGAGAAGTTCTTGAAGAGAGCACAAAAATCCACCACCAAAATAATTTTGAAGAAGAAATAAAAAAACTTGAAACACTACTAGCAGATCCAATTGTTTATGAAGACCCTGAAAGATTAAACAAACTCACTGAAGAATACCTCTACTTGCAAAACAAATTAGCAGAACACTCCAAAACAACTCCTACTAGTAAAATAAAATCAATAATTGCTTTACTTGAAATAAAAGAAGATTGGTTAAAACAAAAAATTCACTCCCTCTCAACAGGACAAAGAGCAATAATTGCACTAGCACAAATACTTTCAAGTGACGCTGATTTACTACTACTAGACGAACCCACCAACCACCTTGATTTTAAACGACTAAACATATTACAAGATTATTTGAAAAAATTTAGAGGAACAGTAATAATAGTTACCCACGACAGATACTTCTTAGACCAAGTATGTGACTCTATCCTAAAAATAGAAAACTCTCAATGGACTAAATACAATGGAAACTACACTGCTTATGTTAAAACAAGAGAAATGAATTACTTGGCCCAACAAAAAGCATACGAGTTAGAACAAGAATACCTTGCTAATGAAAAAGATAAAATTGCGCGAATAGGTAAAAGCCCACAAAAAGTAAAACAAGGCAAGTATAGAGAAAAATTGCTTGAAAGAAGAGAAGTAATTGAAAAACCTGATTTGGATAAAACTAGGTTTGAAGCAATAATAGAAGCCACTCCCATCCACGCAAACATTATTCTAGAACTAGAAAACCTTTCAATTGGTTATAATAAAAACAAACCCCTAATTTCTAATATTAATTACCAACTCGCGGTAGGAGAAAGAGTAATACTAATTGGAGAAAATGGGATTGGTAAAAGTACTTTGTTTAAAACCATTGAAGGAAGAATACCTCCTTTAAGTGGAAAAGTTAAATTACACTCACAAGGAAAAATTGGTTACGTGGACCAAGAACTAAAAGACCTGAATAACGACTCTACTCTTTATGAAGAAATATACTCCCTACTCCAAGACAATTACAAAACACGCCAACACCTCTCTCTAGGAGGATTCTTAACAAACGAAGAAGTGAACAAACCAATTTCCAAACTATCCCTAGGCGAAAAAGCTAGACTCAATTTAATCAAAATGCTAATAGAAAAACCTAATTTATTACTACTAGACGAACCCACCAACCACATGGATTTAGACGCACGCGAAATCCTAGAAAAAGCTTTTTTGGATTACAAAGGCACTATCCTTGCAGTATCCCACGACAAATACTTCATTGAAAAAATTGCTCAAAGAGTAATAAAAGTAGAGAACAACACTATAAGAGAAATAATGGTTAAGAGAGAATAACATAGTTAATTATTATTTTCTAAAAAAAGTGTTCCAACAAGAAGTTTATAATATGTATGGTTCATATACCATAATATTATGGTGTTATTACCACAGGTGTTTTTTTATGGATTATGGAGAAACAATACTTGATTTATTATCTTCATCCACCCCTAACAAAACTTCAATTAATTTATTATCAAAACAACTCAAAAATAAGGGTTTTAGCGGAGATTATAAAAACACTTATCAAAAAATAATGAAATTTGAGAAAGAGGGTTTAATTAATATTA
>MWBC01000062.1 GCA_002068885.1 archaeon ADurb.Bin336
TCAGTAGCCATAGTTAGTATTAATAAGGTTTTGAATTTAAATTTACCCATGAGCGTGGATTTTGTAACTGAATATTTCATTAAACCAATAATGAGTCCTGAATTATCAGGATATAATATGATTAACACAATAACTTATATTGTAATTTTAATTATTGCCTGTTCAATAATATACTTTTTTTTGAGAAAAAAAGTTAAGTTTGATGAAAAATTTTTTTTAGCAATAAGCCCCTACATTTTGATAGGAGTGTCTCTTAGAGTACTAATGCACCAAATAGAAGCAGGGAATTTAATTATTGAAGGAATAACAAAAACTGCTAACCCCCTCCAAATAGGATTTTGGTTTTTTACCCCCGGAGTATGGATATTAACTTTCGCAATTGTTTTAGCAGGACTATTAATTGCACAAGTTTGGAAAGAACTCAACCATAATAGATTATTTGCTTTTGGATTAATTATTGCTCTCCCACTAGTTTTATTTAATTTTATTAACTTCAACAACTGGATTTGGTTCATTGGAACACTAATCCTAATAATAATTACTACCTACACAATAATTCAATTAATTGACAAATTAACCCCTTACAAAATATTGGAAGACTCCCTAAACATATTCATAATCATGGGCCAAGCAATTGATGGTATTGCAAGTGTAGTAGCAATAACTTTTTTTAATTTCACCGAACAACACGTAGTATCAAATATAGTAATTAATATTCACCCAATTCTTTTTGTAATAATAAAATTAGTACTTGCAATTTTGATTTGTTATAGTCTTGATGATTATTTAAAAGATTCAATAAAAAAATACCAAAACAAACCAGGGAAAAATTTGGATATAAAAAACAAGATTGGATTTACAAAAGTTGTAATTGCAATACTTGGTTTTGCTACGGGGCTCGCAAGTTTATTCAAAATGGGTTTAATTTAAAACAACTCAATAGTTTTTACAACTAAATTTTGTATTACTCATTTCAATTTTACCCATCAGTTCTTCACAAACTCAACAAACGCTTTCAATAACTATATTTAAATGAATTGAGGATAAGAAAATAAAATAGAGAATATGTTGTATTTGATTGGATTAGGACTCAAAGTAAATCATTTAACTCTTGAGGCCATAGAAACAATAAAAAAGTGTGATAATGTATTTGTTGAAGTATACACTTCACAATATGCAGAAGGAGTTATTAGAGAATTAAAAGAACTCACTGGAAAAAATATTTTGGAACTAAATAGAGTAGAAATAGAACAAAAATTTGAATCAGCACTCTTGAGCGCAGGAAAAAACAATATTGGGCTTTTAATTTTTGGAAACCCTCTCACTGCAACTACTCACATCCAATTATTACTTGATGCTAAAGAAAAAGGAATCAAATTTAAAATAATTCCAGGAATTTCAATTACAAATATGGTTGCAGAAAGTGGACTTGATGAGTATAAATTCGGGAGAACTATTACAATTTGTTATCACACAAAAGGATTTGAGCCAGAGAGTTTTTATGACCAATTAAAAGAAAACCAAAAAATGGGACTCCACACCCTTGCACTACTTGATATTAAAAAAAACCAAATACCCCAAATGATGATGAATTCAAAAGAAGCAATTGAAGTTCTTGAAA
Organism: archaeon ADurb.Bin336; assembly: GCA_002068885.1. Taxonomy (GTDB): domain Archaea; phylum Iainarchaeota; class Iainarchaeia; order Iainarchaeales; family JAAZKV01; genus JAAZKV01. The sequence continues at coordinate 1,622 of MWBC01000062.1, forward strand.
AAATTGCGGAAAAAAGAAACGAACACCTCAATCTAAATTACATTGCATTAATTGGAATGAGTAGTGAAAAACAAAAAATAATTGTAGGAAAAGAAGAAATAATTAATTCAAAAGAAATTTTTGAAATATTCCCCCAAACACTCATAATTGCAGGAAAATTAAATGAAAAAGAGAAAGAAGTAATTGAAAAATTATACAATAAAAAAATTGAATAAAATTTATGTAGAAGTGAATTTGGATGAGTTTGGAAGAAGATTTAGAAAAGAGAGTTGATAAATACCAAAAACTAACTGAAAAAGCGCTTGGTGTGATTAAATTAAATAAAGGATTAACCCCTGAACAAAAATTAATTGCAGAAGATTTTTTATCAATGGCCAGAAACTATTTGAATGATGGTAAATATTATAGAGAAAAAAAAGAATTACTAATTGCACTAGCAAGTTTCTCATATGCTCACGCTTGGCTTGATGCAGGAGTAAGAGCAAAAATATTTTATGCAAAAGATGACCAATTATTTACTCTCCCCTAATTTTGTTAATAAAAAAATTCCAAAAAATATGCTAAAGCAAACTTTAAATACACTAATTACTTAAGCATTACTATGTCGCTATACGGGCCTAAATTAAGATTACCTAAAATAGATTTACCTGACCCTTCTAACCCTTCATGGGGTTTTGAAAAGGAAATGAAAATAATTGGTGGGGCATTAATTGCAATAGTGATTATTTTTTTACTAGTGTTATTAATACCAATTATAACAGAATGGATAAGTGGTGTTGAGCTCCCAAGTTTTAATTCTTCAGTTAATGTGGTTTGGAGAAACAATCCACTAGATATTACCCAAGGAATAAAAGAAGCTCAATTAGATTTAATTTTAACAAACAATTCAAAAGAACTAATCAAAGAAACCCTATTTAATATCACTACTGATTCAGAAGAAATAATTATATTTTGCCCAAATTCAATTTATAAAACCGAAAAATCAGCATATGTTATTGAGAACCTATCCCCTCAAGATAAGAGAAAAATACCTTGCATAGTAAGAAGAAACGCCTCCACCCCTGTATTTAGTGGGACATACACATTAAATATTAACACTACTCTTGGAAATACAACTACAAAATTTGAAATAATCACAAAATAAAAAACTTATAATAATCTAAAACTTATATTTCCTTAATAAAAAAAAAGGTTTTTTGGAAATGGTTACAAAAATTGATTATGATAAATATTTAGCTTCTAAAACAGCCGCACTAATTAGAGAAAATTTTTCTGAAAGAGGAATAACAAATATACTAATTGTTAGATGGAGTAATAAAAAATCAAAAAGAATACTAGGACACATCAAACCAGTTAATGATACTGAATTTGGATCAATAATAGAAATTAACCCCTTACTCAAAGATTTAAGTGTACCTGAATATGTTTTGGATTATGTGCTAATGCACGAACTAACCCACTACTTTCAAGGATTTGGTTCAAACCACAAACGAAAACACAAACACCCCCACAGAGGAGGAATAGTTGAGAAAGAACTTGCACGACATGGGTGGGAAGAAATAACTCAAAAATCAGAGAAATGGATTAAAGAAAATTGGAAAAACTTAGTTGCAAAAAAAATTAACTAAAATAAAAAAAATGAAACTAAAAAAAATTAAAATAAAAAATAATCAAAATTAAAAAAAATAATAAAAAAAATAAATTAAATAAATTGTGAATTAATTAATAATAATTTAACAATAATTATTTTAGTGGCCTAGCAGTAACAGAACCATCCTTATTATCAATTAATTGAACCCCTTGTTTTTCTAACCTTGCTCTTAACTCATCAGCTTTTGCCCAATTCTTCTCTTCTTTCGCAATTTTTCTTTCTTCAATTAATTGAACTTGTTCAGGAGTTAATTCAAAAAACTTTTCAGAAAAATCCAAAACCCCTATAACTGAATCAATTTTTTTCAAAAAAGAAATTGCGTTACTTGCACCCTCAACACCCACAACCCCCTCATCAATTAATTTATTTACATTCTTAACAAAATCAAAAACAACAGCCATTGCAAGAGGAACATTCAAATCATTATCCATCGCTTCAATGAAATCATTCAAGGCCTTATTTACAAATAAATCCACCCCATCCCCTTTCTTTGACTCCTTAATATCATATAATCTCTCAATAAAATTTTGCAACCCCATCAAAGTTTTTCTTGAATCCTCCACCCCTTCAAAAGTAAAATTAAGGGGTTGCCTATAATTACTATTCATAAGAGTATACCTAATTGCTTTAGGATCAAACCCTTTTTCCAACAAATCATTTAAAGTAAAAAAATTTCCTAAACTCTTAGACATTTTTTGACCATTAACCATCAAGTGAGCTGTATGCAACCAATAATTAACAAATTTTTTTCCAGTAGCACCCTCACTTTGTGCAATTTCATTTTCGTGATGAGGAAATTTATTATCAATTCCCCCAGTATGCATATCAAAATGTTCTCCTAAATAATACATACTCATAGCAGAACACTCAATATGCCACCCAGGCCTACCCTTTCCAAAAATAGTGTTCCAAAAAACTGGGCCATCATTCTCATCCCATGCTTTCCACAAAGCAAAATCCCCAACACCC
>MWBC01000063.1 GCA_002068885.1 archaeon ADurb.Bin336
TATAATAGTTATTGTTCTTTCAATATCTGGCCAACCATTAGGAGTAGTTATTTTTAGGACTCCGCTAAAAGATTTGTTTGTTGGGTTATATAGAATTGTTTCTAGAGTAATTGTTCTTTCTTCATAATTTCTTTGAAGTTTTAAATCAATGCTTGTTTCATTAATTGAACCTGTTGCATTGTTTGTAATATTAACTGTTTTTGAATTCAAACTACACCCTTCTATTGTTGGAGTGAATTTCACGAACCCATTGCTTGAAAATAATTCCACATCCATTTTTCTTGAAAGTGAAGAATTTTTTGGAAGAACTATTATAGTTGGATCAGTTGCGATTGAACCTTCTACAACAACCCTTACTGTTTTGTTACTGAAATTATTTATTGTGAAATCAAAATAACCATTATTTGTTATTGTTAGGTTTTCAGGAGCAATTATTCCAAATCCTTCACAATTAACTAAATTAGAATTGTTTGTTGAATCAATTACTCTCACATTAATTTTTTCTGAAGCAATTTGATTATAGGAACAACTCTTCCCATCTTCAAATACTCCTCTAAGTTTTATAGTTCCGGTTAAGTTTTTGTTTGATGAAACACTTGGCATATTTGCATTTAAAATTACTTCTCCAGTATCCCCAGAGAATACATACCTATCATTATTAATTTTAGTTAAATCAAAATTTGAGGAAGTTGTATCAACACCCAGTATTTCAAATCTTTTAGTAGAATTATTTTTTACTCCAATTGCTATTGTTTGGTTTGTCCCTTCTTTAAATTCAAGTTCATTACTTATTATTTGAATATCTTCACATTCAGAACTTGAACTAGTACTTGAACTACCACTTGTATTGTTAGTATTTCTTACCACAACCCCAATGCTTTTCTTACCTATTGCAGAAGCTGAACAATACTTATCACCCAAATACCCACTAATACTCAACAGCATTGTTGCGTTAGTGTTTACCGAAACACTTCTTGTTTCAATACTTACTTCTATTTCATCAGAATCCTTTGAATAAACTATTGAAGGATACTCAACATTCCCTGATTTTATAATATAATTTGAGGATATTACATCAATAGATGAAATTTTGAAATCTGATGTTGTTTCATTTCTTATTGTAAAATTTTTTGAATCATAACTATCTTCATCAATGTAAAATGTTGTTGTATCAAGTTTTATTCCATCACAAGAACCACTCATTAAATTTACGAAAGCATCACTAGAATCAAGCATTTTTGTTCCTTCAAAAATCATTCCTTCAATCATAAATTTGGAATAATTAGAACTTGAACCAGTAGAGAAAATATTTTCAAATATTACTTCCTTAGAACCATCTGAAGAAGAAACTGATTTTTCATTAGTTCTATATTCAACCCACTCCGCTCTTGATTCATCATATCTACTTATTTTTATTTTGGCTTTAATAGAAGAACATGAACTTGAATAATTATCTAAATCAAAAGATAATCTTACATCAATATACTTATTTGGTTCAGCATTTATTTCAGAACTAAAACTTGAATCCCTAGTTGAATCAATTCTAACTCCAGTAACTAAATCTGATACATTAATATTACAAGCAGCAAAAGCTGTATTTAGAGCTAATAAAAATACAAATACAATAAATACCCATTTCAATTTAGATCGCATTAAAACCAACCCCTAATTACCCCTTTATTTTAGCGCTAAAAAAAAGCACGCTAATAAGTATATTGCATCAAAGAAGTATATATACTTTTCTATTATTAACTGGAATAAGTTAATTCTATTTTTTTGTGACATTTACACGTTTTGGTTGTATTTGAGTATATATTTTGGCTTGAGCAAAAACAGAAATAAGTTCTGAAAATATTGTTAAAATAAAACTTAACACTATAAAAATAAGAATCAAAAATAATGCCCCTACCACCATTGGTAATAAAACTTCTCCAGAAGTCATCGTCAAATCTAATACAATTTCTAGTGGCGCTAAAACTGATTGGAATACAATTGATATAATTTGTTGCAACCCCCACACAACCCCACCAAGAATTAACTGTATTATAAATATAGGAGCAACTTTTCCCGCAGAAATTTCCCAAGATTTTTTTAACGCATCATTTATACTCAAATTTTGTTCAATTAAAAGAATATTAGCGAACAACAACCTAATTGAATTTCTAATTACAACTAAATAATAGAAGAGGAACAATATTAAAGAAATCACAATAAATATGCTTCCTGCCCCTACTAACAAAATATTAGATAAATCTACTAAAATAAGTGCAAACCCTATAAAGAAAAAAATTAATCCTCCAATCAACCAAAGTAATAATTTTAGTTCATACAAACAAAAAATCGCAATTAAAATCCTATAAACACCACAAAAAATTAGTTTTACCCCTAATTTTAAATCAAATTTTATTGATTTTTTCCCAATTGATTTTAATGCAAAAGAATAAACCACATAAGTAAAATAACTTCCAGTTAAAGCAACACTCAAAAATAATAAAACAGAAATTACGGATAAAATTAGAGCTAACTCTAATTCACCAATAACCAAAAAATAAGAACTTACAAAAGCTGCTCCAAAGAAGAACACTAACAAAAAAAGAATTATAACCAAAACTAAACTAATTCTTAGAACTTCCTTCTTCAATCCTTTTTGTCCCAATAAACCTATTGTAGCAAATTTCAAAACTGATTCGAAATCAAATTTTTTAAGATAACTAAAACTCAAATCCATTTAACCAAATCCAAAAAAAAATAAAAAAAGAATATTTCGCTACTTACCAAAGCAACAAAACATTCTTTTCAACTATCTAACTTACTTTTCTTTCAACTACTTCTTTATTTACTTTAACTCTGGGAAGAATGGTGGTCTTTCATCAGTAACGAACAAAAAGTAAGCCATTACTTTTGTGTACCATTCTACTACATTACCTACAAAACCTGTAGCAATTCTCTTTGCTAAGATCAAGCAAGTTAAGAAATTAATTATCCATAGAATATAAACTGCGATGAATACGAAAATACTCACAATGTATATTACTATAGCGTACACTATTCTTACAAGTACTTCTACTCTACTAACCTTGCTTTCCGAAGTAACTTTTACATTAACTCCCATACTAAAATCACCTCAAAGTTATTCAAAAGTAGGTTTTTAGAGTTTAAATAATTTACTTTTCACCCTTTAATGCAAATAATTGGTTTTAATTTAGCAACTTTTTTTGAAATATTTGTTGAATCCATCACACCCACTACATCAATTATATTTTTGTAAGCGGTTGGTGCTTCTTCAGCAAGTCCTTTTGTTGAATGCGCTTTTACAATAATTCCTTTTTCATACAATTTTTTTAACAATTCTCCCCCACTTATTTTTTTAATTGCTTCACTTCTTGACATACTCCTACCCGCCCCGTGAATTGTAGAACCAAATGTTTCATTCATTGCTTCTTTTGTCCCTCTTAGAATAAACGAATTTGTCCCCATAGAACCACCCACTATAACGGGTTGCCCAACAGAAGAATATTGTTTTGGAATATCAACACTATTTGGCCCAAATCCCCTAGTTGATCCTTTTCTTTGAACTAGTACTTTTCTTTTTTTTCCTTCAAAAGTATGTTCTTCTATTTTTGCAGTGTTGTGTCCCACATCATAAAAAGTTTTTACTTGATCTTCGCTTAACCCAAATACTTTTTCAAAACTTCTTTTAACTAATACTCCAATAACTTGTCTATTTGCTAGTGCAGCATTTGTCCCTGCTTTTATTGCAGAGAAATATTTTTGGCCTTCTTCTGAATCAAATGGAGCACAAACCAAATCCCTATTATTGATTTTAATATTGTATTTTTTTACTGCAGAATCTAGTATTGATAAATAGTCGCTTCCTATTTGGTGTCCTAGTGCTCTTGAACCACAATGAATGCTTACAAAAACTCCTCCTTTTGTTAAACCAAATTTTTTAGCACTTTTTGAATCAAAAATTTGTTCAATTTCTTGCACTTCACAATAATGGTTTCCTGAACCAAGAGTGCCTATTTGGTCTCTTGCTCTTTCTTTTGCTTTTATAGAAACACTACTCACATCAATTTTTTTTACTCTCCCTTTTTCTTCTAAAAAATCCAAATCCTTTTTCTCCCCATACCCTTTTTTTACAACATACTCTGCTCCCCCTATGAGCAATTCATCCATTTGTGTTGAATTAAGTTTTAGTTTTCCACCCACCCCC
>MWBC01000064.1 GCA_002068885.1 archaeon ADurb.Bin336
GGTTTAAATGTTTTTATTTTGATTTAAATATTTCCACCCCAGTAAATTTTTTTTATTTTATTTTGTATCTTAACTATTTTTTATTTTAATTTAAATATCCTCACTTTAGTTCAAATGTTTTTATTTTATTTTGTATCTTAAATTTTTTTTTATTTTCAATTTTAAATATTTTTATTTCAATTTGAATGTTTTTACTCTAGTTTATATCTTAGCGTTGCAACAATTCCTCCAAATCCCCAAATTATTTTTTCTTGTGGGTTTTTTGAAGAGATTATTTCTATTACACTTCCCATTTTTTCGGCAGTATTCATTATTTCTTCGGTCTTGTCCCTGTTTTGGGTTAGGTGTGTTTCAGAGATTATGAGTTTTTCAACAGCTCCTTGTAAGAGTGCTTCATTTATTTTTTCTATCCCATACTCTCCTTTTCCTTTTGTAACAAGATTCATAAATTCTTCAATTATTTTTGATTCTTTAGTTATTTGTAAATTTTTTTCAATTTTCTCTATTTTTCCTTCTCTAATTAGTTCATTAAACCCTGTAGCGGATATTGAATTAGTGTTTTCAGTAAGGATGCTTGCCATTCCTTTAATTTTTTTGTCTTCAATGAATTTCTTTAAATTATCTTTTGTAAATCCGGGGCCTGCTAGAATAATTTTTTTTGGTTGGAGAGTAATTATTTTTTCTAGTATTTCATCAAAGTAAGTGCTTTTTTCTTGAGCGTATCTTTTCCCTCCTTTTTTTTCTTTTATAATTGCTTTTTTTGAAATATTGTATGAATTAATAAAAGCGAGTTCTGCTTCTTCATCATCTAATAGTACGCATAGTAGTGCATCATTTGTACTTGATTGTTGAGCTTTTTTCAATCTATCAATTTGCCATTGTGTCAAATTCTCTTTTTTTATTCTTATTTTTTCTCCACAACCAATTTCAAGGTTTTGGTGACTTTTTAGTTCAATAAATTCTTCAGGTTTGCCTCCCAAGATTATTCCATTCACTCTTAATTCGTTTGAATATTCTTCAAAGTGTGTATCTTCAACTTCTAGTTCTACAAATAATTTTATTCGTTGAGTTTTTTCACCCTCATTTTTTGGTTTTATTTTCCTATCCACTACCCCAAATACAATATCTTTTTTTGAAATGATTTTTTCCAAGTGCCATAAATCTTCAGGGGTTTCTGGAATACATTGTATCTCGTTTTCTTTTTTATCAATTTTAATGATTTTCATAAAGAGTATAGGTTGTTAGGAATATTTAAATTAACTTTACTTCTACTTTTTAGAGTATGGCTTCTAATTTAGACAAAAATAAGTTAAAGAGTTTTGTGATAGTTGAGGCCTTGATTTATAACAATAAAGGAGAAATTTTGTTGTTAAAAAGATCAAATAAAAATTCTGTTTGGGTCAATAAGTGGCAACTCCCTGGGGGCAAAGTAGAGGAGGGTGAATCCCCCCTTAAAGCTATTAAAAGAGAAATTTGCGAAGAAACTTCTCTTTCTTGCAAAGGCCTTTCTCTTTTTAATGTTTTTAAGTTTGAAAATACTTTTAAAGGAAAAAAAGAGGTTGTTTCTCTCAAAGTTTATTCTTGTAATATTTCAGAAGAAGATCTTGTGCTAGATGCGGACCACTCTTCGTTTAAATTCATTAATCCAAAAAAAATTAAAAAATCTGATTTAACTCAAATATCCAAAATATCAATTTTTGGACTCTGATTTTTTTTTTAAGCATAATATTTTTTGGATTGTTTTTGTTCTTTATCAAGCACCGAATCAAGTTTGTTTATTCTTGGCCTTTTTGAATCCTTATCCCTTCTTATTGTAATGTTTAAATATTCTAATAATTTATTCATTCCTTCATTCACTGGATAGGGTCCTTGTGCATTTCCTTTTTTAGTTGGTTCTCCACTAAACACCATTATTTTGTCACTCAAAAAATCTATGAATGTTAAATCATGATCTATTACCAGTGCTGAACACTCAGTTAGTTCCATGTGTCCTTTAATTGCTTTTCCCACCGCAAGTCTTTGTTCAACATCAAGGTATGCACTTGGTTCATCTAGTAAGTACAAATCAGCTTTTTTACTCAAGCAAAGAGCAATTGATACTCTCTGTAATTCTCCTCCTGATAAATTTTTTGCTTTTTTTTCTAGCAATTCTTCTAGTTCTAATGGTTTTAGAATAGTTTGTTTTATTTCAGATAAATTTATTCCTTCAAATAACTCTTGCACAGTTTTTTCTCCAGTGTATGAAATGTATTGGGGTTTGTAAGAGATTTTTACTTGTTGAGTTAGTTCTGTATTATCAGGTTTTATTTCTCCCGCAATCATTTTCATGAATGTTGTTTTTCCTATTCCGTTCGGCCCCACTATTCCAATTATTTCGTTTCGTTTAACCGTATTTTTTTCTGCTGTGAAATTGAATTCACCCAGTTTTTTTTCTATTAGTGGCCAAGTTATTATTTGTGCTTGTCCTTCTTTTTTTTCATTTTTTTCTTTTCCAAAGAAATCAATTTTGTAATCCCTAAATCTGTAATTCTCATCTTTTGAGTATCCTTCTAGGTAAGTGTTTATTCCTTCTCGAGTTGTTTTTACTTGTGAAACAAATCCATACACTCTTGGTTTTCCATACATTAAGTTAACATAATCTGATAAATAATCAAGTAGTACAAGGTCGTGTTCTATTACTATTACTGAAGCGTTTTCTGAAAGTTTTTGGATGTATTCAGCTACTCTTAATCTTTCTTTAATATCCAAAAATGAGCTTGGTTCGTCAAAGAAGTACAGATCAGCATTTTTTAGTCCTGTTGCAGCTATTGCTACTTTTTGAAATTCTCCTCCAGATAATTGGCTAGAGTCCCTGTCAAGTATTCCTTCAATGTTTAGTTCTTTTGCAGTTTTTTCTAAATTGTTGTTTTCATCAACTTTTGTTAATATTTCTCTAACAGTGCCTTTTGGTTTTATTAGTTCAATGTTTTGTGGTTTTATTGCAAGTTTTATTCCATTATCATAAACTTTTTTAAAAAAGTCAAATGCTTCTTTTCCTTTGTAGTATTCAATTACTTTTTGTTTGCTTGTTTCTTTTTCATCAAAGTTAGGGATTATGTTCCCTGAAAGTATTTTTATTATTGTAGTTTTTCCTATCCCATTTCTTCCCACAAATCCAAGTACTGCTTTTTCTTTTGGGATGGGTAATCCGTGTAACCGGAATTGGTTTTTTCCAAATGAGTGGATTGGTTTGTCTAGTTCAAATGAGAGGTTAATTATTTTTATTGCATTATAAGGGCATTTGTTTTGACAAATCTCACACCCTATACATAGTTCTTCTGCAATTATTGGTTTTTGAATATCAGAGTGTGTTATACATTCTTTTCCGGTTCTATTCACGGGGCACATTTTTTGGCACAAATAATTTCCGCATTTATTTGGGTTACAAGAATCATAGTCAATTACCGCGATTCTTTTTTTAGCGTTCATATTAGAAATTGTTTTTTGCAAAGCAATAAAAACCTCTTTATTCGTTTTTTGGGCGGGTTAGTAAAATTTTTTTTTCAAAAGTGAATGTTGTTTCTTTTTGAAGAGGATTGAGGGCACTATTTGAACAAGTTAATTTTACTTCATAATTATTTGCATCAATTTCTGTTAAACTAATTGGTTGGCATTTGATAAGATTATTTTCATTGAGTTTTGAATTAATTTCAATTAATCCTTCATTTAGGCAATTTGTGGTGTTTGTTTGGCTTATGTTCCAATTACAATCATAACTCATATTTTTTGCATTTATTTCAAAAATTGAAGAAAAATTATTTATTTTTGGAATTAGCAAATCAACATTGTCTTCGTTTCTTTGAATTTGGGTGGAGTTAAGTAAGAGAATAGTTGTAATTAGAATTATTATTAATATAACTATTCCTGCAAATCCTTTCATTTTAATTCACTCCTACACAAATTGTTTTTTCTTTAATTATTATTTCTTTATAAGTTTTTGATGAATTTGAATCATAATAATAAAATTGAGTGCATTTTTGGTTTGTGTTTCCTTGAGTGTGGTAGGAGGGAGTTTCGTTAAAGTATAGTGTCATAAGTTCTTTGTTGTGTATTTTTGTATTAGTTATTTGGTTTTTGTTAATTTCTTGTGGTGTTGTTATCCAAAGGGTGGAAGCGATTAGCAAAATTAATCCTATTGTTAGGG
>MWBC01000065.1 GCA_002068885.1 archaeon ADurb.Bin336
TATTACTGCATAATAAATCAATTTATTAGAATCACGTAAATGATAGTGTTCAACAATCCCAGAGTAATTTGAATTACGCACTGTGTAGTGATTAATATCATCACCTTCTTTATAGTACACTACAACTTCAGCACCTCTAACCGCATTATTTCCATCATCAATCAATTTCAAGTAAATTCCTTTAGCAGTCCCATTCACTATAGGCTCAATATATTTTTGAGTCACTTCTTCAAAAAATATTTCAACAAGTTCTGTCTGACCAGTTACAATTGTAAAAGAACCTTCTTTTTGAGAACCAAGTAAATTTGCACTATAAGTATATTCTCCTGGCGAATACTTTCTCGAAGCCGTTCCTGTCGAATCCAAAAGCAAATTATCACGCTTATCAAGTTCGTCAATAACACTAATAACCGCTTCTTTTCTCCCAGAAGCACTATCAACCTCAAACACTACTGTTCCACTCAAATCAATTTTTTCAAGATTTATTGTTTTATTTTCCTCTTTCAAACCAAGTGACTCTTTTTTTTCATTATACCCTTCCGCAATTGCTTTGAATTGAATTGATTCACAATCTTGAGGAATAATTATTAAATAACCTGATGTTGGTTGATTCTTATTCCCAACTAAATTAACATCAAGTTTTCCTTTCATTTCACAAACTAAATACAACTCTGCTTCTGGAAGAATTTTTCCCCCACCCCTAACTTTAACATTAACTTTTCTAAGAGAGGAAGTTAATGGAGATAAGTAAATCTTTGCTTTTTTATCCTTAAAAGAAACATCCTCTGATTTGGTTGAATACCCTTCTTTAGATACTCTTAAATAAGCAGAATCCGAACAAGCACTAAACTTTACTTTTCCTTCAGAATTTGTTCTTAAAGAAACATCCCCTTTGTTAGAACAATCTTGGCCAAACGAAACAACAGCACCACTAACAGGCGCTCCTTGTAACGATAAAACAGTTACTTCTGCCTCAAAAGAAACTACTCCTGCAAAACCACTTCCACCCCCAAAAAATAATAAACCGAATAAACCAATTAAGAGTAATAAAAAAAGAGCAATGATTATCAAAAAACTAGGAACAATTTTATCAATAGAATCAACCACATTAGCTACTGGAACGTACTTATCTAGCCAATCAACAAAATCATACCACTTATCTTCTAAACTCGTATAAATATTAATAATAATCACTTAATCCAACAAAAAAGATATTATTTCTGTTTAATAAACCTTACTAAAATCCAAATCACAAAAAAAGTAGGAAACAATCAAAACAATTTTATTAAATAAATAAAAATTAAAATTTTTATTTTTTTGTTACAAAATATACTCCAATCCCTAGACAAATAAAAGAGAGAAGCATACTAAAACCCGGTTCGAGAGGCTTATACTCAAGCATTTCAAGTCCTAATAAAAGGAAAAAAGTTGCAGCAATTATAAAAAGAACTCCTTTTTCTAAATTCTCAACCATTTCAAACCCCCTCTTCAAAAACCCTTTTATAAAAATAATTTCTTAAAAAAGAAAAGATTCAACCCACAAACTATACTAATAATTTGGATAAAATGTTATAAAAAGCTTTCTTTAACTGTAAAAAGTTAATTTTATAACTTTTTTGTATTTGTCAATAAAGCACTCTCAATAGGTTTATAATCCCTTCAAGCAATAAATCCACTAGGAAAGTTAGTAATTTGTGCTTCTATAAAAAGTGCAGTACTGCTTTTTTTTAAATAAGGTGAAAAAAAGATGGAAAGAAGATATGGAAATAGTAGACCTAGCTTCGGCGGGCCAAGAGAAATGCACGACGCTACATGCTCTGATTGTGGCGCTCAAACTAAAGTGCCTTTCAAACCAATTGAAGGAAGACCTGTTTATTGCAGGGATTGCTATCAAAAACACAAACATGATAGACCAAATAGGCCTCATTTCAAAAGAGAGGAGAATAACGAAGAAGCACAAGAATCTGACGATGAATAAAATTGCTACTTTCAAAAAAGAATAAAGGGAAAAAAATCCCTTTTTCTTGATTTTTTAATTTTTTTAATCTAATTTTTTTAAGAATCACAATAAGAAAAATTCAGCCAAATAATTTTCCACTTATTATATTATTACAGATATATAATATAATTAATAGAAAATAATATGGAATAATAAAATGTAAAATAATAAAAAAAAGAAAAAAAAGCCTTAGTGGTATACCTAACCCGCAACCCCTTTAAAAAAGGTGTTGCCCTAGCAAACCATTGTTTGCGTGGGCGTCCATTAAGCTACGCTTAATTGCGCATCCCCAAAAGAAAAAACATAAAACAAAAAAAAGAAAAAAAAGCCCTTAGTGGGATTCGAACCCACGACCATCGGTTAATTTACCAACTCAACTATTGTTGTTATTGGGTACAAAACCGGCGCTCTGCCAGCTGAGCCATAAGGGCAAAACATTTCACATTTATTTTAAATCCCTTATTTACTCAGCTTTTCTTTCCACAACCACTTTGTTCCTAGAACAAAGGGGCCCAAGCGAAGTTTTTTCCGCGAACGATTTTTGCTGTAAAGCAAAAAGGGTTCCCAGCGAAGCACATCCATTTCCGCGAACGATTTTTGCTGTAAAGCAAAAAGGGTTCAGCTGAGCCATAAGGGCAAAACATTTTACACTAAAACATTTTACATTTATTTTTAAATAAAATGCAAAACATTTTCAAAAAAAAACACAAAGCTTTGCTCGTGTCACTCAATAAGAATTTTTGATTTAATAAACTTTTAAAGCCTTCCTTCTTCAATAATGGAATGAAAAAGGATACTAAATTAAGTAATTCAATTAAAAAAAAAGAATCTAACCTTTGTCTTGAGTGCGGAGAGTGTTGTAAGAGGTATTGGATTACAGTACTTCCAAGTGAAGTGGATGGAATTTTGAAAGAATTAAAAATTACTAAAAAAAAGTTTTTAGAAGGTTATTGCGAGCTTAATGTAAAAATTTATCCGAAGAGTACTATTGGAGTATTAACTTATCCAAGCACTTTTTTTCCAAAAAGAATTATTAGGTTAATCAAAAAAAATTCTTTTCACATAGCAGATAGTTTTTTTGTAGTGCCCCAAGTTGTTTTAAAAAGAGAGAATAAATTAACCCAAACTTTTTTTAATAATGAAAATAAGAAAGAATTTAGAAAAGCGTGTATTTTTTTAGAAAAAAATAATTTTTGCAAAATTTATTCAAAAAGACCCACTCCTTGTAAATTGTTTCCTTTTATTGCAATGCCTGATCTAAGGGAACAATACCCTTTTTGTAAATTATTCCAAACTTCTCAAAAAGATTTTTCTTTAGAATCAAAAAAATATTATTCAAAAATCCAAAAATATTTTAGAGAAGTTGACAAAAAATCTTTCAAAAGTATTTGGGTTAATCCTCCAAAATCAGGAGAATTATTTTACTCTGAAACTTTTATAGGAAAAATTTCTGTTGAAGAATTAATTGAAATGATGCCAAAAAAATAAATGTATTTTGAAAAATATACTTGAAAAAAAATTAGAACAAATAAAAAAAATTTTTTATTCTTCTTCACTTAACTGAGGTAAGAGAATTATTTTCCTTGCATTTACATAATTCATTTTAATATCGTTACTTTCCATAATAGATTTTTGTTTAAATTCTAAATAATCCAAAAATAATTGATTTAAAGTATTTGAAAAAATATTAGCTTCTCTAACATCCCCGTCAAATAATTCAACTACTTTACTTTGAGAAAATATTACAGGGGTTTGAATATTCTTTTCCGCTAATTGAATAGTGTATTCAAAATCAGGTTCTCCTATTACTACACTAGATGCGTTAGTTAATTCAATCATTTTTAATAAAAAAGTTGAGAACGCTGCTTCTTTAGCATAGAGATCATTAACTGGTTTTGAATTAAATAACTCAACTTCTTTTTCTTTAAACCACAAAAAATCATTTTTTGCAGAAATTAAAAAATATTTATCAAGTTCTTTTTGATCAACACTTAATTCTTCATCAATTGTGATTAGATAAGCATCAATTTCTGTTTGATTAGTGAAGTACATACTAATAGCATAATTTGCTTTTTCTTCAAAAATCCCTTTTTGTCCAACATTTAGCTGTAAAAATAATATTGAGAAAAGAAAAATCAGTAAAGCAATCATGAATCCTTTA
>MWBC01000066.1 GCA_002068885.1 archaeon ADurb.Bin336
CTCCCCTACAAAGAAAAACTAATCCCCTTAATTTACTTCTACCCCCTCCTAATGACTTCAAAAGCATACGCAAAAAATGATTCCTTTGGAAAAAGTGATTTTTTGCTTAAAGATAGAAAAGAATTCATTTACCAAGTGAAAAATGAAAACAATTTAATGAAAATATACAATCCACTGCCAGTGGATATGGCTTATGAATTGGAAAAATTTGATAATTACAATACATTAGGCATTGATTTTAAAGCAACAACAAATGAAGAGATTAAAGAATTCCTAAATTTTTTAGAAGCAAAAATACTTGGCAAAAAAATATCAAAAACCTCCAAATTTACTAGAGGCCACTACGAAAAACCAGTTGAATAATTTTGACGAAAAAAACAACAAAAAAAAATGGCAACTGACGAAAAGATTATTAAGGAGGTTAATCAATATTTCTTTTGAAATGGATAAATTGTCAATGACTATTGCTGGAGAAATTACTCTCTCAAGTGACCCAGGCGGTAGTATGAAGAAGTGGAGGGAAATATTTGCAATTCACCAAACTGAACTTGCAACTCACTTAAAAGTATCCTCTTCAACAATATCTGATTATGAGGGCGGAAGGAGAAAAAATCCTGGAATTGCGGTTATATCAAGGTTTGTAGAAGCTTTAATGGAAATAGATAAACTAAGAGGGGGAAAAGTAGTTAAGCAATTAGAAAAAGATTTTGCGCAAGATGAGAATAGTGCCTTTGATTCCCACGAATTCACTTCAGGAATAAAAGCAACTGAAGTGGTTAAAAAAATTAATGGAAATGTAGTTTGCTTACCTCACAAAATAAAAGAAGAAACTGTTTTTGGGTACACTATAATTGATTCAATAAAAGTAATTCTGGAAGTACCTGTACATGAATACATGATGCTTTATGGAAAAACTCCTAACAGGGTACTAATATTTCGACACGTGGAAAATGGGAGAAGTCCCTTAATTGCAATAAAGATTGGTAGATTTTCAACTGATATGAAACCAAGCATGATAATACTACACGGGCAATTCACTCCAGAAAAACCAGTTGACCCAATTGCAGTAAAAATAGCTGAAAGCGAAAAAATTCCTTTAATAACAACAAATATGCCTATTGAAGAAATAATAAAAGCACTAAGTGAATTTGAAAAATAAAAATGAACAAAAAAAAACAATTTGAAAAATTATTACAAAAAAACAATTCAAAAAAAAATTTGAAAAATTATTTTTTCTTCAAACAATAAGTAAACCTATACTTTACTTTCCCCGAACGATCCTCTCCAATTAATTTTTTTGAAGTAATCGCTTTAATTTTAAACAATTTTTCAAGCTTTCTAACAACTCTATAAGCCCCTTTGTTTGAACCAATCCAAAGATCAAACCCGTTAGGAGATTTAACTGTCTTAACTATTGCGGATAACGAATCAACTGCTTGTTCCTCTGATAAAAAATTTTTGGCAACATCAAACATATACTCTGATTCACTCAAAGAACCTGCTCTTAATTGAATAATTGATTCCCTATAATTTGAAACAAGCTTCATGCAAGGATCACAAGAAACTTTATTCAAAGAAAAAGAATGATGTTTTGTTTCTTCCACCAACACTCCTTCCAAAAAACCAGATACTTTAATTTCGGCATCAAAATCAGTTTCAGTGATTGGTTCAAGAGAAATATTAATTTTGGGTGGCTCAAGATTTATTAACAAATGAACTTTTTTTGAAACCTCTTCCCCAATTGCTTCTAAATTATAAGCCCCCCACTTACTCTTAATCCTCATCTTTCCACACTTAACACAAAGCTCAATATTAACATCCCTAACTTCAAAAAGTTCATTACGCTCCAAAAAACATTTTTGACACTTTCCTTTAATTAAAGAATCAGTAACTACACCACACTTAACACAAAACCTTTCAAAACCCATTACCAACCAACCACACTAATTAATACTATCCTAATTAATTCTTCAAAAAAAATAATTTAATTAAAATAAAAATATAATAAAACAAAAACAAATCACAAACAATATTAAAAAAAAAATTATCCAAAATAAGTTCTCTTCCCAGTTTCAAGTCGAGTAGCTTTAACCCCAGTAGCAGAATAAATTGATTTAGAAAAAACATCCATTACTTTCTTATCTCCATGAACCATAAAAATTTCTTTTGGATTCCACTTCTTAATAGATTTAATTAATTCACTTTGAGAAGGATGAGCGGAAAAATCAAACTTCTCATACCTACACCCAGCTTTCACAACAGTTCCTGCATTCTCATCAAGCAAAAGCCCCTTCTCTAACAACTCTCTCCCCGGAGTACCCTCCGCTTGATAAGAAGTTAAGTGAATCTTACTCCTAGGGTCATTAATAATCTTCCTCACATAATGCATTACTGGGCCCCCATGCATCATACCGGAAGTTGACACCACCACCCCTGGATTTTTTAAAGCCCTATTCCTTCCTTGCTTACCCATAATCCACTCAACAGAATTAAGCGCCTTCTTTAACCCCTTAGAGTCCTTTAACAATTCAGGGTAACGAAAATAAATTTCAGAAACCTGCTTAGCCATTCCATCAAAATAAATGGGGGCATCAATATTATACTTTGAGAGAATATCAATTACCTCCTGACTCCTCCCAATTGCAAGAACAGGAACAATGGCCCAACCTCCCCTCTCAACAGTACTTTGAACAGATTCACAAAACGCTTTCTCTTCTAGCTTTCTATTTGCTTGTTCCCTATCCCCATAAGTTGACTCCACCATTAAATAATCAACTTTACCCACATTAAGGTCACAACCCGCGTGGAGTTGAGTTTCATCAACCTTATAATCCCCAGTGTACAAAAAAGTTTTATCCTTGTGAGTGAATTTACACAAAGCAGAACCAAGGATATGCCCTGCATCAAAAAACTCTAAAGAAGAATCATTCCCCAAACTAAATTTCTTGTTATAAGGAACAATAAAATTATGCTTACGTGTTCTCTCAATTTCAGCCCTAGTGTATTTAGGAGCAACCCCCTCAAACTCTGCAATCTTAATTGAATCCTTCCACAAAATATCCGCGAGATCAAGAGTAGCTTGAGTCATAAAACTCAAACAATTAGAATCCTTGTAAAAATAAGGCAACAAACCAGAGTGATCCAAGTGAGCGTGAGAAATAACCGCTGCTTTAACGTGTTCATTAACTTCAAGAGGATACTCCACCTCCTCAATATTTAACTTAACTCCATAATCCAAGAGAAACTTTTCTCCAAAATCAAGGATAAATGCACTCCTACCAACTTCCCCACAAGCACCTAATCCAGTTACAGAAAAAGATTTACTAACCATTTCAAATCAATCCACAATTCAAACCAAAAAATAAAGAGTAAAGGAGTTTATATGCTTTTGCACTCAAGAAAAAAATTTAATTCGCCCACCTCTTTTTCTTAACTCCCTCACCAAAAGAACTCCTCCCCCCACCCCTTTCTCTCTTTTCTTCAATTCTAGTAGAGAAAAAAAGGGGAAGAGTAATTGATAAAAAAATTGTTGAAAATATTGCAAAAACCCCTGCAAACAAAAAAACTTCTTTAGGCATTAAGGGGTGAGTTTTTAGAACATAATCAAAAAAATCTCCAATTGAAAATACTATTAAAGCTAACAAAACATCCTTCACCCTAAAATCAAACAACCCAAAGAAAACAATTACTTCAAACAACAAAATTAAATGAACCAAAGCAACCCACCACAAAGAAAAAATATTACCACTCAAAAACAATACAAAAATAGTCCACAAAGAAAATTTTACATTAGCTATTAGTGACAAAAAGCAAAGCCACCTAATTTTAATTCCAAAAGAAATTAGGATAAGCATTAACCCAAACAAAATCGCTGCTAGGGGACAATCAGCAATAAAAACCCAAAGCCACACAGGAGAAGAACTTAATTGAGCGGAATAAAAAGAGAACGAATAAAACCCAGCGAGAATATTAACTAAACCCAAAACAA
>MWBC01000067.1 GCA_002068885.1 archaeon ADurb.Bin336
GGTATTTCAGGCACTCTTCTTGAAAAGATTGCAAAGACTAATTCTGTTTCAAAAGCAGTGGTGATGAATGAGATTGTTATTAGAAAAAAAATTCTTGAATGGATGCTTAGTCACGAGATTAGAAAGCCTTTGGAGGTTTTAGAAGTTATTGACACCTATTATTACAATCCAGAAAAAGTTCTAAAAACAATTTCTGAAACAATTGAATAAATTAGTTATTTTGTATTTATTTTGTTTTGAGTGTTTTTTTTTTACTTTATTATTTTTTATTTCAATTTTACTTTTTATTATTTCAATTCTTTTTTTGCTTCTTTAAATAACTTTTTTATTAGTTCTTGATTTTTTTTAAATTTTTGATTCCCTTTTTTAATTAAATATTTCAAATATTCTTCACTCGCACTTATTTTTCCTTCTTTTATTGGAGTGGTTATGTTTTGGGTTCCAAGTATTTCCACAATAAATTTACCTCCCTTTGCAACTTTTATTCCTGCTCTCTTCACCCCTACTTTTTCACATAAAGTAAGTATTTTTTTCGCATTTTCAATATTGTTTGTTCCTAAGTGTAGTATTAGTGGTTCTTGTTTAAACCAAAGAACATGACCTTTATAATTTTTTATTGCTTCAAGAACTTCTTTTGTGTTCACTATTCTGTGCCATTTTCGGTAGAATGCACTTTCTTGTTTTGTTTCGTTTTTTCCTAGTCCTATTAGTGCAATTCTTCCTGCGCACGAACTTGTAGTAAAATAATTTTTTGTGGTTAAAATGTAATCGCATAATGGAATTAAATCAGAATCCATTCTTCCTATTTCTTTTGCTTCGTTGTAAGTGTTTTTGTGGTGGTTTTTTGTCATGCAGAATCTTGTTGTTTCTTTTAGTTTGTTTTCTTTTTCAGTTTTGATTTTGTCTTCATTTTCTTGTTTTTTTGCCATATGAATACCTTTTTATTTCATTCTTACCTGAATTAGTTTGGTTTAGTATGTTTAAAAAAGTATTTACTTTGAGCTTGTTTTTGATAGTGTGTGTTTCTTTTGCTTTTTCAGTGAGATTAATTGATCCTCTTTCAAAAGAACTTACTTCTAGTGATTCTTTTGTTGGTTCTGTTGCTCCTGGCAATAAAATGGAATTAATTTTTTCAAAAGAATTGACTAATAAGTATCAATCCTTAGAAGTGGTTTCTTCTTCTATTTCTAATTCAAAGTTTGAAATTAAGTATGAGAAGGAATCAATTAAATTATTTGTTTTTGTTCCAGCTAATGCTGATATTGGGCGTGAAGTTGTGCGTGTAAAATTTGTTGGTTCTTTTGGTAGCGAAGTATTGGATTTGGGGGTTGATGTTGTTTCTGGCGCTTTGGGGGTTTCTCCTGTTAGTAATGTTGAGGTTAGTTCTCTTGTAGATTCAAAAGCAGGGTATAAGTTTTATTTTGTTAATAATACTGATGCTGAAGCAGTTTTTTTGATTGAATCAGATTTGCCTCCTAATTGGGTTAATTCAAATGCTTTATCGCGTGAAAAAAAATCTTTAAGGGTTGTTGTTCCTAAGCGTTCTTCTACTGAAGATTTTTTTGTAATTTATCCTAGGATTGAGGGTGAGAGGGAGTTTAAAACAAGGGTTTCTTTTGAGAACACTTCCAGAGATTTTTCTTTCAAAATTAATGCTCTTCCTACTTTAAAGAGTAAGCTCCAAAATGTTTTGTATGGGATCCCATTTTATTCTTTTTCTCTTCTTCCAAGTTATTTTTTGAACGGATTAATTTCTTTTGGAATGAATTAATTATTTTTTCTTTTTTTATTTTATATTTTTTTTGAGTTTTTTTTATTTTTTTTAATTTCTTTGTTCTTCATTTTTATTATAATTAATTTTTTTGTTATTCAATTGTTTTTTAACTGCTTTTGTTAGTTATTAATTTATGTTAAAAAAGCGTAAAAAAGAAGATTTTTTGTTTGCAAAAGAAATAATTAAAGAAATTGATTCTAGTAAGAATTTATCCGAGAGGGAGTTTTCAAAAAAATTATTTTTTTGGGCCAAGCATTTCGGACTTGATTCTATTCCTTCTTTTCCTTTTATTCTTTCTTGTGCTAAAAACCCTAGCAAGAAAGTAATTTCTCTTTTATCAATTAAACCCACTCGTAGTCTTTCAGGGGTGCAGGTTGTTGCAGTGATGCTTCCTCCTTTTCCTTGTCCTGGGGAGTGTATTTATTGTCCTTCTTCGCTTGAAGATAAAAAATCCCCTAAATCTTACACAGGGTTTGAGCCAAGTACTCTTCGTGCACAAAGGTTGAATTATGATGCTTATCAAATAGTGTTGAATAGAATTAATCAGCTTGATGCAACTGGGAATTTCGCGAATAAAATAGAATTAATTTTTCAAGGGAGTTCATTCACCGCTTTACCAAAAAAACAACAAGAGAGTGTGGTAAAAAAATCTCTTGATGCTGTTTGCGGAAAAGTTTCTTCTTCTTTTAGTGAAGCGAAATTAAATTCAGAGAAATCAAAGAGGAGGGTGGTTGGGATAACTTTTGAAACTCGCCCTGATTTGTGTTCAGAGTCCCAAATTAAAGGAATGCTTGATTTGGGTGGGACAAGGGTTGAGATTGGAGTTCAAAATCCCTCTGACGCAATTTATGAAAAAATAAAAAGAGGACACACAGTAGAGGATGTAATTCTTTCAACAAAACGTTTGAAGGATTCTTCCTTTAAAGTATTATATCATTTAATGCCCGGCCTTCCTGGGAGTGATTATAAATCAGATTTAAAGAATATGAAAATGGTTTTCAAAAATCCTGATTTTAAACCAGATATGGTGAAATTTTATCCTTGTCTTGTGATTAAGGGTACAAAGCTTTATGATGATTGGAAAAAAGGATTGTATTCTCCATTGCTTGAAGAGACGGCAGTTAAATTGTTTGTTGAGTTAAAATCTTCTTTACCTAAGTGGGTTAGGGTTATGAGGGTGGAGAGGGATATTCCTGGGAATGTAATCGAAGCAGGGATTAAGAAAACAAATTTGCGTCAAATAATTGAAGAAAGAATGAAGGCGGAAGGAAAAGTTTGTAATTGTATTAGGTGTAGGGAGGTGGGTTTGTCTTCTAGGGGGAAGCGTTTTGATTTTGAAAAAGAGCTCTCAAAAGCAAAGTTAAGAACAGAGTTTTATGATGCTTCAAGTGGGGAAGAAGCTTTTATTTCAATTGAATCCAAAAATCATTTGTTTGGTTTTTTAAGATTAAGAAATCCTTCTTCGCCTTTTCTAAAACAAATTACTCCTCAAACCGCATTAGTTAGAGAGCTTCACGTTTATGGTAGGGGTATTCCTTTGGGTGAGAGGGAGGATTCAGTTTCTTCTCAACATCAAGGGCTTGGAACACAATTAATGAATGAGGCAGAAAAAATTGCTAAGGAGAGGTTTGGTTCAAATAAAGTAGTGGTCATTTCTGGGCTTGGTGTGAGAGAGTATTACAAAAAAAAGTTTAATTATAAGAAAGAAGAACCTTTTATGTCAAAGAAGATTTAATTTTAGCGAGAGTGTTGTGGTGTTTATGTTTGAATTGTTTTTAATTGGAGTAATTATTGTTTTGTTAATAGTTTTGTTCTTGTTTTACAAGAGTTTAGTTTCTCTAAAAAATGAAGTTGATGATTTAAGATTTTCAAAAAAGTCTCAGAGTGTTAAGTATGGTCAACTTACCGAGCAGTGGATTCCTTTTTCAGATAAGTATCCTTACAATTCCCAAAATTTTCGTTTCATTGGTAAACCAATTGATGGTATTAGTTTTGAGGATGATAAAATTGTTTTTGTTGAGTTTAAAACAAATACTTCTAGGTTGAGTGATTCTCAAAGAAAGGTAAAGGATTTGGTGGATAATAAAAAAGTTGAGTGGCTTAAATTAAAAATTGATTAAATATTTTTGTTTTATTTTGTATCTTAACTATTTTTATTTAGGTTTAAATGTTTTTATTTTGATTTAAA
>MWBC01000068.1 GCA_002068885.1 archaeon ADurb.Bin336
GGCCCGTATATGCAAGAAATTGGTTTTAATATTCAAAGATTAAAAACTAAGAGTGCGATTAGTGTTTCAAAAACTGATACTGAAGTTGATCCTGCTGAGGCACTGAGAACTGCTCTTAGATTGGGTGACTCTGCTATTATTGTGGGGGAAGTGAGGAGTAAGGAAGCGAAAGTGCTTTATGAAGCGATGAGAGTTGGGGCAGCGGGTAATGTTGTTCTTGGAACAATCCATGCGGATAGTGCTTATGCTGTTTGGGATAGAGTTGTTAATGATTTGGGTGTTCCAACAACTTCTTTTAAAGCAACTGACCTTGTTGTGGTTGCTCGCCCAATTAGGTTTAAGGGTAGTTTGAAGAGAGTGAGGAGAATTGTTGAAATCACTGAAATTAAGAAGCATTGGAATGATGATCCTTCAAGAGAAGGCGGATTATTGGATTTAATGAAGTATGATGCGGGCAAAGATACTCTTGAATTAATGGAAGACAATTTGAAAGAAAGTGAGTTGTTTAAGAAGATTCAAAAAACTAGTGGGTTAACAATTAACGAAATTTGGGCAGAGATTAGGTTGAGGGGAAACGCTAAATTGTTTTTAGTTGAACAAAGGAACGAACTTGGATTAAAACCACTCCTTGAAGCGGATTACACTAGCAAGGCCAATAATAAATTAATGTTGATGAGAGAAGAAATGCTTGAGGAAGAAGGAAAACTTGATTATGATCAACTCTTGGGCCAGTGGAAGAATTGGGTTAAAACTAGTTTGGTTCCACTAGTTCAAAAAAAGACGGCTAATAAATAAATTAATTCTTGAAATTATTTAGTTAATTAAAAAATTTATGTTAAAATGAAATTAATTCTTTTATTTTTTCATGAAATTTTTTTTTTAAAAAATTTATTTTATCTAATATTTGAAAACGTTTTCTAGAAGTTATATTAATCAAAAAACCACCTATCCATAAAAAAGGATATATCCATAATTATGGATATATTTGTTCTTAACTATATGTTTTGTGAAAAACAAGAATTAATTGGTTTTTGTGCAAAATAAATTTTTTTTATAAAGCAAAAATCATTTTTAAAAAAATAATATTTTAAAAAAGTTAAGCAAAAAAACAAATTTATTCACTAAATAGTTTTTTACCTCAACCGCACTGTTTCCAAATTCCTTATCGCACTTGAACTTATCCCAAATTTCGCAGATAAATTTTTTGATAACTCTACGCTTCTTGTTGGGTCCCCGTGATCCACTAAAATCTTTTTTGGCTTTGGTTTTAGTGAAGCCGCATAAGATAATAATTGGTTAAAATCAGCGTGTCCACTAAATCCATCAATTGTTTCTATCCTCATTTTTACTTCAAGTTTTCTTGTTTTGCCGTTTTCAGAAATTGGAATTGTTTTTAACCCTTGTTGGATTTTTCTACCAAATGTTCCTTCAGCAAGGTATCCAACGAATAGTAAAGTGTTTGCTGGGTTTTCTGCGAGTTTGTAAAAATAATCCATTACTGGCCCACCATTCATCATTCCTGATGTTGTTAGTATTACTGCTCCACTTCCTTGACAAATTTTGTCCCTATCTTCTCTTTTAACTGATTTGAATAAATCAGAATCAAAGGGAGAATCGTTTGTAAGAATTCTTTTTTCAAGGCTTTTTCTTAGGAACTCTGGGTACGCTGTGTGAATTGCACTTGCTTCTTTAACCATTCCTTCAACGTAAATACTATTCTTGTCATCAATTAATCCTTTTTTGTAAGCGTCTTCAATAACCATGCAAATTTCTTGTCCTCTTCCAACTCCAAACACTGGGATTATTACGTTTCCCCCAAATTGAGTGGTTTCTTGAATTATTTCAATTAATCTTTGTTCTGCTTCTGCTCTAGGAGTTTGTAGTGCATCCCTTGAACCATAAGTACTTTCAATTATTAGTGTTTCTATTCTTGGGTACTTAACATCAATGTTGTCAAATAATCTTGTAAGCCCATATTTTATGTCCCCACTATAAACCAAATTGTGTTGTCCTTCTCCAATATTTAAGTGAACCGAACTTGAGCCTAGTATGTGCGCAGCATTATGAAGGGTTAACCTAACATCAGGAGCAATATCAGTTACTTCCCTATAATCCCTAGTAATTGAGTGAAGTAAAGCATTTTTTACATCACTCTCCGAATAAGGAGCATTTTTGTCTTGAGTAAGACTAACATCAAGGTAATCAAATTGTAGTAATGTCATTAAATCTCTTGTTGGTTCAGTACAATAAACCGGCCCATCGTAACCCATTTTGTATAAGAATGGGAGTAATCCTGAGTGGTCAGAGTGAGCGTGAGATATTACAATTGCATCAAGTTCATTTAGTGGATACCCTAGTGTATCAATGTAGGGGTAAGGGTCATCTGAACTAAAATTTATTCCTGCATCAAGAAGAACTTTTGTACTTTCTGTTTGAAGAAGCATACAACTTCTCCCAACTTCCCTAAATCCTCCAAGCGCAGTGAAAGTAATCCATTGTCTATTTGTTTCTGTTTTTGGAGCATAAATGTCTTCAGCTGTTTTTAGTAAAAATTTTTTTCTCTCATCAGCGTGTTTAAATAAGTGTTTTCTTATTCCTGAAAGAGTTTCTGATTTTGAGGTTGGTGCTCTTAATATTCTAGGAGTCCACCCAGTTTCAAGAATTATTTTTTTTGAAATTTCTCCACCCTTCCCAATTACAATTCCTTTTTTAATTGCTTCAATAACCACTTGAGAAAATGGTTCCTCAAAATAAATTTCTTTAATATCAGCATCTTCTGGAATTAAATTAAGAATAATTTTTTTTGCTTGTTCGGGATTACTCAAAAGAGATTTATCAGTTCTAATATTAACCCTCTTTTTTAATTCAAAAGCAATTTTTGAAACCAAATTCTCTGTTGAAAAAAAAGCTTCAGGGTTACGAGTGTAAATAACTACTTCAGGCCCCTCCATTTCAACTTTTGTTATTCCGCAAGAATCAGGAACTATTCTTTTTAGTGTTTCGTTTATTTCATCCAATATTTGTATTTTTTGCGCCATTTTTATCAACTCATTAAATTTAAATTAAAAAAACGTGTCCAAGAAATAAAGCTTTTTATTTTTGTGTTTAAAAGGCGTTGTTCAAAGACACTTAATTAAAATTATTTTATTCATATAAAATTTTTAGAAATAATTCATTTACATTTATTAATTTATTTACATTTATTTAATTTTATTTTATTTTTTTGAAACATTTAGCTTAACTTTATGAATCGCTTTTTCTATTTCTCTTGAATCAAGTTCTCTATACCCATTCTTGTCAATCACTATTGCAGTAATTGTTTTTCCACCAGTATAAATATCTCTGTGCTTTGCAGCCATCACTGCTTTCACTGCTAAGTTCAATGCTTCATCTTGAGTCATTCCTTCTTTGTATTCTGAATCAAGTGTAGTTAAAGCAAAATCAGTTCCTGAACCAGTTACAGCGTATTTCTTTTTCTCTGAAATGCACCCAAATGGAGTAACTTCATAAAGCTCTGGAGAATTATTTAATCCCCCTACTACAGGCATGAACATATATGGATAATACCTATTTCCATTTAATACATTTGAAAGCATTGTGGTTAGAGCTTTTGGAGTCATTCTAGTATTTCTCTCAACTTCATACAAACTAGCTTGTGCTTTTAAAAATCTAATAATTGCTAAAGAATCCCCTACCGCTCCAGAAATTGTTAATGCAATATAATCAGTTATTTTGTACACTTTCCTTGCATCATCATCAGCAATAGTGTTCCCCATTGTAGCTTGTTGATCAGCAGCTAGTAATACAAAATCATTTCCCACTACCCCAACAGTAGTAGTTCCTGTCTTCTTATCCTCTGTTTTTAAATTCGGGTTAGCAACTAAACCCCCAGTTGGTTTAAACGCTACTCTCTCACTAATCAAACTAATTGGTAATCCTTCA
>MWBC01000069.1 GCA_002068885.1 archaeon ADurb.Bin336
GGCTAGAACACAACAAAAAAAAAGGATACTACCTAAACTACACAAAACCAATAAAAATAATTGACCTAGACAAAATAGAATAAAACATAAGAATTAGGCTCCTTCAAAAATAATCAAGGTTATTAAAAATGAATCTCCACATTTCCATAAAACTACTATAACAATAACCAAAAATCAAAAAAATTGTTTTTTGAAAAAAAGAATACTATTTAATTAAGATACAATCAATAGAATAGTATGGAAACTAGTGCTTTAGCACCTATTATTGACAAGAATTCTACAAAAGCATTAATTGTGCAAGTGTTATCTGAAAAGCCACTTCTTACTTTAAAAGAATTGCATGCTCAATTAGAAAAACAAAAGCAATTAAGTTATCAAGCAACACATAAAGCAGTTAATGAAATGATAATTGAAGGAATACTCTTAAAGAGAGATGATAAAAAATATGAAATTAATAAAGCATGGGCAACACAATTAGAAGAAATTGCAAAACTTCTTCAAAAAAACTCAAAAAGTAAAGATTATGTGCAAATCTATGTTTATGAAACATTCGAAAAATTTGTTACGGGAATAATAAGACTAGTTCATGATGCACCAAACCCAAAAAAACTTCCAGGCGTGTGTATTACAAAACACGCTTGGCCACCAATAGGATTATCAAAACAAGATTACGAACTATTACTTGAATTATTAACTCAAACCGAATACTATGACATATCAACAAAAGACACTCCTTTAGGAAAAGCGTTTGCAAAAACTTTAGAAAAAATGGGCAAAAATGTAATAGTAGGATCAAAAATAACAAGCCCATTAGATTTTATTTGCACAGGAAACGACGTGTTTGAAGTAGTGTTTGAAGAATCCGTTCAAAAAGAACTTGATAGAATATTTAATCAATACAAAACATTAGATGAAAATGCAATAAATGATGTACTCCAAAACATAATAACAAAACCAACCCAAATAAAAATAATCCACACAAACTCAGAAAATTATGCTCAAAAACTAAGAAAAAAAATACTGAAAGAATTTGAAAAAAATAATAAAAAAGAAGGCGATTAAATGGTTTTCAAAGTAGGAATAGGGACAAGTCAAAATTGGAATCCTGAATTAGCTGCAGAGGATGCAATAAATCAAGCATTAAAAAATATGCCTGAAAGACCAAGTTTTATGTTTTTGTATAGTACTATACATTATGAAAATAACAAGGGATTTGAAAAAATATTAAAAAAGATATACACGTATGTTCCTGAAAAAACACCTTTAGTGGGTGGAACAGTAGCTGGATTTATGAATAATTCTGGTTGTTACACTAGAGGAATAACTTTATTAGTAGCATATTCTGATGAAATATTTGTAACACACGGAATAGGAAAAAATTCAAAACTTGACCCAAAAAAAGCTGCAAAAGATTGTGCAAACCAAATTAAAAAAGCAACAATAGGTGAATGGAATAATAAAATTTTAATAAATTTAGTTGCAAGTGGAATAATCCTAAAGGTTCCTTTTCAAGGTAACAAAAAAATTTTGAATATACCTAATTTTTTGGACCCTATTGTTTCTCCTGCATTAACAATAGTAACAAAATTTCTAGGCGTGGGTTTGGGTAGAGAGGATGAAATTCTTGAACAGCTAGTAAAAGAATTGGATGGGTTTAATATTTTAGGGGGATCAACATTAGATGACAATAAATGGGAAAAAGGATATCAGTTTTTTAATAACACAGTTAATACGAATTCAATTGTTGGATTAGCTATATTTACAAACAATGAAATTAATATTAAATCTACTTTAGGACTTAAACGAACAGGAATAAAAGTTTCAGCCACTAAAATAGGACTCTATAATTCATTAATTGAAAAAATAGATGGACATGGAGCAACAACTAAATTATTTGAGAAATTAAATTGGCCAAAAGAATATCTTAATGAATCTCTTCATAGAAAAACTCTTTATTATCCATTTTGTTATACAAAAGGTAATCAATTGTGTTCACGTGTTTTAGCATTGGTAGTTGGTGAAAATTTAGTATTTACAAATAAAATTGACTCAGAAATGGAATTAGGGATAGCATCAGGAAAATCTTTGATTGATTCAATAAATCCACACTTAGAAAAAACATCTCCAAAACTTGAATTATATACTGCTTGTTGCGCCACATTAGAAGCATTAGGTAGAAATACATTTAGTGTTTATAAAAAAATTATAGAAAAGAAAAAAGAGGAACCTTTTTTGTTAATATTTCTTTCAGGGGAAGATGCATATACTCCAGGTAAAAAACTTATAAGATTAAATGAAAGTTTTAATTCGTTAAAATTCTTTTAAAATTGAACAATTTTTCTTTATAATTGACTCTGATTTTTTAAAATTAACAGATTTAATTTGTTCAGGAGAAATTAATCCTGAACTAAGTAAAAATAAGTGATTATTTCTCAAATTAGATTTTTCTTTAAAAACTTGAAGCATTGCTTTTTGCAAAACTTTAGTATCTTTAAAACCAGGTAATGATTCTTCAATTAACGCATCATATTTCAAAGCAGAAATATCACCACTTAAAACTAATTTTCCAGCAGTAAAACCTGAAATAAAAGAAGGCAAAAATCCTTCAATAAAAGGTTTAAAATTATGATTAGCAACATCCCCACAAAAAATTACATTTTCGTGAACTGATTTATACAATTGATCCCCAAATATAGCAGTCTTACTTTTATCTTTTAGAATAGACATTCCTTTTAATTGACTTTTAACAATACTCAGTGACATAAACTCTTTAAAACATTTTTGTATATTACCCTTATAATTTATACAACCAACACCCACATTTGCTATTGTTTTTGATTTTGGAAAAATAAATCCATAACCATTAGGCGCAAAATCACCTAAATATATTTGCTCATAATCAATTAATTCTAAATTATTACTTCTTACTTCATAATTTACGATTTCGCCAGTAATTTTTTCTTTTTTAGGAATTTTTAAAAGTTTCAAAACTTTAGAATCAACTCCGTCTGCAGCAATTATATGTTTTGGAAATACCCTAATAAAAGACTTATTTGAAGCTAATAATACTGAATTTATAGTTTTATCTTTATTTTTTTTAAAAGAAATTAAGGAATGTTTTAAAATAAATCTAACTCCTTTTGATTTAGCTTTTTTATAAAAAAAATCCTCAATTTCATCACGATTAACTGAATATCCTTCCCAAAAAGGACCTTTTTTTTTAATTTTAAAATCATCCTTAAAAAAAGCAATACCTTTTATTTTCCATTTCAAAAACTTTTTAGGTATTTTTACTGGAAGAATATCTACAAAAAACTTACCAATTCCCTCAGCACATTTTACAGGTACTCCTATCTTATTTTTTTTATCTACACAAATAACTTTAATACCTGAATCAGCTAATGATAAAGCAGCTCCTAATCCGGCTGAACTAGCTCCCACAATTAAAACATCACAATTGATATTTTTCATAAATAGATTACTCTTTTTATATATTTAAGACTTATCAAAAGTATAAATTTGTGATAAAAATCTTTAAAAAAAATATACCCTAAAAACCAATTAATTCAATACCTTGTTCCTACATAAATCATTATAAATTATAAAATCAAATCTTAAAGGCATAAATTTCAAAATTATGAATTAATCATATAAATTTAGTCATTAATTTGAATATCCCTCTGGGTTTTTTTAAAATGTATTGAAGTAAGTACATTAGATTGTAATCTCCTGAATCAACTAATTTGTCTAAATGTTGTTTTGAATTTAAATAGTTGGCTGTTTCTACAAGGAAATCAAAATCTCTGTTAGATAAATTATTACATGCTTTCCGAAGCATATTATCTTGGAATTTATTCAAGATAGATTTTTTCATTTTTTTTTCGTATTCAAATAAAGCTTTTTGACCTAGTTTATATTTTTTCAATTTTTGAGC
>MWBC01000070.1 GCA_002068885.1 archaeon ADurb.Bin336
GCTTTTTCTGTTAGTTTTTCGTAAATATTTTCTGGAACTGGAGTTGCTTTTAGTTTGAATTTGTTGTGTTTGTTTGGTGATTTTGCTTCCAGTACTTCACTTGTTGAAGCTATTCCTTCATGGTAAACTACAATAGGAGAAGATGTTTGGATATCAATTTTGTGATTGTTTTTTATTCTGTAAGTGTTTACTTCTAAGTGTAATTCTCCCATTCCACTTAGTAAGTGTTCTCCTGTTTCTTGGTTTATTGTTGCTCTTAGGTTAGGATCTTCTTTTGAAAGTTTTCTTAGAGCTTCAATTAATTTTGGTAAATCTTTTGGATTTTTTGCTTCTATTGATACAGTCATTACTGGTTCAGCGTTACTCATGAAACTCTCAAATGGTTTCGTTTCTTTGTCTGTAGCTACTGTTTCTCCTGCGTAAATATCTTTTGTTCCAACTATTGCAGCAATATTACCAGCATCTGCTTTTGAAACGTTAACAAATTCGTTACCCATATACACTCCAACTTTTTGGACTTTTACTTCTCTTGAAGCTCCTAGTAAATTAACCATGTCACCAGGTTTTAGTGTTCCGGAGTATATTCTTCCTGTCGCAACATCTCCTGCGTGTAAATCAACTGAAACATCTGTAACAACCATAGCCATTTGTCCTTTTGAATCACAAGCTTTCATTGATTTTCCAACTGCACTTTCCATGTCTCCGCCCCAAATTCTTTTTATTCTGTAATCTTGTGCTTGGAGTGGACTTGGTAAGTGTTCAATAACCATTTGAAGTACTACTTCGTGAACTGGAGAAAGTTTTGCAAGTTCTTCTTCTTGGTCGTTTTTTAAGTACTCATAAACTTGTTTAAAATTTATTCCTGATTTTTGCATGTGAGCTGCACTAACACCCCACTTTCTTTTAGCAGAGCCAAATGCAACACTTCCTTTTTGAATACTCACTTGCCATTCTTTCTTGTATGGTTCTGGAGCGTTCCTTTCAATTAGCATATTAACTTTTGAAATTACTTTAACAAATTTTTCTTGCATTTGTTGTTCAGTTGCATTAAGTTCTTTAATAATTCTATCAACTTTGTTAATGAACAAAACCGGTCGAACGTATTCTCTTAATGCTTGTCTTATTACTGTTTCTGTTTGAGGCATTACCCCTTCAACCGCATCAACTAACAATATTACCCCATCAACTGCTCTCATTGCTCTAATTACTTCTCCTGTAAAATCAACGTGTCCAGGAGTATCAATCAAATTAACTAAGTATTTTTGGTTATCCCAATCAAACCCTAGTGAAATATTTGCAGCATTAATTGTTATTCCTCTTTCTTGTTCTTGATCCTCAAAATCCATCATTTGCATTTCTCCAGCTAGCACAGAATTAATTAACCCCGCTGCTGCGATTAAAGAATCTGATAGAGTTGTTTTGCCGTGGTCAATGTGTGCTACTGTTCCAATATTTCTAATATTCTCTCTGTTCGACATTAAACTCTCTACTGTTTCAACCATTGCTTCTGTTCGGCCCATATAATCACCCAAAAATACCTAAAAATCCTCTCGCAATTTTTTTTTTAAAAAAAAACTCAAGAAAAAAAATTCAAAAAGAGTTTTATAAAAAAACTCTTTTCACAACAAACAATTGCTTCGAAATAATTTGCATAATTTTGCAAATAATTTATCTTGAAGCTTTTGCTATTCTTTCCACCTCGTCTTTTCTTTTTATTGAAGTGCTTTTAATATCATTATTTGCAGCTGCAATCAATTCATCAGCCAATGCTTGCGCAGCACTAACTTTTTTATTAAATGATGCTCCAAATCCACCTAACGCTAAGTTCTTTACTGCTTCATCAAGTCTTTTCATTGGAGCTAAATCAACTGCTAAGGAGTACGCTACCCCTCCTCTCTTTATTCTAGTAATATCTTCTCTTGGAGCAGAGTTTTCAATAGCTCTTACAAGAACTTGAATCGGGTTTTGTTTTGTTTGTTTTTCAATTATTTCAAATGCTTTTTCTACTATTGCAACTGCTTCCATTTTTTTCCCACAAGAACCTCTCCCTCTAACATATTTTCCAGAGAGTTTTCTTTTACCTTGTCCTGATCTCATTAACTTGTTTATTAATCTTTCAACAATATTCAAATCTTGTCTTTCAAATCTCCCTCTTGTTTTTCTTCCAAAAGAGTGAGGTATTACAACAGGATCTAAATTAATGTATCTAACTAAACTCAAGTCACTTACTACAACATCATCAAATGACCATCTGTTGAATAATTTATACTCAGAGAATTGAGATTTCTTTTTTACAAAAACACTTTTTTCGTGTTCTTTCCCACTGCTTGTTTTTTCAGAAACCTTTTTCCCACTCTCTTTTTCAAATGATTCTTTAGGAGCTGTTTTTTTTGCATGAGATTGTTTTGCTTCTTGTTTTGTTTCCTTCACAACAGCTTCCTTTTCTGTTTTAATTATTTTTTCATCAGTTTTTTGACTCATAAAATTCACCTTTCTTTACCCCACTACCTCTTAGACTTCTCTTTCTTTCCTGTTCTTAACATTTCAAGTGATATCCCATTAACATGAGTAACTCTATACTTCACTCCCCAAAGATCTCCTTTTGGCCCATTTTGAGCCCCTCCAAGACCTTCAACTATTACTTCATCGTGTTCATCAATAAATTTTATTGCTCCATCATATGGTGCAAGTGCGGTTAGTTCTTTACCATTTTTTATTAATTGTACTCTCACACATTTCCTTATTCCTGAGTTTGGCTGTTTTGCTTCAACTCCTCTTTTTTGAAGAACAATTCCTCTTCCTTGAGGTGCTCCTTCAAGCAAATCTTTAAACACTCCGCCTTTGGCTCTAGCTTTTTTTATTTGTCTAGCATCTTTTTTCTTCCATTTTCTTCTCTTCCTTTCAAGACTCTTTCCAGCAAATTCTCCATAACCCATTTCAATCAACCTTTTACCTTGAATTTGATTCTTATTATTTTAGTTAATCTAAAAGAATCTCCTCTTTTAGCTCACCAAGTTAATTAATTCACCTAAAGAAAGCTTTTTAAAGAATGAGGAGAAAAATAAATACGAGTTATCACCACAAACAACATTTTTATTAAAGAATTTTGAGGATTTTGTCCCGCATGGGTTTTATTTATCGTTAGGGGTTTCATCAAAAAAGAGTGTTTTGTATGAGTTATATTTCAACACGTATTGTTAAGGGCAAAAAATATTATTATTTGGAAGAATCTTTTTTGTTTGAAAATAAGTTAGTTAAGGAGAGTGTTTATTTTGGTTCTATGTATCCTTCAAATGATGAACTTTTTTTAGGGTTTGAAATTTTGAAGCGAACTTGTCTTGAAAGAAACCATATAGTAACTAACCCCCCTTTGACCGAGTTTATTACTAGTAGAACGAGTAGAATAATTTTTGAATTAAATGAAAATTTTAAAAACAAAAATAACAATTTTAAAAAATTAGGTTATAATAAAATTAATTCCAACAAAATTAATTTTTTGAATGAGCGTTTTGAAAATAGCTCTTCCCAAAAATTCAATTATCCTTCACTAACTAAATGTATGAATTATTATTCAAGAAGTTTAAAAAATAATGAAGATTTAACTGAAGCTAAATTAAAGAAAATGTATTGTTTATTGAATGAAATTAAATCAAAAGAATTTTTAATTGAAGAAAGTGATTTGCTTCACTTGTTTTTTGTTTGGTTGAGAGAAAAAGATGATTTAATTCACCCAGTTGAATTTGCAGTAAAATTTTCTTCT
>MWBC01000071.1 GCA_002068885.1 archaeon ADurb.Bin336
GCTAATAGTGTAGAACCAACGCGTGCTAAATCAATTCCTCCCCCTGTTCCAAGATTTAATGATAAGATTAATTCAGCTATCGCAACCGCTGTTATTACACTCAACGCATCAGTTAGTGCTGATTCGAGTCCGAGTAAAGATTTTGTTTGTTCATAAGCAGAAGTATTACCAATTAATGGAATAATTATTGCTGAACTAGTTCCCCCTAATATTACTCCAATGAGTAACCCTTCAAGTAAATTTCCTGTTGGAATAAACCAAACAATTGCTATTAGAACACTAGTTGCTATAAAAGTAATTAGTGTAAAAATAAATGCACTTGGTAAATCCCTAATAGTTTTAAAAAAATTTAAGTGCAACCCACCCTCAAAAATAATGATCATTAAAGTAAAACTAGCAAAAAATGGGAGAAATCCTTCAAAAATAGATAACTCAAATTCCCCAACCAATCCAAACAAAGGTCCGATTATTAACCCAATTGACATTAGAACTAGTGTTTCAGGTATTTTTGTTTTTTTGAAAAAAAGCATTCCAAAATACCCAATGAATATTATTAGAGATATTGCAATAAAAGCGCTTTCAACTTCAACCATTTCAATAAAATTGGTTTTATCATAATAAAAAGCTTACTATAAATTGATTTTTTTTAATTAAAACAAATTAACTTAACTTTAAGTTTTTTGTTTATACATTTTGAATTAATTAGATGAATGATTAAGTTTATTATTTGTTAAAAGAAATTTTTTGTACACTTTTATTCCTTCGAAAATAATTACTGTCATAAAACCAATTGCAATACAAAAAATTAATTCAATTAACCCAAGTGAAGAGAAATAAAATAATTCTCTAAGGAAAGGCACATTTAGTACTAATATTAGCACGATTATTGCAAATCCTACAACTAAATAAAGTGCTTTGTTTGGTTTTGAAAAAGATTCTATTATTGTTAGATCATTTGACCTCATAGAAAAAACTATTAATAAATTAGAGATTAGCAAAACTGTAAAAGCAATTGTTCTTGCAACCCCCTCTTCCACCCCCACATTCAAAATAAATCCATACAAAGTGAGTACTATTATTAAAATTAATAACCCTTGCAACACTCCAAATAACAAATTTTTTTTACTAAAAAGTGGTTCGTTTAATTTCCTTGGTTTTCGTTTCATAATATTTTTTTCCTCTACTTCTGACTCAAAAGCAATTGAACAAATAGGATCTATTATTAGTTCAAGAAAAGCTATGTGTACTGGGAAAAAAATTAGTGGCCAACGAAATATTACTGGAAACAAAGCTAACCCAGCAATTGGAATATGAATTGCAATTATATAAGTCACTGCTTTTTTTATGTTATCAAATATTCTTCTACCAATTTGTACTGCTTTTACTATTGAAGCAAAATCATCATCAATTAGTACTATTGCTGATGCTTCTCTAGCAACCTCTGTTCCTCTTGCACCCATTGATATTCCAACATGAGCAGATTTTAGTGCAGGTGCATCATTAACTCCGTCTCCCGTCATCACCACTACTTCTTTATTTGCTTTTAGTGCACTCACAATTAAGAATTTTTGTTCAGGAGCAATTCTTGCAAAAATATTAACTTTTTTCACTTTTTCTTTTAATTCATTAAAAGACATTTTTTGTATTTCTTCTCCCGTTAGAACCTCTTCTATTTTATTTAATCCAGCTTGCAATGCAATGTGCTTTGCTGTTCCTGCATAATCCCCTGTAATCATTATCACTCTTATTCCTGCTTGGTAACATTCTTTTATAGCATTTGGAACACTTTTTCTAATTGGGTCTTGTAAAGCAATTAATCCTAAGAACTCAAATTTAAAATCGTGTTGTTTGGATGGAAAAACAAATTCATTGTTTTTGTTAAATTGTTTTTTGATTACTGCTGAAGCAACTCCAATTACTCTGTATCCTTCATCAGAAAATTTGTTAACTTGGTTCAAAATAATTTTCTTGTTTTTATTACCCAAGTGACATAAATCAATTATTGCTTCAGGAGCTCCTTTTGATGCTACAATAAACTCTTTTTTGTTTTCACTTTCCCAAACTTGGGAGAGTGCAAGTAATTTTTTTGAAAGTGAATATTCTTTTACTATTTCATAATCATCTTCTTTAATGTCAGAAATTTTCTCAAACACTCCTTCTTTAATTGCTTTTTCCATTGGATCAAAAGGAATTTTTTGACTAGCTAATACTGCATACTTCAATAATTTTTCAAATTTTTTTGGAACACTCTTAATAGCAAAATCATATTCTTCCCCACCAGTGAAAGCTTTTTTTAAAACCATTTTGTTTAGAGTTATTGTCCCTGTTTTATCAACACAAAGCACTGTAGCAGAGCCAATGTTTTGAATAGCATTTAAATTTCTTATTAACACATTATACTTTGACATTCTCCAAGCTCCAAGCGCAAGGAACAATGTCATTACTACTGCAAATTCTTCAGGAAGTATTGACATTGCAATTGCTAGAGCAGAGAGAATTGAATCAATCAAATTAATAGTAGACAAATAATAAAACATCCCTATTAAAAAACAAACAATAAACGCACATATCACAAAAATTTTGGTTATTTTTTTTATTTCCTTTCGAAGAATGGTTTCTTCATCAACCGTTTTTTCTAATTCTTTTCCTATTGCTCCAACTTGGGTTTCCACCCCTGTTTTAACTACCCTTGCAACTCCACTCCCACCAACTACTAGAGTACTTGAGTAAACAAAAGAAGTGTCTTCCCCTCCCGCTGGTTTGAACTCTACTCCCTCTTTCCCCTCGCTTTTTCTAACCGCAAAACTTTCTCCGGTTAATAAGGATTCATCAACCAATAAATTATTTGATTGTAAGATAATCGCATCGGCCGGCACCCTATCTCCTTCTTCAAGAATTATTAAATCTCCTTTAACTACTTCCCTGCTAGGAATCTTTTTTTGTACACCACTTCTAACAACCGACGCTCTTGGACTAGAAAGATCTTTTAGAGCTTTGAGCGCATTCTCTACTTTTAACTCTTGATAAATAGTGGTTCCAATTATTAATACAACAAAAAAAAGTAATAGTAAAGCATCATTTATTGAACCCAAAAACAAGTATAACAACCCACAAGTTATTAACAATAAGAACATTGGTTCCTTTAGCACACTAAGAATTATTGTAACTAATTGATTATTTTTAGATGATGGTAATTCGTTAAACCCATTTTTTTTTAGTAATTCAACTGCCTCATTATCGCTTAACCCTGTAAAAGAATGATGACCAAATATATTAACCATTGAAATAAACAAATCAATATATAATAAAATAGTTTCTCATTAATGAAAAAATTAGGTTTATCATAAAAAAAATTCAACAAAAGTATTTCTCTTTTTAGATAAAACACTTTTTGTAGTATTTTACATTTGTATTAATAGCCCTCATTTTTTCCAACACTTTTTGTGTAAATTGTTTGGGATGGAAGAGCAAACCATATTTTTTCTTTCTCAAACTCTCTTTTAATTTCAAGTCCTATTTGGTCACGTGCTAAAACCATTTCTTTCCAAGACGCTTTTTTAGTATAAAATATTACTAGAATATTTATTGAACTAGCCCCAAAACCCTCCAAAGCAACTGCAAAATCATCATCACAATACTCACAATTCTTAATCGCTTTTTCAATTATTTTTTTA
>MWBC01000072.1 GCA_002068885.1 archaeon ADurb.Bin336
CTAAAATGAGCTTTTTCATATCATTTTTATTTGTTATATCAAAATCAGAAAGATCCCATGCAATTACTTCAAAATCAGTTTTAGCTAATGCTTGTACTAAATCAGTCCCAAGCGTCCCTTTTGCTCCAGTTACAATAACTTTCATAAAATCACTTTTTTTGAGTAACATTAGTTATTACTTTTTCCTTTAATGGTCTCCACCAGGATTCATTTTCTTTATACCATTTTATGGTATCCTTAAGACCTGATTTAAAATTGTATTTTGGACTCCAATTAAGTTCAGAGTGAATTTTTGAAAACTCAATTGCGTATCTAAAATCATGCCCTTTTCTATCCTCAACATAATTAATCATTTCTTCTCCAAAACCAAATTCATCTAGAATCATTTTCGTTATTTGCATATTAGTAAGTTCTGCATTTCCACCAACGCAATAAGTTTCTCCAATTTTACCTTTGTGCAAAATCAAATCAATTGCTTCGCAGTGGTCAAGTACATGAATCCAATCTCTAATGTTTTGTCCTTTTCCATAAACAGGAACTTTTTTTGAATCAATTAAATTTGTAATAAACAATGGGAGAAGTTTTTCAGGAAACTGGTACGGTCCGTAATTATTTGAGCAATTTGAAATAGTAATAGGCAAACCAAATGTTGAATAATATGCTCTTGCTAAGTGATCAGATCCTGCTTTTGATGCAGAGTATGGTGACCTTGGATTATATGGAGTAGTTTCAGAAAATTTACCTTCTTTTCCAAGTTCTCCAAAAACTTCATCTGTTGAAATATGGTGAAATCTTTTAAGTCCATTTCTTAGAGCACTGTCAAGCAAAACCTGTGTCCCTAAAACATTTGTTTTTACAAATTCACTTGCAAACAAAATACTTCTATCAACGTGACTCTCTGCTGCAAAATGAACTACTGCATCAACTTTCTTCA
Source organism: archaeon ADurb.Bin336 (assembly GCA_002068885.1). Classification (GTDB taxonomy): domain Archaea; phylum Iainarchaeota; class Iainarchaeia; order Iainarchaeales; family JAAZKV01; genus JAAZKV01. Next base: position 935 of record MWBC01000072.1, read on the forward strand.
TGCATTCATCAACTAATTTTGCATCACAAATATCCCCTTCAACAAATTCATATTGAGGATTTTTTTCTATCGAAGTTAAATTTGCTTTATTTCCAGCATAAGTTAATTTGTCAAGATTAATTATTTGGTAATTAGGATATTTATTTATCATGTGCAAAATAAAATTGCTTCCAATAAATCCGCATCCACCAGTAATTAATAGTTTCACGCTCATGCCCCCATTTAATTAATTTTAAATTTTGAATCTAAATCTTTTTCATGTCTGATTTCATCAATCGCCTCTTTCTTATCCTTGCCAGCAAATAATTTATCAGGTAAATTAATTGAAAGACTTCCTGATTCAGTAATTGATTTATAACCATGAACTACCCCAGGCGGAACTGTAACACTAACCTTATTTGATTCTCCTACAACTATTTTTTGAGCTTCTCCAAAAGTTTTTGAATTTTTTCTATTATCCCACAAATATAATTCAAAATCCCCTGGACCAATAAAAACAAAAAAATCTGTTTGGTTAACATGTTCATGAGGACCTCTCACAACCCCAAATTTAGTAAAAGAAACATAACTCATTTCGGGGGAAAATTTATTTTCATCAGTTCTAAAAATTTCTGAAAGCCAACCTCTATCATCAGTAAATGTAGATATTTGTTTTACCTTAACCCCTTCAATCATAAAATAGAATTATTTGCTTTTATTTTTAAACCGGCTGGTACAATTACTTCACATAACTTTCAAATGCAAAAAAAAATCAACAAACTTCAAAAAGCATACCTTTAAATTAATACACTAATATTAGTGTATTTAGTGTAATTTATGGGTAATGCAACTTTGACTCTGGCTTTGCCAAAAGAATTGAAAAAAGAATTAATGCAATACAAAGAAATTAATTGGTCGGAAGAAACAAGGAACTTTTTGAGAAGTAGATTAAGGACATTAAAATTAACAAAAAAAGTTGAGAAACTAAGCCAAAACAGCGAACATAATACAAAGACGATTGACGAAACTTTAACAAAACTTTTAAAGGAAGGGAAATTGAATATGACAGATGATTTTAGTGATTTAGACAAACATAACCTAAATTCACTAAAAGAATTTTACAAAAATGAGGATGATACCCCTTGGAAAGAGATTCTCAAAAAGAATACTTACAAAAAGAAATAATTCTTTTTCCATGCCCCTATACTGATTTTAGTTCAACAAAAATAAGACCAGGAATTATAATATCAAATAATAACTACAATCAACATCAAGAAGATTTACTAATTGCACCAATAACAACAAAATGGAAAAATAAATATTCTGTCGCATTAAACCAAAATGACATACTAAAAGGAAAAATTGCCCACAATAGTGAAATAAGAGTGGATAAAATAATGCCAATAAACAAAAATATTATAATTGACCAAATAGGAATAACAAATAATGAAATTCTTGAAAAAATAATTGACAAACTAATAGAATTATTAAATTAGAAGCGAAATAATCATACCAATTAATTTAAAAACAAAAAAATTCTTTTCTATTAATATGATTACATTTCTAATTGCGCTAATTGTTGCAATAATTTTTGTTATAATTGTAATGCCTCCTTTCATTAAAAGAATGCACAACCAAGGTTTTTTAGGAAAGGATATGAACAAATACAAAAAACCACTAATTGCTGAACTTGGAGGAGTAATTGTTTTCTTAGGATTTTCTTTTAGTGTATTTACATCAATATTCATTGCAACTTACTTGAAGTGGATCACAATTGATTTGAGTGTGCTCTTAGCAGGTTTTTGTACAATAGCAATAATTGCTTTTGTGGGTTTTATTGATGATATTATTGGGTGGAAAAAAGGGATTAGACAATGGCAACACGCCCTCTTTCCAATAATTGCTGCAATGCCTTTAGTAGCTATTGCTGCTGGAGAAACAACTATGTTCATTCCATTCATAGGTAGTATTAATTTTGGAATAATTTACCCCTTAATTATTATCCCTATTGGAGTAACGGGTGCTTCAAACGCATTCAATATGCTTGCAGGGTTTAATGGACTAGAAGCAGGACAAGGAATTATTCTTACTTCAACCCTTACAATAATTGCTTTAGTTACAGGACAAACAACTGCAGTTGTTTTAGGAATTGCAATGATTGGAGCACTAATAGGATTTTTGTTCTTTAATTGGTTCCCTGCAAAAATATTTGGAGGAGACACACTCACCCTAATGGTTGGAGCAAACCTAGCTGTAATGTGTATAATTGGAAATATGGAAACCATAGGTGTACTAATAATGGCCTTATTTTTTGTTGAATTTTTTATTAAAGCAAAACACAAAATGAAATCAGAGTGCTTTGGAATACCAAACAAAAAAGAAGAACTATCACCAAACCCAAAAGGGGGTTCAATAACCCAAGTAATAATGAAAATAGGAAAAGGAAAACTCACTGAACCAAAATTAGTGCTAATAATACTTGGAATACAATTAATTATTTGTATAGGAGCACTAATGTTTTTCTTTATTTATTAAAATAAAAAAGGCAGAGTTTAATGAATAAAATAAAAATTGAGTTTAGGCATATGCCTAGAGAAGCTTCAAAAGAAGACAATTACTTTCAAAATCTACTTAAAGAAAACTTTAATATACAAATTAGGAATAAAGGAGATTTTGTATTATTTTCAACATTTACTAAAAAAAATAATAAAGAAATACCAACTATTAAAGATAACGCAACCACTATTTTTTGGACAGGAGA
>MWBC01000073.1 GCA_002068885.1 archaeon ADurb.Bin336
ATTATCACTCCAAACACAAGAACTAACAATAGACAAAGTATTTACAAACCTAAAAAAAATGTCACAAGCAGAAGGAGAAGGAAGTCAAGAACTAAAAATCAAAACACTAACAGAATTATTCAACTACGCAACTCCAATAGAAGCAAGATATATTGCAAGAATACCCCTAGGGAATATTAGATTAGGGGTAGGGGACCCCACCATAATGGATGCATTCGCAACAATACTAACCGAAGAAGAACAAGAAAAAATATTGGAAAAAAAATCTAGTGCTACTACAAAAAAAGAAGAAAATGAAATTGAAAACCAAGCAAGAAAAATAAGAGTAAATGCAAGAGAACAAATAGAAGCTACTTACAACATTGACTCTGATTTAGGGGAAATAGCACAAATACTAAAAGAAAAAGGATTAGAAGGATTAAAAGAAATAAAAATTAGGCCAGGGACACCCATTCGCCCAACCGCTGCAGAAAGATTACCAAGTGCAAAAGAAATAATTGAAAAATTGGGTGAATGCGCGGTTGAAGCAAAATATGATGGATTTAGATTACAAATCTCAAAAGATGGAGAAAACATAAAAATATTTTCAAGACAAAGCGAAGAAATGACAAATATGTTCCCTGAAATAATAACCGCTGTAAAAGAATACCTAATTCCTGAAAAATGTATTGTGGAAGGAGAAGCCCTTGCGTACAATGAGGACACTCAAGAATATTATCCATTCCAAATTACAATACAAAGAAAAAGAAAATATGAGGTTGAAAAAAAAGCAAAGGAATATCCACTCAATTTATTTTTGTTTGATGTGATGTATGTGGATGGAGAGAGTTACTTAGACAAACCCTTGACCCAAAGAAGAGAAAAACTTGTTAGTATAGTAAAAGAAGGAGGGTTGATTAAATTAAGCGAACAAAAAATAATTAGTGAACCGCAAGAACTAGAAGATTTTTTTGAAGATGCTATTTCTAGGGGACTGGAGGGAATAATTGCAAAAGATTTAAACGCACCCTACATTGCAGGAGCAAGAAAATTTTCTTGGATAAAACTAAAACGCTCTTACAAAGGAACCCTAAGTGATACTCTTGATCTTGTTATTATAGGATACTATTTAGGAAAAGGAAAACGAACAGAGTTTGGACTCGGAGCACTACTAGTAGCAACTTATAATGATAGAGATGATACATTTGAAAGTGTAGCAAAAATAGGAACAGGATTAACTGAAAATACTTTAATGCAATTACAAGAAATGTTATTCAAAGATAAAATAGAAAAAAAACACGCAAGAGTTGTTAGTGAAATAGAACCAACTTTTTGGGTAGAACCAAAATTTGTTATAGAAACAAGAGCTGATGAAATTACTAAAAGCCCAATGCACGCATGTGGAAAAGAGAGTGGAAAAGGATATGCTTTAAGATTTCCCAGAATGATTAAACTTCGTTTAGATAAAAAAGCAGAAGAAGCAACAACCACTAAAGAAGTTAAAGAAATGTTCAAAATCCAAAAAAGAGTACAAATGGAAGAAGAATTTAATTAAAAAAATTAGGAAAGTTTAAGTATTACAAAAATAAAAATCCATTAAAGGGATAAAATGAAAATAACAAAATGGGCACTAATAATAGTTACATTCGCAATAATAATCTGGTTGTTATTCAATTTAGAAATATGGGCTAGGGAGTGGAAAGATTTATTTTTTTATCAAGATAATTGGATACTGTTTGTTGCATTATTTGTTTTTTTAGTGGTTGCAAAAAAAATTGCTTCATGGGTACTAGTAACCCAACTCAAAGTAATGAAATAAAAAAATTATATTTAATTAAAAGAGGTTTATTAGAATGAAAGTTTTTGATTTATTTGTTTATGCAATTGTAGCACTTATTTTAGTAGCAATATTTTTAGCAATAGCCCAAAACTTTCCCCCTGCTGGAGACACAACAATTATGATTAAACAAACAATTGATTCTGCAAGAATTGACCCTAATCTCGGAAAATTATTTTTAGTGGGTTCACTAGATTACAAAAAAGATGAACTCATTACCTCAACAGGATTAACCATAGATGAAACACTAACCTCAATAGAGTGCACTAACCCCCAAATTTGTTGCGTTAGAAAAAGTCAACAAAATGAGAAAGATGAATGTGATAAAATTTTTGAGTGGGATTATGATTACCTTAAACCAAGAGAATCAAAAAAAGCAAATACTTTTGTTAGATGCGTGGATATTGATACTATAAACACTTGCAAAGTTTATGTTGGGTTAATGCCTGCACAAGCAGAAGTGAAACAAGTGGAAAACATTGGCACAAATATGGAAGGAAACACTGAAATAAAATCTGTTCTAAAAAACTCTGGACAAACAACCCTCTCAAACGCAACCGCTCAACTAAAATTATTCAAAAAAGTTGATACAAAATGGATCCAAACTGATTATGAAATAGAAGCACAAGAAATTCAAATACTACAACCCGGAGAAGAAAGAGTATTATACTGGGAAGTAAAAACACAAAACCTTGGGAAGTACAAAGCAACAATTTTATTTGAAGCAAAAGATGCTGGGTTTAATCAAAACTCAGTAGAATTTGATAGAAACGAAAACTATTATTGCAAAACCACTACAATAGGAGAAACTATTTACAATGCACAAAACAATAATTATGAAGAATTACACCATTGTGAAGGATGTAATTATGCTCATGAATGTGCAAACGCTTGGAACAACAAAAGTGTTCAAGTTACTTACTACCCAAAAAACAAGGATTATGCTTATTGCACAAAAAACACTTCACTTGAAAGTTGTTAAAAACAAGAGATTTTAAAACAAAACACACTAATAATAAATAATAAAAAAGTGAACCAAAAATGAAGCTAATTGATTTTTATGCAAAAAATTCTTTAAAAGAAGGCCAATTAATTGAATTTAATTTTGAAGAAAATTTGATTAAGGGAACAATTATTCCTTCAAAATTAGAAGAAACAATTTTGATGATAAAATTAGATTCAGGGTACAACGCTGGATTTTTGACTACAAAAATAAAAAATATTAAATTATTAGGGGAAAATAAAAAAGTTGGAAAAGCAAAAATTGTTGAAATAAAAAAAGACCCCACCCTCTCAACAATTACAATAATGCACACAGGAGGAACAATTGCTTCAAGAGTTAATTATACAGAAGGAGGAGTAATGGCTTCTTTTGATTTAGAAGATTTAATTACAATGTTCCCCGAACTAACAAAAATAGCGAATATTGAATCGGTTTTTGTTACAAATATAATGTCAGAAGATTTACAACCCACTCACATACAAAAAATAGCTCAAATAATTAAAGAACAAATTCAAAAAGGAACAAAAGGAATTATAATTGGACACGGAACTGATATGCTTGGTTACTGTTCAGCAGCACTATCCTTCATACTTGAAAATTGCCCAATACCCGTAATATTAGTTGGAGCACAACGAAGCTCTGATAGGGGGAGTAGTGACGCTGCAATGAACTTGATTTGTGCAAGTACTTTTATTACAAAAACAAAATTCAAAGGAGTTGCTGTATGCATGCACAACTCAACAAATGAT
>MWBC01000074.1 GCA_002068885.1 archaeon ADurb.Bin336
GGTTTTGATCCAACTCCCGCAATATTTGAAGAAAAAGGACTTGTTAGAAATTTACATGCTGAAAGTGTTGTTTCTGTAATTGTTGTTTCAAAGAAATATCTACTCGCAAATCCAGGTGTTGCTGAAAATTTTTTGAGAGCATTTATTGATATTTATGATTTTTATAGGCAAAATAAATCTACTGCAAATAAATGGTTTATTGCAAATTCTAAACTTGATGTTTCAGAAAGGGCTTTAAATATTGCTTCTGCTGTTGAACCAAATTTAGTAGCAACTTCCAAAGAAGGTATTAGAATAGGTTTCATAGAATCAGATTATAATATAATGCAAGAAGCTGCTAACTTTCTTTATGATAATAAGCTGGTAAGTAGTAGAGTGGTTATGAAGGATCATGTTGATTTGTCTTATTTAAATAATATTCAAACCGAGTGAATTTTATGAATAATATTGTGTTAATATCACTTGATTGTGTGAGGGCCGATGTTGGATACAGTAAAAAATTTTCTGCATTAAATGAGTTGATGAAAAATGGTGTCTCGTTTATGAATACGATTTCATCAGCACCATTAACACCAGTAAGTCATGCAAGTGTTCTCACAGGGTTACAGCCATATAATCATGGAGTGCGTCATTTATTTAAAGAAAAGATGAATAAAGATGTTATAACAATTCAACAACTTCTCAAGAAAAAGGGTTACAGAACAGCAGCTATTGTTTCCTGTCCAGGTATGCATAGGTGGTATGGTTTTAATAAAGGATTTGATTATTATGATGATGAAATACCTAGACTTGCTGATGGTTCAGATCCATTAAAAACAGTGGATGTAAAATTAAGGGGTACTGCTCTAAAAAGAGCAAATGTTGTTTATGAACGTGGTTTAAAATGGCTTGAAAAAAATAAAGAGAGTCCTTTTTTCTTATTTTTACATTTTTTTGATGCACATTGGCCTTATGAAGCGCCTAAAGTGTATGGTGGGGATAATGTTTATGAAGAAGAAGTGGCTTTTTCAAATCATTATTTAAAAATGTTTTTTGATAAATTGAAAGAATTTGATCTTTGGGATAATACAACAATAATTTGTTTTTCAGATCATGGAGAAGATCTTGGTGGTTTATATCCTAATGATAAAAGTGGAAAAAAATTAGGGCATCCTGAAGAATTTGGTCATGGTTGTTTGTTATATGATCAGACACAAAAAGTTCTTTTTATAATCAAAAATGTTAATTTACCAAAAAATAAAAGGGTACTTACACAAGTAAGGTTAATTGATATATTTCCAACAATTATTGAGTTAGAATCTATAAAATTTAACTCAAAAATTGATGGTAAATCTGTGATTAAAATAATCAATGGTTTGGATAAAGAGGATAGGCAGGGGTATTCAGAAACATTTTATCCCGAAGAACAAGGTGCGAAACATAAAAATTTAAAGTTTGTGAAAAATAAAAAATCGTTACGAATAAATAATAAATTTAAGGTTATAGTTAATTTAGATTCTAATTTGATTGAGCTTTATGATTTACAAACAGATCCTAACGAAAAAATAAATTTAAATAAATAATTAAAAAAATAAAAATTTTGATTATTATAATCTATTTTTCTAATCCTCTTTTTAGTTATCTTTATATAATCTTTTACTGAAGATTATTTCATATTTTATGAGGTGGTTTTGTTGAAGAAGTTGTTAGTAATTGGCCTGCTGTTGTGTGGGTTGTTTTTATTTGGGTGTACTCAAATAATTGGTTCTATTTTTGCTAAGGATTGTGGGACTGTTCAAGTGAATTCTCCTCTTTCTTCTTTTATAATGCTTCATGGGGTTCCTACTAATGAGTGTTGGAAGGATGCGCTTTTGGAGTGTTCTCCGGCTAAATTAACTTTTACTTCAAGGATTGAGAAGAAAGAGTGTGAAGAACGAGGGTTATTAGGTATTTGTAAGAAGGAAAAGGTAGTGAGTGTAACTAATTCAAATATAGTAATGCGTGTTTCAGAGAAGGTAGGGGATACTTGTAAGGTTAATGTTGATATGGATAAGTCAGCTTGGTCAAATATACTCCCAGAGGTTTCTGCGTGTTATTATGAGAATGGAAAGTTCCAATCTTGTGTGTAAAAAAAGTTGTTTTGGTTTGAAAGAAAGGGTGTGAATCATTTTTATTTACACTCTTTTTTTTGGACGATGGATATTTTTTATATTAGAATTTTTAAAGTTGTATTTTTTAAAACATTTTTTTAAGAACGTCATTTAGATTTTGTTTGTACAGTGTTTCGTTTCCTATGTAGATTACTTTTTTTCCTCTTGAAAGAATTTCTTCTTTTGTTAAATTAAATTTTTTGATACAATCTTTAATGTCTTCCCAATCTCTTTCATTTAATCTACCAATTTTTGTAACAACAATATCTATTGGATGAATTGAGAATAGGTTAATGTTATCAAATTTTATTTTGATGGGAATTGATTTTGTTGTATAATTTTGGGGTAAGTGTTGGGAGAATATTTCCCCATTACAGAAAAGATCTATTTTGTATCCATGTATTGTTTTTCCCAATGCTTTTTTGAATTCATCATAATCATTTGGTTTTAAATTAAAGTCAATGTCTTTGGTTGATGCTTTTAGGTTTAGTAATGTCATGCCTGTTCCTCCAACTGCGTACAAATCAATTTTTTTTGTTAAATTTGAATCAATTTCTCTTATTAGGGTTAGTAAGGGTTCTTTTGGAATTTCTTCTTTTACCATGAAATTACCTTCATCAAATTAAGGAGTTCATTTAGTTTATTTAATTTACTATTTTGTTTGTTTTTGTTAATTAGTGTTTGTATTTCTTTTTGTTTAGAATATTTTTTTGCTAAAAATGCTAATAATTCTGGGTTGAAATCATTTTTTATTAATAAATCTTTTAGAGCAGTTTTTTGTCTTGCTGTGCCTATTAATAGAGTAGAAATTATTGATTCCTCAAAAGTTAGTTCTTTTGATTTTTGTTCTTTACCAAATTCAGAATAGCCAAATTTTGACAAGTTGTATCTTAATTCATTTTCATTTAAATCAATTAAAGTGTATTTTCTTGGTTTAAAATTTGTTTTTGAAATAGTGTCTTTTGTTAGTTCAAAAAAATGTTCTTGGTTTGTTAAAATAATTTTATTAAGTAGCATTTCTGAAATTATTTGGTTATTTGATTTAGTGAGTTTGTCAAAATCTTTAATGTCCAAAGCGAGACAATCTATTTTAATTGAGTATTTTTTTTCAATTAGGTTACAATTTGTTAGTGTTTTTATTGGGTCGTGGGTTAAAATTAATAATTCTATTCTGTTTAGGTTAAAATTTTTTTGAGGAGTAGTTATTAGAATAAAATATGAATTAATTTTTTGTAAATCCGACAATATTTTAGAAAAATTAGGGTTTTTTTCAATAAAATCAATTTTTTTTGATAATTCCATAATTGCTAATCTTGAAATAGTTTTTGGGTTTTGGTAGTTTAGGGAAAGTATTTTTGATTTACCTATTTGAGTAATATTAATTAAACCCTCTTTCTCAAAT
>MWBC01000075.1 GCA_002068885.1 archaeon ADurb.Bin336
TTGACATCAACACCCCGAACCCAATTATTTTAGTCACATCTTTTTCAACAACCTCTAATTTTTTATAAAAGAAATCATCTTCCCCAGTAGCAACAACAATAATTTTTGGTTTTACAATAACTGATTTATTTTTTCTTTTGATTACAACCGATTCAATTTTATCAAATACTTTATTCAATTTAATTGGCTTCGAACTAAACCAAATAGAAACCCCATACTCTTTCATGGCTAAAAATAATGAATAATCAAGAGAATGTTTTGATTTACCCCTTAAAAAAAATAAGTCCTTAACTTTTGAAACAAATGTAAATTTATTATTAGGGGAAAACCAAATTGATTTATTTGATTTAGCCAAATAATCAAGTTTTAACTCATTAATTATTCTTTGAATCCCTTTATTTTCAGTTATATCAATTTTAGGGGCGTGATATGCACCTGGTCTTTTTGCTGAATCAACGCAAATTACTTCAAAACCTTCTTTTGCTAATTTAGAAGCACAAACAGCCCCTGCTGGACCGGCTCCAAAAACAAGTACATCACACTGCATTTTATTAACCATAACTAACAACTTATTTAAATAGAGCTTGAAGAATCATCCTCTTTCCTATCAAGTATTGCCTTTATTTTTCTTTTAGTGTTCTCAATTTCCACATCAATTAAACCCATGTTTGATAAGGCGGGTATTATCACTAACAAAGAATATGTTTTAGTTATTGGAGCAAATATTATCATATACTCCCCCAATTCTAGATTTATTCTTTCAACTTTATATAAAAAGAATTTTTCAATTATAGGAAATACTTGACTAGTAGATTCTTTAACAATATTCCAAAAAGAAGTGTCTTTTAACTTCATTTTAGTAGGAACTACCCCTCCTAAATCCCTTCTTGCAAGCATACAAGAAAGAACATCATCCAATTGAAGTAAATCATCTAATACAAGTAAAGCATCTTCTCTTTTACCCATTCTAATCAATAATTACTAGCCTTTTTATCATAATAAAACTTTCGTTTTCGCAAAACATATTTACTATAATGCATTATTATTTCATAACCTAAATCCCAACAAAAGAACGCTATAAAAAAGAATAAAGGATATACATTTAACAAAGCAAATACTAATACAACTATTTTCATTACAAATCTATATTCAAAAAACCAGTGAATTAGTTTTCCAATTAAACCTTCTTTATACAAGTGTTTTTTATCAACAAAATCATTACCTACTTCATCAATAATTCCACCAATTGTTATCACTGCTAAAGGAACTAAATAAAAAGGATTTGTTATAAATTCCCAATCCCCAATGAAAAAATAAACTAAGTATATACAAAGAACAGCTATCACAAAAGCAATATTATCAACTTTTCCTTTAATTAATACCCCTAAAGTTATTGCTGTTAATAATAATGCTGCTGCAGGGTGTAAAGCCATAACTATAGCCCAAATAATCGCGGTTATTGGAGACAATATTAAAGCAATTCTTCTAGAGTGAGCTTTCTCATCAAAAGCATCATCAATAAATTTAACTGATGCCCCCATTAAAAAGAAAGTTATAATAAAAAATAGAGCTGATAAGAAAGAATCCTGTAACAGGAATTGCTCAAAAGGTAAAGGCAATAGTACACCCATAAATCTAAATCTCTGATTCTTTAATACTTATTCCACTTGGTTCTATTGCGTATGCTAGGGTTGATTTTGAGTGATCTGTGTAACGCATTTTTCTTACAGTCATACTCCTAAAATCAACTGAACCTACTCCAACGTATTGAAGTATTATTACTCCATCTGCAACAAATTCACTAACCCCATCAGCACTCAATGTTTTTCCATTTTCAGGCATTTCAGTTGTTAATAAAGTGGTTATTTTGAATGCTTTTAAAACTTTAAACAAACTATACAAAACGTGTTTTGTTACTATTTGTTCTGTTCGTGGTATTGGATTAATTGTTTCAGCTATTTGAACCAAAGAAAATCCCTTTTCATCAGAAATGCCTGATATTAATAAAGAATCAAGTAAAGTGGTTAATGAATCAACTACTATCCTTTTTGGTTTAAATTGAGTAACAGTATCATTAAATGTTTGAGGAAATCCATCACCAGAAGTAGGGTCATAATAAATTATTTTAACTAATCCTTTTTGTTCAAGTTCTAATAAATTCCAATTAAAAAGAGAAGCTTGTTTATACAACTCATCCTTATTTTGTTCAGTTGATAAATACAATCCTTTTTCTCCAAAAGTATTAGCCCCATTAACAATAAACTCTAAACAAAAAGTTGATTTACCAGTTCCTGCTCCACCAGAAACTAGAACCATATTACCACTAGGAATCCCTCCATTCAAAGCCCTATCTAACCCTTGGATCCCTGTTTTTGTCCTGATTATATCTTCGGCCATTTTAAATCCAAATATGAAGTGTTAAACTGGTATTTAAATTTAAGGGTTGGTTAATTGAATTCTACTTACTCTGGCAAGTTGGTTCAAAAAAGATTTTAAACTAATTAACAAAACTAGTAAGTACCAATAAAAACTTTTCTTACTAATAAGATTTGTAAGAATTTGGTGGTTTTTTGTGGGGCTTGTTGGAATGAAGACAATAACTATAACAGAGAGAGGCCAAATTGCTTTGCCAAAAGAAGTTAGGAGGGGTAAATTTTCTAATGGAAAAAAAGTTGTTGTTTTAACTTTTGAGGATAAAATAGAATTAAGGCCAATTGAGCACGTGAATGAAAAACTATTGAATACTCTTCTTAGTGAGAAATCTTTGATGAAGAATTGGAACACTAAGGAAGAGGATAAAGCATGGAAAAAATTGTGAAGGGAGATATTGTAGTAATAAGAATTCCTTTTACTGATTTAACTTCTGATAAAAAAAGACCTGCTTTAGTTATTGCAAATCTTGGTGGAGAAGATTTGATTTTGTGTCAAATAACAAGTAAAGAACCAACTAAGTATTTTGTAAAACTCACTGAAAAAGATTTACCAACAACAAAACTAAACACAAATAGTTTTGTAAGAATAGATAAAATTTTTACGCTAGATTCAAAAATGATTGAATACAAATTAGGAAAAATAAATCAAGATAAAATAAATGAAGTGGAAACAAAACTAATTAAAATAATAACAATTTAGTTTCGTTAAAAACTCACCAAATTATTCTTTCAAAAAATATTTTAAATTAAAAAAATAGAGTTAATTCAAATTATTCTTTCTTTTCAGTTTCTTCTTTTTTCTCTGGCCTCATTTGTGGGAAGAATATTACATCTCTTATTGTTGAGGAGTTTGTTAAGAGCATTACTAATCTGTCAATTCCTAGCCCCATTCCTCCTGCGGGAGGCATTCCGTATCCTATTGCTCTTAGGAAGTCATCATCAATTGGAACATTTTCTCCTTTTGCTCTTCCTTGGTCTTTTTGTTCTTCAAAAAACTTTTTTTGCAACAATGGGTCGTTTAGTTCGGAGTAACCATTACAAATCTCGTGTCCATTAATGTACCCTTCTGTTCTTTCAATTA
>MWBC01000076.1 GCA_002068885.1 archaeon ADurb.Bin336
AGAAGTTAAATCAAGATATTTTTGTCTAATTTTTTGAGCAAAAGCAAATTTAGAAGAACCAAGATTTTTCCCAACTTTAGTAAAAAACTTGTAAGAAGAATGAAGCAAAATTGGACCAACATTAGAAACAACCATATCTGTTGTCATCCACGCGTTAAAGTACTTTGCAAAAGCAGAGTAAGTGCTTATACTACAAGAAGAATTATTACAAGAAGTTGAATTCTTTGCTTCAAACCTACTAACCTCAAGAACATTATCAAGTTTTTTTCCTTTTCCAAAAGAACCTGTGGAAAAATCATTAGTATCTAAATCCAAATAATTCTCTTTCAACTTAGCTGCTTCTTCATCCCCCAAAGTTAATTGAGCCAAATTCTTTCCAGTATTCCCAATCATTTCAAAAGAATTAACTAAATCCTCCTTAAAACCAACTCCACTAGTTCTAGTTGATAAATTTTCTTCCCCATAAATTTTACACAAATATTGTTGATTAGCAGGGTAATCACACTTACCTACTCTTAGAGTATCATCAAGAATAAATCCTATTCCAAAAGGGCCAGAAATCCCTAACCCATTCAAAAAAGCAAATCTATTAGCCCCAACCGCATTATTAGGAGCACTAACTTTAACTGCGGTATTGGTATCATAATTATCTTTTCCCACAAGCTCTGTTTTTCCAATATTTTTAACCTCTCTTTTTCTATTAACATCATCTCCATTAGAATCCGCTAACCCATCCCCTAATTTCTTCCCATCAAAACCCTCATGGGTTAAGTTTAGAATTTCCTTAGCTTCCAAAGGAGAAAGAGTAGAAACTACACAAGAACCCGGAGCAACTTGGTTAGAATTAAATCTATCAACACCACTCTCATTTAAAGAAGAATTATATGAATTATTACCTAAATCAATTGAACTACCTCTATTTAGGCCACTATTGTAATTATTATAATTCGTTGTTGAATTTACTCCAAGTTCAAGTGGAGAAGAATCTGCAAAATGAATTGTGGAAAAATTATTAGCTGCAAAAACAAAAGCAGGTTGAGAAAAAAAAACCATGAAAAAAACAAGCGAAGCGAAAAAACTTTTTAAAAACGATTCTGTTAAATTCATCAAAACCCACTTCAATAATCAACCAACAAAAAAACTATTTAATTAACCAAATTCACTCTAAATAAATACTATTTTTAATTATATAAAACCTTTGATTACAAAAAAATCATCAAAGGAAGGGCCTTAACTGAACCAAAAAAAATGTAAATAAATAATCCTAAAGGAACCCAATTAAACACGAATAAAAAAAGAATCAAAAACACAAAAGTAGAAACCACTATTCCCCTAAACTCACCAACCCAACTCCTCTTCTTTTTATGCTTAACATCCTCCATAAAAAAACTTGCCACAAGTTCAAAGAAAAAAGCTAATAAAGAAAGAATTATTGAAGCAATTAACATCCGCGGAACAGCAATTAGCACAAGCATTACATTCTCAAAAAAAGTATACTCCGTTTCAGGATCTCTCAAAGGAGCATCCAAATAACCCAAAATCATAAAAAAAATAAATAAAAACAAAATCACGCTAAAAAAAACAATAAAATTAAGTACCACACAAGATTTTGCCCATGAAAGAGAATATTTTTCAGCGAGTTTTTCTCTTATTGGAGAAAATATTTTGAACAAAACAAAACCAAGTACTGAAAAAAGTATTAACAACTTAAACAAATCAACTAAAGAACCAATAATAATTGATAAATCCATGCAAAAATAATGAATTAATTAGTATAAAAGAATTGCTAAAAAAACTTTTCACGAAGAAAAAAATTATTTTAATAAAAAAAATCGCAAAAACACATTTATAAATACTAAAAAGATTACTATTAAATATTATTGAAAACTGGTAAAGTATGACTCCTTACTATATTTTGATTTACTCTTTCATAATACTAGGAAGTTACTCCTTAGGATATGGACTTATTAGAATAGGATTCCCCTTAATCCAAAAAAAAACTTTAATCGAAAAAATTGCTATTGGATACCTTGGAGGATTAATAATATTCATACCCTCATTTTTTATAATAGAAATATTTGGACTAAACGAAATTTATTACATAGCATTCTCATTAATAATTTTGTTAGCATTAATGTTAAGTTTATTTTTAAAAAGAACAATCCTAAATGAAGAAGATCCATTAATAGAAAAAGAAACCCTACAACCAACTATCCCAAATCAACCAAAAGAAAATTATGCAAAATTGGTTAAAGAAGATACTAAAAAAGAAAATACAAAAAAGATTATATTCGGCCAAGAATTAATGGTTAAATCAAGAAACAAAAAAGAACAAGTATTTAAAGAAGAAAACAAAAATACTAATGATAAAGAGGATTCTCCTTTAGGGGTTCAAAAAGAATCTATAATGTCAAAATTAAGAGAATATGCCCAAGATGTTAAAAACAGGCCAAAAGAATCTAAAAAGAAAATAGAGAAAGATGAAATAGAAGAAGATGAAGAATTAATGCAATTAATAGAAGAGGATTATTAATATAATAAAACAAGGGAGAAATAAATACTTAGAATAAAAGGTTGTCTTTATGAATCAAGAAAATATGCCAAGAAGATTAGCAAGATTTTATAGAAAACAAAACAACCAAAGCCAAGCAGGTTATAATAATTATAATTACTCTTACAACGAACCCCCTCAACAATCTAGGCGTTCACAAAAAAACGAAGAAGAAAACTATTTGAACCCCAGTAATACTAACACTCTAAAAGGAATACCTACAATGGATTATGAAGATGTTGATTTAGAACTAGATAGAAAAAATAGGGAAGAAATTCAAAGAATTAGAGAAAAAAATATGGTTGAAAAACTTGCTCTTGAAGAAATTGAAAAATTTAAAATTCAAAACAAAAGAATGCCTAATCAAAAAGAAGAAGAACAAATCGCAGAAAATTTATTCAAACAATTAAAGGATAATCCAGAGCAATCACAAAACCAAAGAACACAAAGAAGAAGAGGAAGAAACATTAATTCGAAAGAAACAACGAATACTCCAAAAGAAGATTTTGAGAATATTGAATCAATGGGAACTGATGGAACTGATTCATTTGCTGGAAATGAAATAAAAGATTTATTTAAAGAAGACACGACAAACACTAAATCACAAAAAGATGAATTTGATTTAGGAATAGGTGATTTAAGCGAAGAAGGATTTAATTCAAAAGATACTGATGAACTAGATTCGATTAAAGATTTTAGTTTAGAAGATGAATCAAGTTGCCCAAATTGTAAAAAACAAAACGAAAAAATAATTTATTGTTCAAAATGTGGAACAGCATTTTGTTTGAATTGTGCAAAAACTAATGGGAATGAAACTTCTTGTCCAAAATGCGGAACAAAAATAAAAATCTAAAAAATTTAACTAATCCAAAAAATTAATTAATCTAAAAAAAAATGATTAATTAATATTCAATATCCTCA
>MWBC01000077.1 GCA_002068885.1 archaeon ADurb.Bin336
CTTTTCCATGATCCGGATCGATTTCCAGTAAATCATCAACCCCATAATCATTCCTTGGTCAAATCCTGATTGACAAAAAGAATGAAAGAGGTTATTTATTCTTTTTTTCGCAAAGAGCGCCTGTAGCTCAGCAGGATAGAGCATCTGCCTTCTAAGCAGAGGGTTCGGGGTTCGAGTCCCTGCAGGCGCGCCAAACAAATATGGTGGGCGTAGCTCAACTGGTTAGAGTGTCGGGTTGTGGCCCCGAAGGTTGAGGGTTCAAGTCCCTTCGCTCACCCCATAAAAAACGAAGCTTTGAGGTTGAGAAGCTTTGAAGCCGGAGTGCATACAATGACATCCCGGCTTCATAGCTCCTCAACTTCTTAGCTTCTTGTATTTATTATTATGCGCCCGTAACTCAGCTGGATAGAGTGGCAGACTTCGAATCTGCAAGTCGTAGGTTCGACTCCTACCGGGCGTACCATTATTGAATTCAGGCATTCGGCGCGGAGACTCGGTCTGCGCCTTTTATTTTAATAGTTTCAATCCCTCTTTCTACATTCACCCTTGGGTAAATGTTGTAATAATTTCTAATCCTTTCACCGGGTTTAAATTCGTGTATTTTTTTACTCAAAAAAGTATTCCTTCCACCCTTATCAAATCCAATTCTTTCTCCCAAATAAATATCAAGAGAAACCATTTGAGTTTTGTTAGAATTATTCACCATTTCAATTTCCAGTTCAACTGGTTCTTTGTATGCGAGAATCATTCTCATTGGGGTAAGAGATGCTTTAAAATCAACCATAAAAATTCACCTAACTTCAATTAGTTATTGTACTCTTTACTTCTTATTAAACTTGTTGCTAAAAAAAACAAATTATGTATAAATATAGTTTTTTGTGATTTGATTTGTAAAAAATTAAATAAATTTTTTCATTCAATAATATTAAATAGTTGTTTTGATAATAATTTCAAATAGGAAAAGAGTTTTTCCTTTTATTTTGGTGGTATTATAATGATTCCCGAATCAGAGTTAATTAGAAAAGAATTTGTAATTCGTCAAATAGATTTTTTGGATTCAGTTTCTTTAACAAAAAAATCTCTTTTAAGGTGGTGTTGTCTTTCATTGGGTTTAATTTCTCCCAAAGAATCAAGAGAAAAAGGTTTTTTAATTTTTGACGCATTATTCACTTTTTTGTTCACTCAAAAAACTTCTCCAACTACTTTAGATATTAAATCATTTATTAAAGAAAAAAACAATGTGGAAATGAGTGAGAAATTAATTCGTTATCACTTAAACAGAGTAATTGAACTTGGTTTGATCAAAAGAGATGGAATTTATTTTAAAATAAATTCTTCCCCCACAAGCGAAGAACGAGATTCTTTAAAAGAAGCATTTAATGCATGGACAAAAAAACAAGTTGAAGCAGAACTTAACAAAATATCTACCTCTCTTGAAAAACTCCAAAAAAGTTATGAACAATAAGTGTTTGTAGCAAATTTAAATATAAGTTGTTGCTTAAATTTAATGATATTATTTTGATTATGTGGTAGAATGAATCTAAAAAAATTGTTAAAAAATTCAATTGCACAAGGTACTATAGAATATCTAGTAATTATTGCTGTTGTTGTTGTGTTGAGTTTGATTGTTGTTGCTCTAAGTATTAATGTTTCTTCTTCGCATAGCCAACAAATTGTTTCTTCTTCTGAAAAATTGGGTGGTGTTGTTAGTGGGGGTATTAGTATTGTTGAAGCGGTTGGTAATTTGGAAGGGGATTCTTTGATTATGTTGAGTAATAATTCTGGTGATGGAATTACTTTGAAAAAAATTACTATAGAGGGATATGAGAATAATTATGATAATTATATTGGGGCAGTAGATTCTGTTCCTGTAAGTTTAAGCGGATTAAATAATAGTTGTCCTTGTTTAGCAGGACAAAAGAGTGTTAGATGTGAATTTGTTTTTGAGTATGAAACCAAAAGTGGTTTGGTTCAAATAGAAAGAAGAACAATTAATGTGGAGTGTACTGGTTCAAATAGCAAACCTTCTTCAAGAGATCCTGATAGGGTGATTGAGCCGATTATTGTGATTGAAGAGGATAATGTTAATCCAGTAGTCACTCTTTATTCCCCTGCAAATAATAGTGTTGTAAAAAATAAGAGTGTTTCTTTCACTTTTAACGTTGAAGAAAATCGTTCTATTGATTATTGTGTTTTAAATGTTGGAAACGATTCCAACACTTACACAGGAATTGTAAAGGGAGAAAATACAATTAATTATACCTTTGCTAATGATGAGTTGTTGGATTGGAATATTAGTTGTATTGATTCTTCTGGTAATATTGGAGTTTCGCCTACTCAATTTTTGAATGTTGATTTTAATTTGTATCAAATAAAAACTTGTGTTGAACTCCAAGATATGAACAAAGCGTTGGATGGGAATTATGTTTTACTAAATTCATTTGATTGTAGTACTGATACTAGTTCAGGAGGAAAGTTATATAATGAGGGTTTAGGATTTGAACCAATAGGTACTGATTCAAATCCTTTTTTAGGTACACTTGATGGAAATAATTTTATTATTAGTGGTTTGAATATTAATAGATCAACTAATAATGTTGGATTATTTGGGGTTGTTGAAACAGGTGTTGGGTTAGTTATTAGTAATTTGAATTTATTAGGGGTTAATATAAGTGGCGGAAATTATGTTGGGGGGTTAGTTGGAAAGTATGGTTCTGCAGGTGTGGGAGGAAATATTTTTAATATAAAAGTTGATGGTTCTGTTAATGGAACTAATTATGTTGGAGGAGTATTTGGGGATTTAAGAGGTAATTTAAATTTTAGTGGTGTTGCTGCTCGTATTAAATCTGATGACATTACTGTTAATGCAACTGGGAGTTATGTTGGAGGATTAGCAGGAAATGTTTATAACTTTGAAGTTATTAGGTCTAGTTCTCTTGGTAATGTTATTGGTTCTAGTTATGTTGGTGGTTTAGTAGGATCTGTTGCTGGATCTGGGAGTACAAGTATTATTAGTAATTCTTATTCAAGAGTAAATGTTACAGGATCAACAAATCAAGCAATAGGCGGTCTTGTTGGTTCTTTAGGTAGTAATTATAGTGGTTCAACTTCATTAACAAATAGTTATTCTTCTGGTAGTGTTTCAGTGTTTGGCGGTATGGGTTTTTCATCTGGTGAGAAAGAATCTTCTAGATTATTCTTTGCACCTGTTCCTGATTCAAATGTTGGTGGTTTAATTGGTTTTATTTATGAAAATGGACTTCATAATATTAGTATTACAAGTTGTTATTGGGATAAGGATACTTCTGGACAAGAATATTCAGCTGGTGAAAGTATCGGAGTAACAGGAAAAACAACTATTCAAATGAAACAACAA
>MWBC01000078.1 GCA_002068885.1 archaeon ADurb.Bin336
TTTCTATCCTCAATACTTCCACAATCCAAGCAAACCATTTTGTTGTTATTAAAATTCATTTCCTTTCTACAATTTGAACAATATGCTTTGATTACTCCCAGTCCTTTTTCTTTTGTAGTCAAATCTATTGCTAGTGGATTACTCATAACTATTTTTGCTCTTATATAATCCCCCACTTTTAGTATTGTCTTCAAATCTTTGACAAATTCATTTGAAACGTTTCTGATTGGGAGTTGTGCAACAGTTATTCCTGTTATTCTCTTATTTCCTTCTGCGGATATTAATTCAATTACCGCGCTTGATTCTTTAACTAGAGTTACTTTTCCTATTACAATATCTCCAAAAGAAATTTCTTCAATTTTGTTTCCCTCTATTCTAGCTTCTTTAGTATTTTGGTCAACAACTAATTTTCCAATTGTTTTTGAGAATATTTTTCCATCCCTCACAAAAGTATTTTCCCCTGAAAGATATTCCTCTTCAGTTCCTATTTCTTCTCCTGGCAAAATTATTTTTTCTTTTAAAACCATTTTTCTCCCACCAAAGTATTTTAAATGCTTAAATTCAACATAGAGTAATGATTTGCTCGTTAAAAATATTTATAAATTAGGTGGTTACTAGTGGTTTTGGAGTCAATTATTGGGGTAAAAAATATTCAGGGTTATCCTGTGTTTATATTTTTTTTAACTCTTTTTATTTGTGCGGGGAGTATTTTCTTCGCAGAGCTTCTTTTCCCTGCCCACGCTTCAGTTCTTTCAATTGCTTTTATCACAATTGGTTTAGTTCCTTTAGTTTACAACATTTTGTCAGAAGAAACAGGGGATGAATTTAATTACAAATATTCAGGGTACACTACTTTTTTTGCTCGTCACTCTAATTTAATAATAATTTATGTTTGGATTTTTGTTGGAATTATAGTTGCGTTTGCTTTCTATTATTCTTTTCTACCTGCTACCATGCGTACCACTCTCTTTGAAGAACAAATAAGATCTTTTTGCGCAATATCAGGTTCTTCTTCTTGCAAAAATGGAGTTCCTTTCTCAATTTCAGGAAGGTCTCTAGCAATTGGATTAAATGCTTGTAGTGGAGTAAGTGGTAGTGTAGAGTCCTGTGCTTTATTTATTTTTGAAAACAATGCAGGTGTTTTATTATTCACAATAATTCTTTCTTTGTTGTATGGAGTGGGAGCTATTTTCATAATTGCTTGGAACGCTTCTATTTTAGGAGTGTTTTTTGGAGAAACAATAATTATGGGGGATGTAACTAGGTGGCTTTCAATGCTTCAAAGCATGCTTATAGGACATGGGCCCCCTGAATTAATGGGTTATGTTTTTGGAGCACTTGCAGGAGGAGTGCTTTCTGCAATGGTTGCAAAAAGAGAATTCTTTACTCACAAAGCAAAAATACTAATTAGGGATGTTTTGTTCTTATCCATTTTAGCTATTTTTTCGGTAGGGTATGGGGCAGTAATTGAAGCAATAGGGATAATGGGTTTCTCTGAATTATATTTCCTATTGGGTTTTTGTTACTTGCTTTTAGTAGTGTTAGCATTATTCTTTTATGGAAAATCAAGAAACTATCCAAAGTTTTCTTTATAATTTTTTTGTGATTCAATTTGAATTAATTAGTTGGTTCATTAATCAGTTTTAGTTTAAATTAAAAATTAATTTTATGAATTAAGTTGCATGAGGATAGTGTTTTTTGATGGCCAAATTTGTGAAAAAAAAGAATTCAAAGGATTCTTCTTTAAAGAAGTTTTTGTCTTCAACTAAAAAAAAGCTTTCTTTTCTTTCTTTCCTTGACCCTTTCACTTATGTTGATTTGTGGGTAATGCCTTTTGTTAAAGAAAAAACTAATAATTCTAGGTCAGCAGAGGTTTTGGTTAATTTATTATTCGCTTTCATTTTTGCTTTTTTAGCCTATTTTTTGCTAGGGGTATTATTTGGTTCTTCTTCTCCATTAGTTATTGTTTATTCTGCTTCAATGGAACCCTCTTTTTTTAGAGGGGATATAATGGCTCTTGGAGCTGTTAGGGAGAGTGATTATTTTGGCCCTGAAGTTATTCTTCCTTCTTCAATTAGTGTAAAAAATTCTCCAGTAAAAAATTATGCTACTGCTTTTTATTCGGATTCTTCAAACCAAGTACTTGAAAAAATAGTTTTTCCTATGGATACTAATTTTGTTAAAGAGGTTTATCATGATAAGAATGGGGTGGTGGTGGTTTATCCTGCCTATAACCCTAATTCAAGTATTCATAATATTCCAATTATTCATCGTTCTATTGCAAAAATCGTTTCAAAGGACGGGAACTTTATTTTAACTAAGGGGGATAATTCTTTAACCAATCCTACTTTTGATGAGGATTGTGGGTTGATTAATACTGAATTAGAACTGCCTCAAAAGAATTGTATTACTCTTTATGCAGTTCCAATTGAGTCCATCCAAGGAAAAGCTTTTTTTAGAGTTCCTGCTCTTGGGTGTGTTAAGATTTGGGTTGTTGATAACTTAGCTTCTTTGTTGTTTACTGGAAAATTGCCGAGGGATTACAGGGGACTTTGTTAATTAAACAAGTAAGGTTTTTATTAAGTTTAGGGGTAATTAGTTGCATGGATATAACCACTGGTTTGTTAGTAGAAGTGTCTCTTCTTGTAATTTATTTTTCAATAGGAGTAATAATCCTAGTGTTAGCGTATCTGTTTTTGTTTAAGGGCAAATCAGCTGAAGAAAAGAAAGCTGCTAGTATCATCAAAAAAATGGATGCTTTAAAAAAATCAAATTCTGTTAGTGAAAAGGAGATTATTTCAAAGGAAGAAGTGAAAAAGGATGTTTCAAAGAAAATTGATTTTGATAAAACAGAATCCTCTTTAAAGAATTTGTTGATGAAAAAATTTAAGCCAAAAATAGAATCTCAATTAGGTTCTAAAGAAATAAATATTTTGGAATTTAATTCGGTTGGTGATAAATTCACTGCACTTATATTAATTACTGATGTAAAAATTTTGCTTTCACTGGATTCTAGTGGAAAAATAATTGATTACAAAAAAGTTAAGTAAATTATTTGTCTTAAGAAAAATTGTTATTTTAAAGAATTGTTGTTTATTATTGCGAGATTTTTTTTATTTAGTTTGGTTTTTAAATTTAATGAATTTTCTTCTTAGTATTAAGGATAGTGAGTATAAATGGAACTTGTTTTGAAGAGTGCTGATGTTTTTAAGAAGAGTATAGAGGCCATTGCTGTGTTGATTGATGAAGCTGAATTAATAGTGAATCAAAGTGGGTTGGAACTTAAAGCAACTGACCCTAGTCAAATTTCAATGGTTGATTTTTCAATGCCTTCTTCTTCTTTTGA
>MWBC01000079.1 GCA_002068885.1 archaeon ADurb.Bin336
TGTTTTAACCGCTTTACCAATTTTTTCTCCAAGTGCATCAAGCATTTTGATTCTCTTCCAAGGGGCTTTAAGATCAATTTCTCTCCCCTCATAATTAACTATTGTTGTTCCATTAACTTTTAGTGCAACATACTCCACTAATTGTTCTGTTAGGGAAATGATTCCATCAAGGTCTGTGTATGCTTGGTAGAATTCAGACATAGTGAATTCAGGGTTGTGGGTTTTATCAACATCCTCATTCCTAAAATTTTTACACACAGTATAAACTTTATCAAACCCACCAACAAGTAATCGCTTCAAATAAAGTTCGGGAGAAATACTCAAGTAAAAAGTTGATTTCCAAGCATTAGAAACCGTGGTGTAGGGCCTAGCACTTGCCCCCCCATAAGTTGGTTGAAGAACAGGAATTTCTACATCCAAAAATCCTTTGTTGTTCAAAAATTCTTTCCAAGCTTGAATAATTTTTGTTCTTTTAATAAAAACTTCCCTCACTTCAGGATTCATAATCAAATCCAAGTATCTTTGTCTTTGACGAATCTCAATATCTTGCAATCCGTGAAATTTTTCTGGAAGAGGCAAAATACTTTTACACAAAACTTCTAAAACATTAACCATTATTGAGAGTTCTCCTCTTTGAGTTCGGTAAACTTTTCCACTAGCTCCAACAATATCCCCCAAATCAATTGCCTCAATTAATTTGAAAGCATCTTCAGGGGTGTTTCCTTTTTTTAAGAAAAATTGAATTGTTCCCTTTGCATCAGCAATTTTCAAAAAAGCAATTGCTCCAAAAGAACGCTTAGCCATTACTCTTCCAGCAACATTAAACTCTGGGCCAAATTCTTCATTTTTTAGAGAAGAAAATTTTTCTAACAATTCTGTTGAATAAGCATTAACATCAAAACTATAGGGGTAAGGATTTATTCCTGCATCAATTAATTTTTGTAAATTATCTTTCTTTGCTTTAACCAAATCATTATCCATATTAATATTCTTGAAAGAATAAATTAAAAAAGATGCTTAGAATAGCTTTTTAACAAGAAATATTGCAAATATTGTTATGAGGCATATGAGCAGAGCAAGGAAAGCAATTATTCAAAAAGTTGATGCTAAAAGAAGAACAACAAGAAAACCTGATTATTATGATCCTCCAATAATTCTTGGACTTAGGGGAGGAATAAGTAGAAGCGAAATTAAGCAAATAGAAGAACGATTGAGAAAGAAAGTGGGTAGAAAAGAAGGAAAAGAAATTGAGTACATAAAATCAACTGATAATATTTTAATGAAAAAGGGGTTGAGTGCTACTTCAACTGATTTAGCTACTAGGTTGTTAACAAAATACTTTATGCGCCCCTTCACCCTTAAAAATAAACTCGCACCAAATCAAAAAAAAGCTCTTGAAGCACTATTAAGACAAAGGGATAGAAAAATCAAAGGAACAAATATTCAACTCTCTCCTAACCATGCATTATTATTACTAACATTTGCAAATAGCTTGGGAGAAAATGGGTACAAAAAAGCGAGCGAACTTACAAAACAATTAGATGCTAGGGGAAAAGCTCTGAAAAATATTACAAAAAAAACAAAAACAAAAAGTGATATGTTCCACAATGTTTACCCAAGAATAAATGCAATAGGACAATTCTATGGAATAGGGATAGAGGTTTTTTTAAAAGAAGTTCAAGAAACAATAGCTAAAAGAAGACAAGAATTAGAACAATTAAAAACAATGAATATTCCTCAAAAAGAAAAATATGTTGCACAAATAGAACAAGAATTAAACCAAACAAAAAAAAATTATATACTATTTAGACAAAAAAATTTTAATTAAGAACACTAAATTATTTGGTTCAGTAAAGATTACCCACTTGTTTAATTAAACAACAATTGATTAGATATACTAAATTACACTCACCCATGTTTGATTAAACAAAATAATTAATTATGTGTGCTAAATTACCTCACTCACTTGTTTGATTAAACAAAATATATACCAAATTGTTTGATTCTTATCCCCCCTCCCCTCTTTGATTAAACAAAATAATTTAATTAGATGTACTAAATGTTACACTTATTCTTTAAAAGTATTTAATAAGGCACAACATCGTATTTTTTATTATGAAAGTTAGTTTGGTTGAAGAAATTGTCTGGAGTCCTTTCATCTAATTTAAGGCTCACCAAAGGAGAGGATACCCAGACAATCAACCAAGAATTTAATTACACTTATTTTACCAAATTTGAGGTTAGTTTGTTTAGTATAATAAATTTTAATTCATTATTTCCTTTGTTAAAAAAAATTAATCAATTAAGAATAATTAAAAACACTAAAGAAATTAATACTATTAAATAGAACGTGAAAAAATGAGTGAAAAAATAATTGTTGACCCTTGGGGAAAAGAACTCGTGGAAGATTATTCAAGATTAATAAAAGAATTTGGATTAAAAGAATTTGATGCTAATTTATTCCCCAACCCTAATTTACAAATGAGGAGAGGAATAAATTTTGGAGGAACTGATTTGGAACAAATAGCAAGTGCAATCCAAAACAAAAAACCATTTTATGTACTAAGTGGAATAATGCCTTCAAGCGAAAAAATACATTTAGGAACAGAAACAGTTATTCAAAACATTAAATATTTTCAAGAACAAGGAGCAAAAACATTTGTTCTAATAGCTGATGTGGAATCCCAAGCAACTAGAGGAATTCCAATTGAAGAAGGAAAAAAAAGAGCAATGGATTTTCACATCCCTGCATACATTGCTTTAGGCCTTGATCCAAGCAAAACAAATTTTTATTTACAAAGCGAGAACAAAAAAATTAGTAACTTAGCAATAATAGCATCACAAAAAATTACTGAAAATGAATTTAGAGCAATTTATGGTTCACTCCACCCTTCAAAAGTAATGAGTGCGTTCACCCAAGTAGGAGATATACTCTATCCCCAACTTGAAGAAAGAATGCCAGGAGTAATTCCAGTAGGAATAGATCAAGCTCCTCATATTAGAATGGTGAGGGATGTTGCAAGGAGATTAAAAGCAGAACACAATTTTTTCTTACCTAGTGCATTGTACAACAAATATACTAGTGCAATAGATGGTTCGTTTAAAATGAGTAAAACTGAGAGAGAAACTACTAAAATAGAAATCCCTGAAAAAGAATTGAACTTATTATCAAAAAAAATTAATAAAGCCCTAACAGGAGGAAGACCAACAAGGGAAGAACAAAGAAAGAAAGGAGGAGAAATAAAAAAATGTATTGTTTATGAGTATTGCAAAAATCATTTCATTAAGGATGACACAACTCTAAAAAAAATGTTTGAAGAGTGTGTGAGTGGAAAGAA
>MWBC01000080.1 GCA_002068885.1 archaeon ADurb.Bin336
CAGAAAAGAAACTGCTTGGACAGTAACTCCAAAACCAGGGCCTCACACAAAAGAAACTTCAGTTGCATTAGGAATAGTTATTAGAAATTATACTGGAATTGTTAAAACAATGAAAGAAGTAAAAAAAATACTTGCAAACAATGAAGTGAAAGTTAATGGAGTGGTTAGAAAATCACATCAATTCCCAGTAGGTTTGTTTGATGTTGTATCAATTCCGAAACAAAAATTGTTTTACAGAATGGTTTTTGATGAAAAAGGAAGATTGGTTCTTGCAACAGTTGAGAATGAACCAAAAACAAAAATTTCTAAAGTAACAAAAAAAGTAATGACAAAAAAAGGAGTGCAAGTAACAACAAATGATTCAAGAACATTTATAGGAGTAAAAGCTAATGTAGGGGATTCTTTACAAATAACTCTTCCAGAAGGAAAGGTTAGTGAGGTAATAGAATTTAAGGAAGGTAATTTAGCTTATGTTACAAAAGGAGCGCGATGTTCGCAAATAGCAAAAATAGTTGAATTAATTAAAGGAGCAGAAAGAAAAGAAGAACTTGTAAAATTACAAAAAGGAAAAGAAGAATTTGAAACAATACCAAGAAATGTTATAATAGTAGGAAAAAGCAAAGTAGGGGTTGAAGTATTAAATTAAATTTAAAATTGGTGAATAGTCATGCAAGAAGTATTAATGGACAAAGTTGTTGTGAACATGAGTGTAGGTTCAGATCCTGACGAGATGAAAAAAGCAGTTCAAATAATAAAACTCGTTACAGGAAAAAAACCTGTTAATACACTTTGTCAATCAAAAATACCTGATTGGGGATTAAGACCAGGAATACCAATTGGATTGAAAGTAACTCTAAGAGGAAATGATGCTATTGAATTCTTAAAAAAAGCAATTCAAGCAAAAGCAGGAAAAATAAGTTCAAAGAGTTTTGATAAAGAAGGAAATTTTGGATTTGGAGTTGGGGAATACATTGATTTACCCGGAGCAAAATATGATCCAAAATTAGGAATAAAGGGATTTGATGTATTAGTTGCTCTAAGAAAAAAAGGATTTAGAGTAAAGAAGAGAAGAATAATGCCTACAAAAGTAGGGATTAATCAAAGAGTAAAAAAAGAAGAGGCAATAAAATTTGCTGAAAGTTTAGGAATAAAAGTTGAATAAAATTATGTTGAGGGAAGAGAATATGAGTACAAATGAAGCAAAGTCAAAAACCACTGTGAAAAAACAAAAATCAAAAAATGAGTCGATGAAAAAGAGAACTAGTGGAGTGAGACAATGCAAAATATGTAATTCAAGAAAAGGAATGATCAGAAAATATTCTCTTGGAATTTGTAGAAGATGTTTTAAAGCAAGAGCACAAGATTTGGGCTGGGAAAAATACTGAGGTGAAGAAAAATGGCACAACACGATCCTATAATGGATGCATTAACAAAAATAAGAAATGCTGAAATTGCTTCAAAAAAAGAAGTAATTCTAAAACCAGCTTCAAAATTCTTAGGAGAAATATTAAAAATAGCAAAAGAAAATGATTACATTGAAGATTACAAAGTTAATGATTCAAAAGGAGTTATTTTTATAGAAGTTAAACTAAATGGAAAAATGAATACATGCAAAGCAATAAAACCAAGGTACGCTGTTAAAAGAAATGATTTTGAAAAATATGAAAAGAGATACTTACCTGCAAGAGATTTAGGGTTATTAATAGTTTCAACACCACAAGGATTAATGACTCACTCACAAGCAAAATTAAAAGGACTTGGAGGAAGATTAATTGCATTCATGTATTAATTAAAATTAGTGCAAAAAATTGTTTAAGTGATTATTATGACTAAAACCATGACAAGAAAAATAAAAGTTCCTCAAGAGGTTAGTATAACAGTTCAAGAAGGGAACAAAGTTACTCTTAAAGGGCCAAAAGGAGAACTATCAAGAACATTTGAAACACACAGAGTAGAAGTAACTGGCGAAGGTAATACAATTACTTTAGTTGGTTCTCCCGCGAACAAACAAACAAGTGTAATTGTTGAAACTATAGTAGCACATATTAGGAACATGGTGGAAGGATTAATTTATGGTTATTGTTACAAAATGAGGGTAATGTATTCTCACTTTCCGATGTCAATCCAAGTTGATAAAGATATTATTAATGTAAAGAATTTTTTGGGAGAAAAATTTCCTAGACAAGCAAAAATAGTTGGGAATACAAAAGTGGAAGTAAAAGGACAAGAGATTATTATTAGCGGTATTGAAAAAGATTCAGTTGGACAAACTGCATCAAACCTTGAAAGAAATTCAAAAGTAAAGGGAAAGGATATAAGAAGATACCAAGATGGAATATATTTAGTGGAGACAACAAATATCACTCCAAAGCAAACAAGAGGAAGCGTAATTGAAGTTATTAGAGAATAGAGAATAATGAGTTGATTAAAATGGCAGAAAAAGCAAAAGCAAAGAAAGAAGAAATAATAAAAAATGATTCTAAAATAGTTGCAAAAGAAGTAAAAGAAAAAAAAATAGAATCAGAAAAAGTAGAAGCAAAAAAAGAAGAAACAAAAAAAGCAGAGCCAAAAAAAGAAGAAGTTAAGAAAGACACAAAAAAAGTTAAAGCAAAAAAGAAGTATATTCCTAAAGTTAAAAAAGAAAATAAAAAGAAAAGTAAAGAAGCTTATGAGTTAATGAAAAAATTGAAATTGAAAAAGAAACACCCTGTGTTTAGAGGAAGATTTGGAAAAAAGAATATTAGAAGAAAGTCAATTGCAAAGTGGGATAAGTGGAGATTTCCAAGAGGAATAGATTTAGATAAGGGAATAGAACACGGAATGCAACCAAGAATTGGTTATAGGAGTCAAAAAGAAATAAGGGGAGTTCACCCATCAGGATACAAAGAAGTTTTGGTTTGTAATTTGAATGACTTGGAAAAAGTTAATGTTAAAGTTCAAGCAGTTAGATTCAGTGCAACCATTGGAAAGAAAAAGAAAAATGAGTTAGTGAAAAAAGCTAATGAAATGGGAGCATGGATTTTAAATTAAATTTAATTGATGTTTTAGGTGAATAAAGATGAATGCAGTAAAAGCAAAAGAACTCGCAGCAAAAATACTTAAAGTAGGAGTTGGAAGAATTTACTTAGATCCTACACAAACATCAAAAATAAAAGAAGCAATGACAAAAGATGATATTAGAACACTTATCGCTGAAAGAGTAATAAAGAAAAAACCCCAAGTTTCCCAAAGTAAAGGTAGGACAAGAGTAAGTAAAGAAGCTAAAGCAAAAGGAAGAGGAAGAGGAAAAGGAAAGAGGAGTGCTTCAAAAAAAGTTAGATCTGAACAAA
>MWBC01000081.1 GCA_002068885.1 archaeon ADurb.Bin336
TGCGTCCCCCATTTATAACCCCACTTCTTTTGTTCAAAAAGTGGGAAGATTGTTAAGAGCGTATAAGAATCACAGAAAGGCAGTGATTTATTATTATGTTCCTTCAGAATTGATTTCAAGGTTATTAACTGATGAGAGGATTGAACCTAATTACTTCAAATCAGTGATAAAGATAGCTGATCAGAATAACGATTTGTATTTTGTTGATAGAGAGTCCCTTCGTGAGAAAAAGGGTACTCTTTCCGAACTCTTAACTCAAGGTTCTGCTTATGATAGGAATGAGGATGTTAAGAGGATTAAGGTTCCTCATGACCTTGATTCAATAATGCGTTTTTTTAGAAGGATTTACCCTGACATGGTTAAGGAGTGGAAGAAGCTTTATGAGGATCAAGTTGAGGAGCAAGAGAAGAAGATTAAGAAAGTGAAGAAGAATATTAAGGATTTAGAGAGTGTTGAGAAAGTTAAAAAAGAGAATCCAATTGATTTTGACCCTTTAAGGAAAGCAATTGCAAAAAACCATATTTTAGCATATAATTGTGCTCTTAATTTTGAATCTAATTTAAAAAATATTTTGGCCCTTCAAAAAAAGTTTCAAAAAAATAATTTTGATGACCTTGGTTCAGTGAAATCTTTTATTAAAACAGGTTTGAAGCAAAATATTATAACCAAAATTAAGTTCGGCCAAGAGCTTGAAGAGATTGAGAAAGAGAAATCTGTTCTTTCTCTTTCTGAGCAGGAAATGCTTAAACACGCTATTAGTGCGGAGTTGAGTGATTTTTGTAAGAAATCAAAGCAATTAGAGAAGTGTTTGAATTCTATTTCTTCTGCAAGGGAATTAATCACAAAAGCTAATAAGGAGTTGAAGGGGGAGGAGCAAGAGAAGGAGAGGATTAATGCAATGGTGAGGATTTCAAAGAGTTTTTTTGATGTTCAATCCCTTTTCCTTGATGAACTTGATCTTTCAGAAATTGTAAAAACCAAGTCAACTAAGGAGAGTAAGTTCTTCATCACTATTGGTAAAGATATTTTCCTAACTAAGCAACTTTCAAGGAAATTCTCTTATCCAGAGGATTTTGGTTTGAGTAGGTGGAGGGAGGAGAAGGAAGAACCAAAGATAGTGGTTCAATTAACTCCTGTAGAGAAATTTGCTAAACAATTAATGTGGCATTTGGATGAATTAGAGAAAAAAACTGGTTCTTATGTTATAGAGGATTGGGAAGAGTTGAAGGGAATTGTTAGTGAGGAGGCAAAAATTGCTCCCCCTCAAGACAATTATATTTTAGCAGAACTTGAAAAACACAAGTTTGAAGCAGAGTTCTCTTTTGAAAAATTATTTTTTGTAACAGAAGCAATTAAGAAAAAAAGAGAGTAAAATGAATTTATTAAAAAAAATAATGAATCTCTCAAAAAATTATTAATTAATAAGAAGAATTTGGTTAATTTATTTTGATTTGGTTGGTTAATTTATTTTGATTTACTTAATTTATTTTAATTTCAATTTTCTTGCTTGATTTTTTACCCTTGTTCTTGCTTGGTTTCTCACTCTTGTTTTTTCTTCAGCTACTTCTCTTTGTTTTTTTAAATTAAAAGAAAATCTAGTGTTTCCCACTTCAGTTAACTTAGCCCCCCCTCTTGGAACAAACCCTTCTCTCACCCAAAATTTTTTTGCACGAGGATTATAAGCCCAAGTACTAAACTCATTGAATTTTAGTGCATGAAGAGCCGAATTTGCTCTACCCACTAAAAATGGTCCAAGTCCTTTTCCTTCGTACCCTTTTTTTAGGGAAGTACTCCCCACCCAAGCAAATCTCTTACCCCCCACTTCATGAAACTCAAAACTCCTATAACCAATAATCTCCTTGCCTTTTAATAACACAAAACAAGGCCATTCTTTTCTTAATATCCCATTAGGAATATTGTACCCAATTTCAAAAGAAGCTCTATTTTTTGCTAACCACTCTAATTCGCTTTGTTTTGCTTTTCTTACCAATAATTTTGTATTATCAAGAACTCGGCCCATATAAAATTAGTTATTGTATCTCTTTTTATCACTAACTTTAATCATTTTCCAGTAACCATTGCCAAACAGGCACAACTTTAATCAAAACCCCTTTTTCATTTAATTGTTCTTTTTGATTGAGGGTTATTATTATTCCTTCATTTATTTTATTTTTTTGCATTGCATCTAGCAACCCATTTATTTCTCTTTCTTTATTCTTATCACTAAGATTTAGACATACTTGAATTGCTTTTAGAGTTGAATTTTGTTTTATTATAAAATCACATTCTTTTTTTTCTTTATAATAATATATTTTATCACAAGTTCTAAACAACTGATTCATTACTATTGATTCTAATTTTTTTCCAGTATTTGGAGTAAAATTGTTAGATAGTATTGTTTGGAAAGAATTATCAACTAAATAAATTTTTTTTGGATTTTGTAATCTAACTTTTGGAGAGTAAGAAAATTTCTCTGATGTTAGTATAAAAAAAGTATCCTCAATATATTTTAAGTATTGAGAAATAGTTTTCTTACTTGTTGCAACACCCTTATCTTTTAATATTTTATGAAAGTTTGTTATGGAAAATAATTCAGCATTATTTTCTAATAAATAATTCAATAATTGTTCAATTAAATCAGAATTTCCTATTTTATACCTCTCAACTATATCCTTGTAAAATATTGTATCAAAATAAGTTTTAATTAATTCTTTTTTCTCAAACTCATTCTTGTTCACTATTGCAGGAAAACCTCCTTCTTCAATATATTCGTTTAGTAATTTCAACAACACTCCTTTTTTACTGGTGAATTCAGTTGTTTTTTTGTATTCAAATCCCCTAAATCTTAGATATTCACTAAAAGTTAAGGGGAATAATAATTTGCTGATATACCTGCCCCTTAATTCAGTTGCTATTTCTTTACTCAAAAGTTTTGAAGAAGAGCCAGTAACCACAATACAATATTTTTTTGTGTTGTGCAATCTTCGTATAAATTTACTCCAATTAGGCATTGCTTGTATCTCGTCAAAAAAAAGGTATTTAGCTTCCCTACCAACTAGTTCTGCGTGTGCAACAAATAATTCATCTAATTCTTCATTTTTTAAACCAACCAAACGATTATCCTCAAAATCAATAAATATAGTGTCCCGCTTATCATATTTTTGGGCTTCTATTAACATTAAACTCGTTTTCCCAACTCTTCTAGGCCCAATTATCGCGGTTATAACTTCGTTTGAAATATTTAATTCAA
>MWBC01000082.1 GCA_002068885.1 archaeon ADurb.Bin336
AAGCAAAAACCCCCTTTTTGTGAACTAAACTACTCCTAACTTCAAGGAGTTCCCCGCCTAATTTTAAAAAATCTCCATTAAATCCCTTAAAATTATTTGATTCTAATTCTTCCCACTTATCCATAATAATAAAAAGAGAAGAAGGGGCTTTTAAATTTAGTTCATTAAATTCTATTTTTTATTTTTTTTATTAACTTATTTTTTTCATTATTTTATTTTTTTTATCTTATTTTTTCATCTTCTTGTTAATGGATTTAGAACGAGTCAGCCCGAAACTTATTAACAAGAATAAAGCAATGAAAAGAATTGTTCCAACTAGTGTTTGTGGAGTGGAAGGAAGTGCCATTGGAGAAGCACTTTGTTGACCAATATTAAAAGTCATTTTGTTTTCAGGAACACCCGTAATGTTTCCATTAGCATCAGTTCCAAGCCAAGTTCCATTATCCTTAAACGCTTGATTTAGAGGGATTTGTAATCCATTTTCAGGATACCATTGCCCAGTATTTGGATCATACCAAAAAGAACCCTTTGGCCCTTGAGCTGAAAGAATTGTTTCGGGAGCCCCTCCATTGAAAGTAACTTTAGGAACCCCATTCTCCGCATCAAACTTTAAAGTTTGTTCTTTCCCATCAGCAGTAGTGAACCTAATTGTTCCGTCAGCATCTTGTTTTATTGGCCCAACAACTTCTTCATCAACCAAAATATTCCCAGTATCCTTATCCCTTACTCTAAAATAATCTTTACACTCACCACTCTCATCCCTCTTTGAATAAAACTCATAAATTTTTTTATCAGTAGTGAATTGAGTGAATGGACCTAAGTGATCCATTGAAGTGTTGAAGGCCTGTACTTTCCTTGCACCAAGTTCATCATTAGGATAAGGAATTGCTTCTAAATCAATTGCAGGAACGGGACACTCTGTTAGAGGATCACTTACTGAATCAACTTTAGCATTTAATCCTTTAACATCACTATTATTCAAAACAGCGTCAGCATGGTGTCTTAACCAAATAATTAATTCATTGGTTTCTGGTTTTAATATTATAGAACCATACTCAAATGTTACTCCTCTAAAGTAACCCAAATCTGCAGTATTGTTCACATCTGCTATTAAATTAGAATCCCAATATCCATTAACAACTACTTTTGCCCCACTACCTCCCATTAATCGTGTAGCAGTTCCTTCAAGAGTAATTTTCCCATCTCTTGCAATCACATTACCATACCTGCTTGTACTAAATTGCCTAATTCTTCCAAACACTTGAGTTAATTCATTTCCAGAATAATTAATTCCTGATTGGTCAAAAATTGCTCTTTGAATACAAGAAAGAACTGAATCCTCCATCACCCTTAATTCTCCATAACTACTTAATTCAAACACTATTGAAGAATTATTTGGAGCAGAAACTTTATTTAAAGTCATTGGAACTACTTGAGCAGGGAGTCTATTATCAGTAGAAGTTAACCTAGTGTGATCAGCCTTATCCTTACCCAAAACAACTTTATTATTAATCTTTAATTCCCCTGTTTCGTAATTAATTTCTACTGAATTATTTCCATCACTAGTAACTATTTTTCCGGTGGTGTTGTAAGAGTTAGGCATTAAAGTATCCTTGAACCAAACATAAAATATTTCTTTCCCAACTATTGTCCCCCTAACAGGAGCAAGTAATTCTAATTGAGCTTGTAAAATATTTGCTTGTTTTGATTTTTGAGCAAAATCTTCAAATTGAGTTTTTAAAGAATCAAGTGATTTTTCAACAGGATTTTTTGGAGAATCTTTATCAGCACTAGAATTTGTTTTCTCATTAACAACCGATTCTAATTTTCCGGTTAAATTAGATAATGCATCAGATATTTTTTCATTAGAAAGTTGTTCCTTTGATTTTGATTTCTCTGTTTCTTTTGTTGGAGCGGAATAAAAGTGAATATAATACCCCTCAACATCATCAACACAATCTTGTAACTCTCTACCCACAACCATTTGTTGTACTACCGAAGCAGCAAGTCCTGGACCAAATCCTGCAAAATAAGCAGCATTTTGTAATCCCTCTAAAACCCCTCCTGCACCTGGGCCAACAAGACCTAAATGAACATCTTTTAATCCAACAAAACCTAAATTAAATTTTCTTAATTTTTGGTCACAAGTTAACCCATCTAACCTAGCAGTTGATAAATTAGTTGGTTCCCCTTCTTCCCCACCGGATTTACCACTAATATCAGCGTGGTGTGCGTATGATACAAGCAAAGCACCACTCTTGGATTTAACATCAGCAGAAGAAGCTTCAACCAAAAAAGCATCTAACTTCAACCCAGAGTACATACTCATAGCTAAGAAACCATCAGAGTACTCAAATTTACCACTACAATTAGAACAATTTTCATTATGAGAATAAAAAGCAACAGCTCCAACGACATCTCTAGTTGCAGAACCCTCAAACCAACCACCAGAGAATTTTGAAACATTTTCTCTAACAAAATCATTCGCTTCCATCCCCACTTCAATTAATTTAGTCCAAACGAATGCACCTGAAGTGAATGCCCTCTTGAACATATCTCCTTGATCACTACCCTCATTAACAAAAAAATCAATGAAAGCATCCTTGTAAATTTCGCCAACTCCTTGAGTAACCTTCATAGTCGTCCAAGTTTCAGGAAGCATATAAGCAGAGTAATCTTCCTGACCAAATCCTTTCTTACTACCCCAATAAGCTACAGGAAGAACAGTTAACTTAAAAGCACTCCCTTCAGTAAACGGCTTAGTAAAATAATTCTTAATAACCTTACTCTCCTCCGCAAATTGCATATCAAGCCAACTAGAATACCTTCTTGGAGCAAAATCATTCTGAACCAAACCATTATGCAAATCATCTAAATTCCTTGCAGCAGTACTAGGTCGTTTGGTTGTTCTTGAGTGAGTTAACCTATTTGCAAAATCAATTGGAGTTAAAGCAATATCTTCAGCATACTCTGATTCAAAAATATTAACGTGTCCTAACAAAAGAGGATTTGCCTCAATATAACCAATTGAACTCTCATTCAATGGAATATATCTACCATCAGGCAAC
>MWBC01000083.1 GCA_002068885.1 archaeon ADurb.Bin336
CCGCCACAGGTTTTTTTACTTTTGGGTCAGTGTCATCAAATCTTAAAATAAATTTTCCACCATATTTTTTTACGTATTCATCAGTTAGTACACTTGGCCTAGCGTGGCCAAAGTGCATTGCTCCGCTTGGGTTTGGTGCTACTCTGGTAATTATTTTTGTGTTGGGTGTAACCCAATCTAGTTCTTCTAGCGTTTTTTCTTTTGACTCGTTTTTTAGTTCCCAACCCATTTCACTAAATTTTTCATATTCAGAATTTAGGTTTTCTTTGTTCAATTTGTTTACGCTATTAACTACTTCAACAATAAGAGGCATCACTGATTTTAAATCAACTTCAGGAAACATTGCTTTTACTTTTCCAACAACTGCTCCTGTTTGTGCTTTATTGTTGTGCTCAAATGCATTCTTTACAGCGTACTTGTAAGCCACTTGTTTTACTTCATCCATAAGAGTTATTTATTAAAGAATTGTTTAAGAGGGTTTGCTAATTTTAAAAAATCAAAAAGTTGTTAGTATTTTTTTCCTTTTTCCCAATTTTGTTTTAGTACTTGGGTTAGTGCGTTTGCCATTGGTTCATTATCGTTCATTATAGTAAAGTGATAATCAGGTTTTTGTTTTTTGAAATCGCTTATGGCCATTATTACTTTTTTCCCATCTATTATAAATGCGTTTAATCCGTGTTCGAATTGTTTTACTTCTGCGTTTGATTTTAATTTTTTTGAGTTGTTTGAGTTGAGTAGTTTTATTGTAACGTTTTTGTTCTTGGCTCTTAGTAGTGCATCGTGTATTATGTTGTTGTCGTCAGTTATTTCTGTTAGTCCTTGAATTGAGGTGTTTGCTTTTAGTAGTTCTTGTCCCAAAATTTTTTCAAAATCTTGTTTGTCTTTTACTTTCATTACTTTTTCTCCGCCTTCTTCTTTTGGGTCAAAATCAACTAGATTGTCTTTTATAGCAGTGGCTTCTTTTTTTAGTTCTTCAAATTGATCTTTTTTATCCATCATCAATAAATCTATTGCTTTTTGTGGTTCTACTGCGCGGTAGAGTTTTGGCCTTCCTTTTATTTCTATAATTAATCTTCTTTGAATTAATTTTTCTAGTACGTCATAAACTCTTGTTTTTGGTACTTGGGCAGTTCTTGATATTTGTGGAGCTTCAGCTTCTCTTAGATTAAATAGTGTCCCTAGTGTCTTTGCTTCATATTCTGTTAAACCCAATTTTTCAAGTAATAAGTAAGTTTGTGAATTCATTTTAACAACCTTTTTTAATTAACGCTTTTTTTCGCTAGTAGCTACTATATATACTTGGTTGAATAAGTATTTAAATTTACTTTATTACGTTAATAGGGGGATTTTAAAAGGGGTTTATTCCCTTTTTCTAAATCCTGTTGGCCTTCTTGAAAACCTTGAAAAACTTTTTTTAGATTTTTCTTCTTGATTTTCATCAATTTCTTGCTCAAAATCATTTACTGCTGAATTGAATGTCTCTCTAGTAATTTCTTTTCTTTCAACCAGTACTTCTCTTGTCAATAAGTAATATATTAAAGAGAGGGCTTTTCTTCCTTTGTTGTTTGCAGGTATCGCAATATCAACATTTTTTAGTGGAGAGTCACTCCCAGTTATTGCTATTATAGGTATTCCTACTTCTGTAGCTTCTTTTATTGCTTGTGAATCAGCAATTGGGTCTGTAACTAGAACTATTTTTGGTTCGTAGAATAACCTTGCTTGTGGGTTAGTGAATGTCCCTGGAATAAATCTTCCGACAAATTCTCTTGCCCCAATCATTGCAGCCATTTTTCTAACTGGTTTGTGGCCATACAATCTTCTTGCAACTATAGCAATTTCTTTTCCATTGTATTTTGCAAGCATTTTTGAAACCATTCTTATTCTTTGGTCTATTGTTTCAATATTAAAAACCATTAACCCATCTTTTCTTTTTTTGAAAATGTGTCTTTTCATTTCCCCTGTTTTGAATTTTGTCCCAATATGAACGCCACTTTTCAGGTATGTTTCAATATCTATCAAAAGATCTTTTCCTTTGTAGAATTCTGTTTCATCAAACTCTTGTTTGTTTTCTTTTTCAATTGTTTTTTCGCTCATATCATCACATCTTCTAATTTTTATTAACTAAAAACATTTTTATCTCCTTAATTAAATTTTACTTATTTTATCTCCATTAACTAAATTTTATTTATTAAACTTCATTATATCATCTATTGTTTCTGCGTGAGTGAGAATCATTTTTCTGCAACAATATTTTTTAATACCCATTTCGTCAAGAACTTTTCCTGCGTCTTCTCCTTTTTGGGTTCTTTCTTTAAATTCTTCGTATACTCCACCCAAAACTTTACCGCATGAAAAGCATCTTACTGGCATTATCATCTTCTCACTTCCCCTTTTTTTCTAAACAACTTTTCTTTTACCATTTCCAAAAATCTTAAACAATTTTTGTAAAAAAGCAAAGAGATTTTACCTCTTGCTCTTTTGTTTCTTCTTCCTTGCTTTTCTTCCAAGTGGCTTTTTGCTCTCCACTCTTCTAACATCATCTACAAGCAATGTTCTGTCATATGCTGTAAATATTTCTTTGAGTTTTTTTCCCTTTGCTCTCACAAGTGCTTTCGCAATACAGGATCTTATAGCCACTGCTTGGCTCATAAAACCTGATCCTTTTACATTAACTTCAATATCATATTCCTTAACCGCATCTCCGGCTAACCTAACTGGTTCTAGAATTAATTCTTTTATATAACCTTTAGCGTATACTTTGATGTTTATGTGATTTATTTTAATAACTCCTGTTCCTTTCTTTATTACTGCTCTTGCTACAGCGTTCTTCTTTTTTGCTTTTACTATCATCCCTGCTTTTTTTGCTGCTGGTTTTACTTTTTTTTCTTCTTCCATTTATTCACACCTGTTCGCTTTTACCATCTTCCACCAAGAAGTAGTGCTACATCTTTTAATTTCATGTAGTTGTTCCTCTGGTTGAATTTTAATTTTTCAAATACAATAACTTCTTTTGAATCCATTCCT
>MWBC01000084.1 GCA_002068885.1 archaeon ADurb.Bin336
ATACAAATAGCTATGTGAATCCTCATTTTGCTACATATCCTTCTAATTTAAAAGCAGTTAATGAATATTTTGAAGAAATAATTCTAGACAAACAACCACCTTATGGAGTACATTCAAACAAAGTCTCTTTTGACATATTTCGAATAAATCATTATAAGTTTAAATCAATCCAAGATTCTGTTAAAAAATCAAGTAGAATAACTGGTTGGAGACCAGAATATAAAAATTATTTAATACGCATGCAAGAAAATGATTCACAAAAACAAGTTGAAGATTTAACTTTATTTAATAAATTTAACAAATATTTATTAGAACACCCAAAAATTGAAGAAAAATTAAGCTGTTCAAACAGATTAGATTTAAACACACAAATAAATTTATTGAAAAAAGATTTAAACAAATTATATGAAATTTATCCTACTGAAGCTGTAACAATTCTTTGGAAAATTTATGGCATACATTTTGATTTAAATTTTCCTCATTCCTTAAATGAAAAAATACTTTGGTTAGGAATTAACTTTAAAAATAAACTAATTTATGATTGTGTGGACAAATATGAATGTAGGAAATATGTACAAGAAAGAGGTTGTCAAGAAATCCTTCCAAAATTGATTGGAATGTATAATACAACTTCAGAAATAAAATTTGATGAGTTACCAAATAGCTTTGTGTTGAAAGGAACTGTGGGATGTGGACAAATAATATTCTGTAAAAAAAGAACGGAACTAGACCTTAATTCAGCTATAAAAAAAATGAATATTTGGCTTAATACTGATTATTCAATTCCATTTCTTGAAAAATACTATAAAAATACCCCGAGAATTATTTGTGAAGAATACTTAATACAAAATAATGAAGCGAGACCAATAGATTATAAAATTTTTTGTTTCAATGGAATACCTCGATTGATAATGGTTTGTAGAGGAAGAGGCACTATAAACGAAACTCATTACTATTTTGATACAAAATGGAATAGATTAAACATCTTAAAAAAAGAAAATTTAAGCAACAATCCATTAAAACCAGATTGTCTCAAAGAGCTTTTAGAATATTCTACAATATTATCCGCCCCTTTTCCTCAAGTTAGAGTAGATTTTTATGTAATTAATAATAAAATATATTTTGGCGAATTTACATTCACTAGTGCAGCAGGAAACATCCCTGATATTAAAACTGAATTTAATAAACAAATAGGAAGTTGGATTGAACTACCTAATAAAAAAGATATTTGCAATGATGATTCAGTCCAACAATTGATTGAAAAAAATAAAAAATTACTCAATATGATTGAACAACAAGCTTCAAAAAACCCAATTTTTTTTAAATTACCACTATTAAAGTAGTTACAAAATTAACCATAAAATAAGTAATAAAAAAACTTTCTGAAACACCAATACCAATCTATTTAAATTTGAACTTTTTAATAAGATAAGGTTCTCAAATATGTTAAAAACAAATTTCATTTCATCTTTCAAAGATGCTTTGGATTATTTTGCTCTTGCAAAAGTAGTATTCAGTTTCGCTACTTTTTCCTCTAGCAAATAGTCTTATAACAAAAGATTTCTCTAATTTGGCCAAACAACCACTAATAGGAGGAATAGTGAACAAATTCCCAACCTTATTTTCAAACCCTTTGATTCTGTTTGGTTTTTTTGGACTTTGGCTTTATGGAACAATATTACTAAAAAGCGCATTAAAATATGGTTTATTTATCTGTACGAACGAACAATCCAAAAAAGCATCTCTTTTAGTCAGAGAAGCTATATTTGAGAGATATCTTTTGTTTGGAAAAAAATTTTATGACAACACTACAATAAATCAATTAAATCAAGTTTTGTTGAATTCCACTCGTACATTAAAAATGCAACTTGATTTGATTAATAGTATTATTGTAGAAATTTCTTCTTTATTAGTATCCCTAGTAATAATGTTCACAATTTCTTGGGAACTAACTTTATTAGTTTTTATTATAATTCCTTTACAAATTGGAGTGAGTAAAAAAGCAAAAAAAGGAATTACTACTCTTTCAGAAGAGTATGCTGTTGTTGAAAAGAGTTTTACTAACAAAATAATGGATATTTTACAAGCCATGCCAATTGTAAAAGGTTATTCTCAAGAAAAAAAAGAGTTAGAAAGTTTTTCAAAAGTAAATGCACTTGAAGTTAAAAAAGATATTGCTCTTCAAAGAAGAATGCACTTATTTCAACCAGTTCAAGAAATACTCTCAACCACCACCACCTTGCTTGTGGCTGGAGCAATGGGTTTTATTGCAATAAGCAACCCTAATATTACTCCTGCAAACGCAATTGGATTCTTGTATATGCTTCTTAGGTTAAATCCTAGTCTTAATAATATAAGTACTTTTGATACTCGCCTAGCAAGTATTGCTCCTCAAGCAAAAAGACTAAAAGAAGTGTTTGATGACACTGAAAAATATATTATAAAAGGAGGAGAAACTCCTTTTAAAGAATTTAAAGAAAAAATTGAATTCAAAAACCTTTTTTTTGAATACGATTCAAATAAACCAGTACTAAAAGGAGTGACTTTTTCAATAAACAAAAAAGACAAACTTGCGTTAATTGGCCCTTCTGGTGCTGGAAAAACTACTATAATTAATTTACTTTTACGATTTTATGATTGTCCAAAAGAAAGCATTTTTATTGATGGAATTGATATTAATGAATACAAGATAGTTGATCTTAAATCAAAAATAGCTTTTGTTTCACAAGAAACAATTTTATTCAATGATACTATTGAAGCAAATGTATTGTATGGTAATCCGAATCTCTCTAAAGAAAAACTTGATGAAATTCTCGAAAAATCTATGCTTAGCGAAAAAATTAATTCTTTAAAAGAAAAAGAACAAACAATGATTGGAGAAAAAGGAGCTAATCTTTCAGGTGGAGAAAAACAAAGAATTGCTCTTGCCCGAGCACTAGCAAAGGAT
>MWBC01000085.1 GCA_002068885.1 archaeon ADurb.Bin336
TAATTCAAACACCTTGCTGGTTAGAGTGAATGATTTAAGAAAAATTCCTGTGGAGAATGCAAGAGTAATTCTAAAAACACTTGATGTAGCACAACCAGTAGTGGGAGAAAAAATAACTGGTACTAATGGAGAAGTAGAGTTTAGTGGATTAATAATTGGGAAAACTTACATGGTTGTTGTTTCAAAAGAAAATTTTGGTTCAGTTAATTCTGAAAGCGTACAGATAGCTCCAAGAGTACAAAAAATATTAGAAATACCATTCGATATTGCAGAAAAAACAATTTCTGTGATGGTAGTAAATCCACAAGGAACTCCACTAAATGGAGTGAATGTAAAAGCAATTAATTACTTTACTTCAGAGCAATTAGGAACAACACAACTAACAGGAGTAGAAGGAACAACACAATTTAGTATAAGAGCAGACAAAAAAGTTTATTTTGTTGCAGAGTATAGTGGCTATACTAAATATTATTCAAGTGCAGATTATGCATTCAATTTAACAAACAAAAAAATAGTAATGCAACCAACCTCAACACAACTAAAAGCAGCAATAATTGGAATTTATTCCGAGAATGAAAGCGAAGTAGTTTCAAGTGAAGGAGCAACTATAAGTGAAGGGACTTATATAGTGAAAGGAATAGTACAAGTACCAAAAGGAACATACTCTGAAGCAGGATTGCATTTAAGAACAGGAAAAGAAACTCAAAACATTACTAATTTAGTAGAAGAAGATGGGGTATTTATTAGCGAAGTAAAAACAAGTGGAAGAACAGTAATGGGAACAACATACACTCCACCAAATGGTTATGATATTGATTCAAAAAATATTGTTACTGCAGGAAATGTGAAGTGGGTTAATTCAACTTGGAAAAACCCAACAGAAGGAACTTATGAAGTAGAGGCAAAAATAGTTATAACAGAAACTAATCCAAATGCTCCAATAAACATTTATTATAGAGGGTGGACAAAAGGATCAACAGTAGCAAGATACCCGCAAGGAACACTAACAGGACATGAACTCTATGCACTTGCAAATGTAAAATTCCTTACAAGTGGAGGAACAAGTTTGTGCGAAGGATCATTTTGCAAAACAACAACAATCCAAGCAATATCAGGAAGTGAAGCAGGAAGAAAAAAATATGTCACAGGGACGATAGATGCAAAAAAAGATGTTGAATACTTACTAACAATAGATTTAGTAAATTATAGTGGAAGACCAATTACAAATGCAGTACTCAAAGCAGAAGGAATTAGTGTAGATGTGAATTCACTCACAGTAAATGGAAACATAGTTGAAGAGGGAGCCTATAACATAGGAACAATAGGAGTAGATTCTCCACTAAGAGTACAATTAATATTCAAAGCAATTAGTTCAGGAGCGAGTATAATAAAATTAGGAATCAATTCACAAACTCAAACCGAACTAGACCTAACTTACAATATTAATGTAAAACCAAACAAAAAATTTACTTTAGAAATGACTCCAAAAGTAATTGTCCCATTCCTAGACAACTTATTATTCTTTGAAGC
Source organism: archaeon ADurb.Bin336 (assembly GCA_002068885.1). GTDB lineage: Archaea > Iainarchaeota > Iainarchaeia > Iainarchaeales > JAAZKV01 > JAAZKV01. The sequence goes on from MWBC01000085.1 coordinate 1,531, forward strand.
AAGAGACGGAAACACTCCATTAAATGGGGTAATAGTTACACTAAAAAAAGGAAATACAATACTTGGAAATGCAACTACTAATGGAGAAGGAATAGCACAATATACTCTCTCGCCACCAAGAGCAGGAGAAGAAATAACAATTATTGCAAAAAAAGAAGGGTATGATGAAATAGTATTGACAAAGAAAGCTGATAAGGGAATACTAACAATAATTCCAATGGAAATAGAAGAAACAATAAAAGTAGGAAGAATAATAGCCTTGGATACAGAAGTAATAATGGAGAACGATACATCAAAAACAATAAAATTAGTATCGGCACAAGTTAATGGAGAAGTAAAAAATTACTTTGATATAAAATTTACTAACCAAATAAATGGAACAATAATAGAACCTGATGGAAACAAAAACTACAACTTGAGTATTAAACTCAACAATGCAGGAACAAGAATTACAGAACCAAAAGATTTAACAGGAACAATATTAATAAACACCGAAGTTAGTGGAGAAAATCAATCCTTCCTAAATGAGATTCCAATAAAAATCAGATTAACTTTCCCAGGGATGCTTGATAGTGGAAGATGCTTAAAGATAGAGCCAAATACAATCGATTTCACTACAACTGACGCAGAAGTAACAAAAACAATTACCATAACAAACAACTGTACTGCAGAAGATACTAGTGTAGAACTAAGAAATATTGAAGCAAAACTAAACGAAGCATCCAAGTTTGGAACAATAAGTATAATAGGAGCAGGGCTAAGTGGACAAATAACTGACAAGCTTACTTCAATAGGTGATTATATTGAAAGAAATAACCAAACTGAAGTTGTTTTGAAATATTCTCCAACAACAATAATAGAATCAGGGACACAAAACCTTACCCTAACATTAGTTGGGAAAAATTTGCTTGAAGATGGAACAACCGAAAAAGTTGAAGCACAAACAAAACTAAATATAACAATGAACAACCTCGCAAAATGTGTTGTGATAGAAGAACCAAAAGGAGGACTAATCCTAGACACACTACAAGGCAATCATGGATACATGGGAATACTTGGTTCAAATTATAGTCCAATCCTAAACAATGCACTAAATAGCTACCAAGGATTCAACAATACTCAATACTACAACCAAATATACTTGCGCGGGTATGGTGGTGGGTATGGTGGATATATGGGGTACGGGGGAGTTGGAGGATATGGGGGATATGCTGGAGCTAATCCATATATGACAGGAGGATATTTAGGAGCAGGTTACTCTAACGCAGGACTACTTGGGGCAGGAGCCAACATGAGTTACAATCAAAGCGCATTCACAATAACAAACAATTGTACAACAGATGTAGAGATTGATTTAGATGTTGATCCAAGAATAGTAGTAG
>MWBC01000086.1 GCA_002068885.1 archaeon ADurb.Bin336
GTAGTTGTGAAGAAGTTAATGAGTGTTATTGGGGGGGTAGTGCTTGTTATAGTCAAGTAGAGTGTTATTATTTTGGTCAGGATGAGTGTTCAAATTATTCACAATTTTGTGATTGGTATGAATATAGTTATTGTTATCCAACAATTGATTGTTATTCTTTAGATTCATCCTCTTGTAATAATTACAGGGGTTGTTATTTAGAAGGGGATTATTGTGAGGGGTATTTTATGTGCGAGGATCAATTAAGCGAGGGTTCTTCCTCTTGTGAGGTTGGTAATTGTGTTTACACAGCTCCTGAAACTATTGATTATTTGAGTTATTTTTATAATGCTACTCCAAAAGTAGTTGATATTAATACGCTTTATTATAATTAGTTTTCCAAATATAATAGCTTTAAATACTTTTAATTCGTTCTACTTTAAGTTAGTTAGTTGATTTTTATGAATGAAGAAAATGTTTTTATTCCTTCTAATAATTCAATAAATGGTTTTTCTATAAAATCTGGTGGTGAAGGAGTTGGGTTAAAAAAACTAGATGATTCTATTGGTGAGGGGAATAGTGAAGATTATTCAGATGATGCGGTTAATGTTCAAAGAGTTAATGAAGAAGGGGATACTTCTAGAGTTAAGAGTGGGATTAATGGTTTTGATGAGTTAATTCAAGGTGGTTTTATTAGAGAATCAATTGTGTTAATAGTTGGTGCGAGTGGTACGGGAAAAACTATTTTATCAATGCAATTTCTTTATAATGGAGCTGCTCTTTATGACGAACCAGGTGTTTTCATTTCTTTTGGGGAAAATAAGACCCAACTTTATAGACAAGCTAATCAATTTGGTTGGGATTTTGATGAATTAGAAAAAGCCAATAAATTTAGATTACTAAATTTTAAGCCTCATCAAGTAACAAAGATTCTTGAAGAGGGAGGGGGCCAAATTAGGGATGCGCTTAGTGAAATCAAAGCAAAGAGGATAGTAATTGATTCAATAACTGCTTATGGGTTGCTTTTTAGGGATGAGTATAAGAGAAGAGAAAAGATATTAGCTTTTTTTAATTTGTTGAGAAGGTGGGGTGTAACTTCTCTTGTTGTTTGTGAGGATGATCCTGAGGTTGTTGAAAAAGAAGAGGGAGGGATTGGTTTCCTTAGTGATGCAGTTGTTTCTCTTTACTATGACCAGTATAAAGAAAAAGGAATTAGAGTTCACTCTCTTGAAGTTTTAAAAATGAGGGGAACAAAACACACTAACAAGGTTTGTGCAATTAATTTTGAGAAAGATGGAATTACTGTTTACCCTGATGTGGAAATATTCTAAACTTATTAATTCTAAATTTATTAGTTCCAAATTTATTGATTATAAAATCACTATTCTTTTTTGTGAATTTATTTTAATTGAAAAATTATTTTTCCAGATTTTTTTTAAAAAAACATTTTTTTTAGTTTATTAGATTCTCTTTTTAGTTTACTCAATTATTATTTTGTTTCCATTGAAGCTATTGTTGAAATGAATAAGCTAGAGTAATCATAATTTTTGTCAGAGAATTGTTTAGCCAAGTCAATTGTTTTTGGGTCAGTTGAAACTTTTTCAGTTATTAATACTAAAGTATTTCCTCTTAATTTGGTTTTGTTGCTCAAAGCGTGTAAGAATCTCCCTATTTTTTTGTACTCATTATAAGCTTCCATTATGTTTAAAGCATCAAATATTATTACTTTGTTCCCTGCAACTTTTTTTTCAACTAAATCAATTGCAACCATTATTCCAGTTAAATCAGAGGGGTTTGTTGTCAAAACCACCTTATCATCCAATTCTTCATTATTTTGAGTACAATCAGCAAAGTAAATATTTTGTCCTCCAAAAATTTTTCTTATTTCGCTAATAGGAGTAAAAAATGACACTATTATTACGATTTTGTTTTTCTCTGAATATTCCTTTATTAAACCAAATAAAGAGCTTTTCATTTGTTTATTTGAAAGAATTACTAATGAAGATTTTTTTTCAGAATTTGCGATAACCTCTTTTAGAAAAAACGTTGCCTGCATATTACAAGTAGAATTATTTTTCATTAATAAAAACTTTTGTTTTTGCTTGGTTTCATGATTAGTGTTAGTTATAAATACTAAAAAAAGCTTCTTTCTAACATGAGTTCAAGAGGACAAACAATAGTAGAATTATTGTTATTGTTAGCAATATCGTTATTAGCTTTAACAATAATTTATTCTATTTATAGTACTCAGTTAGATTCTTCTAATCTTTCAAGAGAAACACTAGTTGCAAAATCTACTGTTAATAAAATAGTTAATTCAGCAAATTCCCTTGCTCTTTCAGGAGCTGGTTCTACCCAAAAAATTTTGATAGAAATTCCTTCCGATTCAAATATGATTGGTTCAAAAATATTGGGTAAAACGGTTTCAATTACTTTGTCAAATGGAAATAGTGTGTTTGGTTCTGCAAATGTTGATATAGTGGGCGAGTTCAAAAAAAGTGGGGGGGAATTTGTACTTAATGGGTATTTTGTTAACTTGTTTTTTGATGGACAAAAAGTGATTATGTCTTATGATGATTATGAACTTAACACGACAAGCATTTTTAGTTCAGCAAAACAAGGAACTACCCTAAGCAAGTTCTTTACTATTAGAAACAATTCTTCAAAGGAAGCGACTTTTTGGATTAGCAAAGATTTTTCTTTTGGAGAAGCGGTTGTTCTAAATATTGAGGCGAATAATGAATTTTTTGTTCTAGAACCTAATGAAGTTAAGGTAATTGATTTTAATTTGGTTTTGAGTGATTTTTCTAGTGGAAATTATTCAGGAGCAATTAAAATAATTGGACAAATGAATGATGGGGTTAGTGATTATAATGTTAATAAATCAGTTTTGGTTTCTGTTGAATCAATTTTGGAGT
>MWBC01000087.1 GCA_002068885.1 archaeon ADurb.Bin336
TTACTAACCCTTGTAGGCCTAATTGTAAAGTAATAATTGATGAAGAAGGGTGTAAAAATATTTCTTGTGATAATGGGAACATTGAAAGGTATTGTGAAAAAGAATGCAGAAATCAAACCCTTAAAGAAATAAGATTGATTAAAGAAAAATGTGCAAGTGTGAATGGGGAAGTAATAGTAACAAATCAAAATAATTGTTTAACTTATATTTGTGATAAAATTCCCTTTAATTCAGATGATTTTAACTTAAATGATTTGAATTATGTTGATTCTGTTAAAGAAAAGGATGGGTTTGTTAAAGAGGATTGCATTTCTTTAGGTGAATTACCTCAATCTAAATATGTTTTTTGCGAAGAACAAGGAGGAAGATTGTTAGTTAAAACAAATAATGATGGTTGTGTTGTTCTAGCAGAGTGTGTTGAAAAAAGTAATAAAAATTCTAATAAAATAAATAAAGAAATTTTGAATGATTCAACAAAGTTGTTAGAATTAGCCCTAAAATTAGAAGAACTAAAGCTTGAATTAAATAAAATAAGTTTGAAAATAAAAGGGGTTTCTAATTACTATGGAGAAATAGGGGACACTAATTATGCTCTAAAATTCAATGAATCAACTGAATTATTATCAAAGGCCTCAGTTGAAATAGATTCTATAAAAAGTATAATTAAAAACAGGGTAAACAATTTTGATGAAAAAAATGCTTTAGTAGTTAGGGAAAAAATAAATGGGTTAAAGAAAAATTATATTGAAAAAACATTAATTAAATTATTAGATTAAGAATAATTATTGTGAGGAGGATTGATTTAAATGAAAAAGATTTTTGGTTTATTAATTGTGCTAATAGTTTTCTTTTCATTGTTTGGTTGTGTGAATGAAACAAATTCAACTAATGAAAACACTCCTCCAGTAATAACAACTCAAAATGAAGCTGATTCATTAACAAGTGATATTGGGACTGATTTAGGAGGAGTAAATAGTACCCTTGATGATATTGATTCAATACTTTCAGAATAATTTTGTTGATATTTAAAGAACACTTTATTTATAATCCTTTTAATTAATCTAATATATTTATGAGAAACACTTTTTTTCCAAAAGAGTTCATTGAAAAATACTCTGCTTTTTTGGGTGAGGAATGGGAAGAGTTTTTTAAAACAATTAAAACAAAACAACCAAAATCATTTTGGGTAAACACCAACAAAACAACAATTAAAGAAGCAATTAATTCTCTTAAAAAAAACTCAATCAAATTCACTCCACTGCATTTCCACCCCCAAGCATTTGAAATAGATTCTAATGTTCCTGGAAAATTAGAAGAATACAGAAAAGGATTAATTTCTATTCAAGAAAAAGCTGCAATGATGCCTGTGGTTGTGCTAAATCCTTCCAAAGAAGATTATGTGCTTGATGCTTGTGCTGCCCCTGGGATGAAAACAATTCAATTAAGCAACTTATCCAAAAAAGTATTTGCAACTGAACTAAACTCAAAAAGATTTGAAGTACTAAAAAAAACAATCCAAAGATTTGAATTAAAAAACGTTGAAGCAAAAAGAATAGATTTTAGGAATTTGAAACGAAATAAGAGATTTGATAAAATATTACTTGATGTGGTTTGTTCAAGCGAAGGGTTAGTGAGAAAAAAAAGAGAAGCTTTAGTTGGTTGGTCACAAAATTTGGTTAAAAGAAAATCAAGCGATCAAAAACACATGATAGTTCGTGCGTTTGATTATTTAAAAGAGGGAGGAGTAATGGTATACTCTACTTGTTCTTTTGCAATAGAAGAAAACGAAGAAGTGGTTAATTACTTACTCTCTCAAAGAAAAAACGCGATTGTGGAAAAAGTTAATTTGGAAGGAATAAAAATAAGGGAAAATAAATATTGTCCTAATTGTGTTAGATTATACCCACAAGATAATAACACCCAACAATTTTTTCTTGCTAAAATAAGAAAAGAAAAAACAAAATAAAATTTCAAAAAAATAATTTGAATAATTAGATACAATAATTGAAAAAATAAAATAAATAACTAAAAATAATTTGAATTTAATAATTAAAATAAATTAATTGTGGAATAAATCAATTGTAAACTAAATTAATTATGAAAAAAATAATTGTAAAATAAAGTTAATTGTAAACTAAATAAATCAATTATGAAATAAATTAATAATTGAAGTAAATTAATTATGAAAAAAAATCAATTAAAATAAATTAACAATTAAAATAAATTAACAATTAAAATAAATTAAATGAATGTAAAATAAAATTCTTTTCAAGGAATTATTTCACAACAATTATATTTTAAAAAATAAAAATCTTTTTTCTTAATAACTTTATTTTTTAACAAAAGTTCTACTTCAGGTTGAATTCTCTTCATTTCAAAAATTAAGTGCTTAATTGAATCACAAATTTCATTAATTCCCTTCTTTGGCCAAGTAGGGTAAATATTTGAATATAAGCATCTCCCTCCGCATAATTCAAACTCACTACATTCTGTGCAAGGGGAAGAGCAAGTTAATTTGAAGCCAAGGTTTTTTGGGTTAGTTGATTTAATGTCTCCCAAATATTTCTCACTAATTCCTTGCATTATTGGACAAGCACTAATTTTTCCATTTGGAAGAATAGTGAAGTTGCCTACTCCAGAGCCACACCTTAAGTAATATTGAGTTTGGAATAGCAATGAATTCATTATTCCTAAAAAAGGGTATAATTTTAGAACTCTTCCTT
>MWBC01000088.1 GCA_002068885.1 archaeon ADurb.Bin336
ACTTTTGAAGTGAAAGAAATTGAACCCCTATTATTATCATTAGTACAATTACCACTCACAAAAACACTCGTGTTAGAAGTGTTTCCGAAAGAATCATTTGCACTCACACTCAACTCATTTGTCAAAAATTTGTTTGAAGAAAGCTCACAAGAAATAAAATAATCATCTTCAATTGAACAAACAAGCCCACTTGAAAGAGAATTATTTAAATCAAATTCTAATTCAGTACCATCCTCCTTATCACTAGCATAATTCCTCAAATCAAACAACTTTGATTCTGAATCATTAATACAAGTAGGAGAAATACTCTTCCAAACAGGAGAAGCATTTTTCACACGCAACACAAAAGTTGTTTGAGCAACCTCCCCAAAAACATCTTCAGTACTAATAGTAATTGTAGTTGAATCATTCACACACGAATTCACAACACAAGACAAAAAATACTCATCCTCAATCTCGCACTCAATCACATCAGGATTTGATTGCTCAACTAACTCAAAAACCAATTTACTCTTCTCTTCATCAGCAGAATGATTTCTCAAATCAATGAATTTTACTAATTCTTCTGCACAATCAACTGTTTTATTAGGAACATAAATCCTTGGAGGAGAATTAGTTACTTTAATTAAAAACTCTTTTTGGCCCTCCTTCTCACAAGAATCAAACGCACTAATTCTTACTCTGGTTTCTCCTAAACCAAGTACACTACACTCTAAAAATCTATTAGAAGTTATTTCACAATCAACTGAAGTTCCCCAACTATTAACAACTAAATTTAATTCATATAAAAAATCATCATAATCTTTAACATAATCCCACAAATCAATTTTGATTGATTCTTGATAACTAATTAATTGATCAGGAATATTCAAAATATAAGGGGCCATGTCAAGTCCGCAAGGGTTATCCTTTGAACAATTATCAGTAGTTCCCCCATGCGAACCAACACAATTCCATCTAAATTGAGTAGTTGAATCCTCAATATCCTCTAACTCTCCACTAAGGCAAGAATTTATTTCAGTACCACAAACACCATTAATTGGTTTTTTTACAGAACAACAAACATAATCATCCCCTTTCTTACAACCCCAATGATAAGCATCTTCAGTATCATTAACTTCAAAAAAAGTTCCATTAATACAAGTATCTACTTCATCCCCACAAGCAAGTTTGTTAGGAACACAAGGTGGGTCACAAATAACACCACAACCACCACAAGTATTTGTTTGAGGAATACAAACTCCACAACCTGTAGAAACCCCACAACCAGTAGGCACAGGAACAGCACAACCACACGCATTAACAAAAACACTTAGAGAAAGTGTAATCAAAATAATTCCAACAATTAAACAAACCCGATTAATTTTCATACCTAAACCCTCCTCATAAGCTTTGCGATAAAAGAAACTAACAAAACTGCACAAATTATTGCAAGAACAATAAAAATAATCCACTCACCTAAAGTGAATAATTCAAACCCACTAATAGTTGAACCTGCAGAAAATAATCCTGTAAAATCACTAGAATTGCTTGAATTGCCACTCTTTTTCTTGAAGTGTAATTCAACTTCTTTTGTAAGAACTTGTTCATCAAAACTAGCTTCTACCAAACCACTAATAATACGCTCATCCTTGAAATTATTAAAAATAGTAATTTTTGCTTGAACAGTAGAATTAGGAGAAATATTATTAGGAGCAGTTATTGAAACATCTGCAGGAGCGTAAAAATTTAATTTCAAATCAACTACTCTAGAAGAATCATTAACCAAATCAACATAAAAAACTGCATCATTAGCAACAACAACTTCACTAGGAGCTTTCAATTCAAAAGCATAACCATTAGAACCAAAAAGAACAATTAAAAACAAAAAAGCCACTAACAAGTACTCCAAGTCAAATGGAAAAAACTTTTTTGAAACACTATGCGAACTATTATCATTTATATTAGATAACACCATCACACCCAACCCCAAAAAATTATTTTCAAACAAACCCTTTTTGATACATTAACTTTGAATAATTACAAAGTTATAAACCCTATTAATTTCTGTACAGAAGAGTATATAAACTTAACTCATTCACTCAAAGAAGGGAAGAAGATGTTGTTCGATAACAATCAATTAATTCGAACAATTACTTTTTGCACAAGCGAAGCAGTATTTATTAAAGCAGAATTAAACAATTTAACATAATAAACTATTGACTTACCTTCAACATATTTATCAGCATTAGGATCAGCTATTATTTCCCCACTATATTTTTCAATAACTGTATTTGGATCCCCACTAACAACTATAGTATATGAAGGAAGACCATAAAGAGCAGTCGCAAGGAAATACTTATAATTCGATAATTCTTTCCAATTCCCTTTCGCAGCAATTAATTTCTCCATAAAAACAAGATCCTCTTCAGGAAAAATATCGTTTACCAAATTAAATCCAAAACGTGGCTCAAGAGTAATAAATTTATGATATTCTTCAACAAAATTTAAATAATTTTCAACATCTTTTTTTCCTTGTTCAGTAAACTCATTAGCATTCAAATCATACATCCCCCCCAAAGCCAAAGAACAAAGCAAAGTGTTTAACTTAGGATTAGAACCAACATTTATAGACAACCCACAATTTGATTCCACAAATGACTTTTCAAAACCACCACTAAGG
>MWBC01000089.1 GCA_002068885.1 archaeon ADurb.Bin336
TGATTATTTCTGATCCCTCTCCGTTTGTTAAGAATTCAACTACTTCAGTAATTGAATCTCTGTAATGGTTGAACACAATTATTTTGCTTTTTGGGTCAGTGGTTAGTTGGTTCAAAATTATTTTTTTTAATTCAGCGTATTTTGGGTGTTGTACTTTTTTTTCAAATAATTTGTTTGTTAAGAGTATTGCGAGTTTGATGTTTTCATCAGAAATTATTTGTCTTGCTGCTTTGCTTTTTCCACGATTTGCTTCTTCAATCAATTTGTTAAAATAATTATTTAGTGCGCCTATTCCTTGTGTTTCTATTAGTTCTTCCGCGTGAGAGATTTTTAGCATTGCTGCGCATTTACTCGCTGCGTAAAACAAACTTGGTTGGGTTGAGCCGTGGCTAATTAATCTTTTTCTAATATTTGATTGCATTTCAAGGAGTCTAATTTTATTGTAATATTTTTTGTTCTCTGTTTGTGCAAATCCAATTGATTTTAGTGCAATTAATTGTTTTTTTTGAAAATCTTCTAAATAAGATTTTATTGTCAAAAATTCTTTTGGCAAATCAACTTTCACCCAATCAATTTCTATTTCATTCACATATGGTTTTACATCAACATCACTTTGGTCCTTTATTTCAATGTTCTTAATAGAAAGATTTTTGCACACGTCTTGAATGTGTTCCTCTTCACTCCCAGGGGAAGCGGTTAGTGCAAGGATCAAACAATCAGGGTTTTGTTTTTGTAATTGAAGATTAATAAATACATAAGCATAATCCCCAACGGCCCTATGTGATTCATCAAAAATAACTAATCCAAAATCTTTTAGGTTTATTTTGCCTAAGAGTAAATCATTTTCAATTGTTTGAGGAGTTGCGTTAATAATTTTTTTTGATTTATAAAAATCTGTTCTGTCTTTTACTTTAACACTCCCTGTAATTGAAACAATTTCTTCTTTTGGAATGTTAAAAAATTTTTCAAAACTCTTTTCGTGTTGAGTAACTAAGGGTTTTGTTGGGGCGAGGAATAAAACCTTTTTTTGTGGATTTGTTTTCAAAACGTGGGCTGCGAGCATTACTGCAATAAGGGTTTTTCCTAATGCGGTTGGTGCAACTACTAAAGTATTTCCTTTTTCAATTATTTTGCTAACCAAAACTTCTTGGTACAACCTGGATTCAATAGTGTTTGGTTTGATTAGTTCGTGTTGAATAAAATTCATTTACAATCAACAATTTTGTTATTCTTAACCCTTTAAATAATACGCCAAGTGTTTTTCCGCTGAAGGTTGGTTGGGTTAATTTGGGTTTTTTTGTTGGATTTTGGTTGGTTAAATAGTGTTTGGTTTTTTTGTAAGGGGTTTTGATTTCAAAATATTTTGGGGTGAGTGGAATCTTTATAAGCATTAATGTTTTATTTTGGTGAGAGTGAGATAAAATGAGTGAATTACCAATAGCGGCTGTGGATAGAATTATTAGAAAATCTTCAGGTTTGAGAGTTAGTGAAACTGCGGCAAAAGAGCTTGCTAATCATTTAGAAGATGTAGGGATGAAAATTAGCCAAGAGGCCTCTTTGTATGCTAAACACGCTGGCAGAAAAACTGTTACTGATGAAGATATTAGGTTAGTTCTAAAGAAGTGAATTTAATTAATTGCTGGTGAATTAGTTAGGTTAGTTCTAAAGAAGTGAATTTAATTAATTGTTGGCGAATTAATTAATTCAATTTTTTTTTGGATTTCTTTTTCTTCAAATTTTTTGGATTTCTTTTTCTCCAAAACCTTTTTATTCTACAAAAACCATTTCCTAGGTAATTGTTGAGGGTGTTTTTAATGGTGCAAACAATTGGTTCAAATCGTGTGAAAGAATATGAGGGGTATGTGGATTATAATTATAGGCCGGATAAAGATGATTTGGTTTGTGAGTATTTTATTGAACCAGCTAAAGGAATTTCTTTAGAAGAAGCCGCTCAAAGAGTTGCTTCTGAATCATCCATTGGTACTTGGACGGATATTGGTACCCTTAGCCAAGAATTGTTTGATGAATTATCTCCTAAAATCTTTTTTATAGATAAAAAGAGAGGAGTTGTGAGAATTGCTTATTCTAAAGAATTATTTGAAGGGAGTAATATTCCTCAAATACTTAGTGCTGTTGCTGGAAATGTTTTTGGAATGATTGATGTTAAGAAAATAAAATTAATGGATATTGATTTTCCAGAATCCTTTACTAAGAGTTACAGAGGTCCTTATTATGGAGTAGAGGGGGTTAGGAGATTAATGGGTGTTAGACATAGGCCGTTTGTTGGGACTATAGTTAAACCAAAAATCGGGTTGAGTGAAGCTAATCACGCTAGCGTAGCTTATCAAGCTTGGGTAGGTGGTTGTGATTATGTTAAGGATGATGAGAACTTAACTTCAATGAGTTTTAACAATTTTTATAATAGAGTTAACCTCACTCTTAAAGCAAGGGCTAAAGCAGAGAGAGAAACTGGGGAAAAGAAAGCATATTTGCCTAATATCACTGCTCCTTTTAAGGAAATGACTAAGAGAGCAGAGTATGTGATTTCAAGGGGCGGAGATTTTGTGATGG
>MWBC01000090.1 GCA_002068885.1 archaeon ADurb.Bin336
ATTAAAAACAGAAATTTTACTCAAATTGGAGCAGGGCGAAAAACTTGTAAAAACTTTTAAAATATTAGAAAGTGCCAAAGAAAGTTTTAAAGAAAAAATAAAAAACCTTGAAAAACCTGAAAAATATAGCTTATTTGAGAGAGTTTCGGGAAAAGCAAAAGAACTTGAAACAGAAAAACAAAACAGAATATCAGAGTTAAAGAAAAACATTGAAACTGTTGATGTTAAACAAAATAACATAATAAATCAATTAGGGAAAATTGGCGATAAGAAGAACTTGGAAAATGAAATAAAAAAAATTGATGAAGAAGTTGAAAAATTAAAAAATGCAGAAATTCAAAAAGCCATGGAATTAAAGCAAAAAGCATTTGAAGAAAAAGCAAATCGAGTTGAAAAATCATCTAAAAAAGTAGAGTTTTATAATAAAATCACAGGAAAAACTCTTTTTGTTGAAACAAAAACATTTCAAAACGGAGAAATTGAAACTCGTGCATCGGTTGCCGAAGAACCGTTTAAGCAGCAGCCAGTAAATTATATCGAATATAAAAATATATTAGCAGCAGCAAAAGAAATAACTAAACTTGATTTTATTGCGGTTAAAGAAATAACTAAAACAGAAAAAGGGATTGAAGAGAAAAATTTGGATCAAGAATTTAATAAAAAATTAAGAGAAAAAATCCAAGAACTTGAAAAACAGAAAAAGCCGGAAAGAGATTTAGATTTTTCCCGTTAATTTTTTTCTTCCGGAAGTCTTTTATTGGGTTCAAATAGCAAAACAGCTATTTGAACCCGCACTTGAATTAATCAGCTTGTAAAATTGTTTCCTGTCCGTCAGTTGTAATAATCCAAATATAATTTTTTCCATTGAAATTAAAGTGATTTTCTTGCTTGTACTCGTCTTTCTCTCCAAAACTTATTTTAACTGCTATTCTTTTGCCTTGGAACTCTTCAAGTTCATCTTCTTCAAGTATTTCTTCAATTTCGCTTGGTATATTATTTTGTAGTTTCAAAACTCCATAAATTCCCATATTATTCGCCCCTTTTTAATTATCAAGTTTCGCTATTTTTTTTGCTCTATCAAGATATTTTTTCTCTGCTTCAGTAAGATTATTTTCATCTATTTTTTCAGATTTAACCATTTCTATTTTTTCTTTTTCTTCCTGTTCTGCTCTTAATTTTTTCTTTTCTTCAGCAATTTTTTTCTTTTCCAGTTCAGCAGATGAGAAGTGACCGCTTTTTACCGATTTCAAAAAATATGCCCAAAAATCTGTTTTTGCCTTATTTTTAGTATATTCAATATCAGCTTTTAAATAATCAAAAGTGTGATTTATCAATAATTCTTCCAGTTCAACCTTTCTTTTTTCAATTTGTTCTTCTTTTGGAAGTAAATTAAAAAGTTCTGTTACTTCTCCATTGTATTCGTTTTGTTCTTCAATAATTTGAATTTGTTTTATATTTTCAATGTTCTTTTGCTTTTTTTTAGTTGAAATTAAAAATTTTACAGCAGTAACTTTTCTACCTGTTTTTAGTTCTTCAAATTTTATTGATATATCAGTCTTTTCATTTATTTCTCTTTCTGCTATTTCTAAAACTTTTTCTTTGAATCTGTTATAAATATTATAACTTTTTGCTTTTATATCAAGAATTTCTTTTAGTTCTTGAATTTCAACAACTCTTTCTTTTATTTTTTCATATTGCTTACAAAGTTCATAAATCCTAATTGCATAAACACTACTAAGGGCAATAACATTTTCAAATTGATACATTGTAAAATTGTTTTTTAATTGTAATAAATATGGCTTTAATTTTTTATCAAAAGAAAGTTCTATTGTACTATCTTTAAAATATTCTGCACTACTTAAAAAAGTTGTTGCTAAAACTGAATTTTCAGTTTTAATAATAACTAATCTTGTTAATAATTTTCTGATTGCATCTCTTAAATCATCATAATTATTATTAAGTTTTAAATCTTCCAATAAGTCAATTGCTGTAAATTTATAGACTTTAAATTCATCATCATCTTTTTGTATAAGGGAAGATAATTTAGCAATAATCTTTAATTCTGTTAAAGTTAAATTATATTTTGCTTCAATAAAATCATTATGTTTTACTATTAAATCAGACACTATACCAACCCCTTTTTTATTAATAATCTTAATTATACCGAACAAATGCAACTTTGTCAACTTTAAAAAGTTGCATTTAACAGTAAAAAAGTTGCATTTAACAGTAAAAAAGTTGTTTTTAACAGTAAAAAAGTTGCATTTAACAGTAAAAAAGTTGCATTTCAGAAAATCGACCCCAATAAAATCAATGTTTTGCGAACACCGAAAAGTATTTAAAAATATTTAAAAATAACTACAACAGGAAACAAAACAAAAAGTAGTCGTTTTTTTGAAAAAATTTATAAAAACTTGAAACACGAAAAACCAAAAAAAAAGCAGGGTATCAAATTTTGATTTTTAAATTTGATACTCAACACGATTGAAGAAGAACTGAAATAAAAACAGATGACTGAATTATAAAACAAGTCATAATTCAGTCTAAAAGCAAAAAGAAA
>MWBC01000091.1 GCA_002068885.1 archaeon ADurb.Bin336
ACTAATCTATGCGGGAACCCAAGAAGATCCAAAAAAATGGGTAGGGTTAAGAATATTTACTGCACTTTTAATGGGAGCAATTGGATTTTTAATTCCAACAAGTTTGATTCCATTAATTAATTTTTTATTCGGAACCCAAATTATTTTTGAAGGAATACTCGCACCAATAATAACACTAACTCTTGCAATAGGATTTTTTTTAATAACACTCGCCCTCTTCTACCTACACATATCTTATACAATGGATGGTAGAAAAAAAATGGTTGAAAGCATACTACCAGATTTCTTGTATCTAGTTGGGAATAACTTAAAAAGTGGAATGAGTCCATTCTACGCTTTTCGCTCCGCTGTTAGACCCGAATTCGGACCACTAAGTGAAGAAATAAAAATAGCTACTCAAAAAAGTTTAGGAGTAGAATCATTCTCCGATGCTCTAAAAGATATTGGAGAAAGAATTGATTCAAAAGTACTAAATGATACCACTAAGTTCTTTGCGCAAGCACTAAGGAGTGGAGGACACCTAGCCCAACTAATAGAAACAACAGCATCAGATATTAAACAAACAAACAGATTAAAGAAAGAATTAATTACCTCAACTAGAATGTACACCCTATTCATACTATTCGTAGTAGTAGTTGCATCCCCAATGCTACTCGCAGTAAGCATACAATTCCTAAACATCCTAGGTTCAATATCTGAAAAAACAGCGACATTTGGAGGAGGAAACACTAGCGTAGCTGGAGCACAATTCGCAGCAGCTGCAATAAGCATTACCCCAGAATTCATGACAACCGTAAGCTATGGAATAATAATTCTAAACTCCTTCCTCGCAAGTATATTCATTGGACTATTAAGAGGAGGAAAACTAAGAGAAGGACTAAAATACGCCCCCCTAATGGCAATAGCAGGAATAATACTACTAATGATATTCACTGCAGGAGTAGGGGGATTACTTGGCGGATTTGCTGGATAAGTTTTTAATACTCTCCAAAAAGAATTCTATGATGAACACAATAAATCACGAAAATTTTAAACTATCCTCACTAAAACACAACCCAACAAAAAAAGAAATTAAAATAAAAAATGCTGTTTTTGGCCCAAACGAAATACAATTAATAATGGGGCCCTGTGCAATAGAATCAGAAAAACAATTAGAAGAAATTGCTAATGAAGTAAAAAACTTTGGGATAAAAATTTTTAGGGCATGTGCATACAAACCAAGAACACACCCCTACTCTTTTCAAGGAATGGGGGAAAAAGGAATACAAATTCTTTCAAAAATTGGGGAAAAATATGATTTAATTACTGAAACAGAAGTGACTGACACTAGACAAGTAAAAATGGTTAGTGAAAAAATTGATATTCTAAGAATAGGGGCAAGAAATATGCAAAACTTTGAATTACTAAAAGAAGTTGGAAAAATAAACAACCCAGTAATTCTAAAAAACGGGTTGAGTTCAACTATAGAAGAACACCTAAACGCAGCAGAGCACATTCTCTCAAAGGGTAACCCAAACGTTATTTTGTGCACACGAGGAATAAGAGGATTTGAACCACTAGAAAGATTCACTTATGACGCACTCTCAATCCCAATTCTAAAAACACTAACCAACTTACCAATAATAGCAGATCCCTCACACCCAACAGGAAACAAAGAATTAGTTTTACCCCTTGCACGAGCACAAATAGCTAGTGGAGCAGATGGATTACTAGTAGAAGTACACAACAACCCCTACCAAGCACTAACAGATTCAAAACAACAACTAAACACAAACGAACTCCCTAACTTTATTGAAGAAATAAAAAAAGTTGCACAAGCAACCAATAGAAAAATTGATTTAACAAAAAAATAATTATTAATCAATTTACTTTTTAATTAAAATCAAACTAATTTATAATGAAAAATGCTTTCAGAAAGATTTAAATATAAATAAATCTTAATCAATTCATTAAACTCAAAAGGAGGTTAAAACATGAACAACAAAGCACAAGGAACAATCGAATACCTAGTAATAATAGCAATCGTAGTAGTAATCGCACTAGTAGTAGTAGGACTATTACTCCAAATACTAGGAAACTTCGGCGGATCAAACGAAACATCACTAAAAATATCCTGGAAAACAGCAGAACCATGGGCAATAACAGATTGGTCAGCTAGTGGTAGTACTTTAACATTAGTGCTCAAAAACAACACAGCAGGAACACTTGAATTTAATAAAATAACATTAGGTAGCAACTCAAGTGCAGATTCCGCACAAGTAGTTCCAGCAGGAGCAACTACAGAGCCTATAACAGTAACAATATCTTGCACAACAGGAAGTAAATACGCAATAGCTAAAAACACAATCAAGATTGACTACAATACTCAATTAACAGATAACATAACAAAACAAGGTGTTGCTGACATCGCAGGAACATGCTAAAAACAAAAAAAGTTTTAACAAAAAGATTGAAGAGAAACAAAATCT
>MWBC01000092.1 GCA_002068885.1 archaeon ADurb.Bin336
ATGAAGGGTTAGAAGAAGATGAAGTTGAAATAAATTTGGATGAAAAAGTTTATGAAGAAAAAGAAAGAAATTGGGAACAAGTGGTGTTGCCAAAAAGATTAGTTGATGAAATAGTTGCTATTTCAGAAGTTTACAATTTATCAAAAGAAAAAACTGATAAATTAGCTGATATTATCCTGGAAAAATACAATCAATTAATTGTAGAACCCGGAGAAGCAGTAGGGCTAATTGCTGCTCAATCTCTAGGAGAACCCGGAACACAATTAACTCTAAGAACAAAACACTTTGCAGGGGCAGCGGAAGTATCCGTTGGAAGTGGAATTCAAAGAATGGAAGAAATAGTTGATGGGAGAAGCAAAGCAAAATATCCTACAATGACAATCTGTTTAACTAGTGATTTAAAAAGAGACAAGGACAAAGCAGAAAAATTTGCTAAAAGTTTAATCGATGTAAGATACAAAGACATTTTAAAAGTAAATGAAGATTTTGAAAATATGAAAATAGCTGTTGAAGTACTAACAGACAAAACAAAACCTTTGGGTTTACAAACAGATGATATAGCTGAAATGCTAAAAAAAAGTTTAAAAGACTTCAAATCAATTTACAGGGACACTACTGTACACTTTGCTTTAGAAAAGAAAAAAGATTATTTGACTATTAGAAAAGCAATGCTAAAAATACTAGAAGAAAAAGCTCATGGGGTCAAAGGGATAGAAAAAACTCTTGTAGTTAAAGAAGGAGACGAATATGTGATCAAAACAAGTGGGAGCAACCTAAAAGCAGTTCTAAAACTAGAAGGGGTGGATGCTGAAAGGGTGTTTACAAACGATGTAATAGAAACATCAAAAGTATTAGGGATAGAAGCAGGAAGAACATTAATTGTAAATGAATTAAAACAAGTTCTAGATGAGAATGGAATTAAAGTTGATGTAAGACACATAATGCTCCTAGGGGACTTAATGACATTCTCTGGAGAAGTAAAAGGAGTAGTAAGAACAGGAATCACAAAAGGAAAAGCATCTCCATTTGCAAGAGCTGCGTTTGAAGAAACAACAAAACACTTAATAGAAGCAGCATTCAAAGGAGAAAAAGAAAACCTAACAGGAGTAGTTGAAAACATTATTGTTGGACAACCTGTAAAAGTAGGAACAGGAATAGTAGAATTATTAATGAAATAAATTTATGGGTTTTAATTAACTCATAAATTTAATTTTCTTTTTTTTAATTATTTTTTTATTTGATAATTTTTTTTATTTGGTAAAAAACCAATCTTTATAAATTATTGTAAACAAGAATAATTTAAGTTTAAGGCCTTGAGAAGAAAGAGCTTCATTATAAAGAAGTTTTTTTTGGAGTAAGGAAAAAAATATTTACTCGTTCTTAGTGTCCTAAAATTTTTAAAATAAAAAGATGAAAAGGTGAAGAATAATGAGTGTTGATGCAAATAAAGAAATTAGAAGAGCAGTTGATACAGGGGAAGTAGTTTTTGGAACAAAGGTTACTAAAAAGAAATTACTTTTGGGAGAAGGAAAAATGCTTATTGTGAGCAACAATATTCCTTCAAATGAAAAAGAATCACTAAAACACTTAGCTAATTTAGAAGGAAAAAAGTTTTATGAATACTCTGAAGCAGGACTAGTTTTAGGGAGTGTGTGTGGAAAGCCATTCACAATATCCGTGCTTTTAGTGCTTGATGAAGGAAAGAGTAAAGTACTTGAATTGTAAAAATTCAAGTAACTCCTTTTTTTTAATAAAATAAATCAATGGTGTTTTTATGAGAAAATTAAATATGGAAGAAATAAGAATGATGAACGCAGTACAACAACTTACAAGAGTAATGCCAAAAGATTGTATTATTGAAGAAAATTTAGTGTCATTTTTAATCCCATCCAAATTAATGGGAAAAGCAATTGGAAAAAAAGCAGTGAATATAAAAGAATTAGAAAATAGTTTAAAAAAAAGAGTAGAATTTGTCGCAGAATATGAAAAAGCAGAAGATGTTTTTGCAAATGCTTTAGAAGTGAATTATTTATCCTCAAAAAAAACTGATTCAAAAATAGTTCTTAATTTAAATTCTATTTCAAAAGCAAAAGTAATGAAAAACAATTCAAGAATGAAAAGAGTGAAAGAATTAATAAAAAGAAATTACGGGGCGGAATTAGTAATAAAATAATTCATTATATTACTTAAAAACAAAATATTTTTTTAATTTGATTTAAGTTTTTTAATTAATTCTTTTGTAAAAAATTTTGTAAGTTCTTTACAATTCTCATTTGTGCTATTATCCAAAATTTTTTTAAAATGAAAAAACTTTTTCTTTGAAAAAGTTACAAAAGGAAATCCTTTTTTTTCAAGTAAATAATTAGTGATAATTAAATTAAACAAAATTTTTTGTTCATTGAAAATATTTGAGTGAAAAATTTTAGAAGAAAATTTTACTGC
>MWBC01000093.1 GCA_002068885.1 archaeon ADurb.Bin336
AAAAGCGGTAGAAACAGTGGATGAGTGCACAGGGAAAATAACTAAAGTAGGATTAGCAAATGGTTATACTACTCTAATTTTTGCTGATCATGGGAATGTGGAAGATCAAAGCAAAAAGTGGGGTACTAGTCATACTCTAAATCCAGTTCCTTTTATTTTAGTTTCTCCTGAAGAAAAATACAAGAAAGTTAAACTACACAAAAATTCTGGGTTAAGGGATATTGCTCCAACAGTGCTTGATATTTTACAAATAAAAAAACCAATTGGGATGACAGGAAAAAGCATAATAAAAAACTAAAAAGCACTAATCAAAATTGTGTCAATGAAAATTTTTTGTTTAATGGAATAGTTCTTATTTCTAATCATTTCTATGAATTAGTATAGTTGAATCATTATGGTTGAATCTATTCTAAGTTTAAGTTCAAACGAAAAAAAAGAAGAAATTCTTAAAGATAGTTTAAAGTATTATTTCAAAATAGCTAAACCATATTGGGCAATGTTTTTGTTAATAATGTGTTTAATCACAATTGCTTTTTTAATTGAATTTGGACAAAACTGGATTTATAAAACAGTAATTGATTTAGGAACGGATTTAGCTTCAAACAAAGTGACCAAAGATTTTTTCATTAATCAAACTCTTTTCTTAGGAGCGCTTTTTTTCATCTTGGTTTTAGCTTCAGGAACAATAAAATATATTAGATTAATTTTTTTGAACAAAATGGAAGTAGAAATGATGAAAGATATCAAAAAAGATATTTTTGATCATTTAATTGATTTATCTCACAGGTTTCATTCTTCAAATAGAACTGGGAGTTTGATTTCAAAATTAATTAGGAGTGGGAGGAGCGTTGAAAGTTTAACTGATTTTATTACATTTCACGGAGGGCCATTAATAATAAAATTAATAATTGGTTTTTCTGTAATAGCTTTTTTTGATGTTAGTTCTTCAATAGTAGTCCTAGTAATGACAGCAGTGTTCATAACTTATAGTTTTCTTTCACTCAAAAAACAACAATTAGCAAACCTCGCAAAAAACGATCAAGAGGACTATGAAAAAGCGTTTATTAGCGATACTTTTTCAAACATTGAAACAGTAAAGCACTTTGGAAAAGAAGACAGGATGAAAAACTTGTTCTTAAAAATAGCTGATGTTACTGCGAAAAAGTGGGTTAATTTTTGGAATTCTTACAATAGAACAGAAGCGGGGCACATTCTAATAATTGGAATAGGGACTATTGCAATAATGTATTTTTCACTTACTAGATTTTTAGCAGGAGATTTAACAATTGGTTCAGTTGTTTTCATTTACACTAGTTATGTTGGGTTAACTATACCTTTGTATGAATTTTTTTGGGGAGTGAGAAGATTATATGAAGGACTTGCTGATCTTAATTCAGTAGTTAAGTACAAAAAGATTCAACCTGAAGTTAAGGACAAAAAGGGAGCTAAAAATATAAGGGTAACTAAAGGAAAAATAGAATTCAAAAAAGTAAATTTTTATTATAATTCAAAAAAACAAATAATACACAATTTTGATTTAACAATTAATCCTTTAGAAAAAGTTGCTTTTGTAGGGCCTTCGGGTAGTGGCAAAACAACTATTGTAAAATTACTTTATAGATTGTATGATGTGCAAGGGGGAGAAATACTAATTGATGGAAAAAATATTGCTAGTGTTACTCAAAAATCTTTAAGAAATGAGTTGAGTATAGTTCCTCAAGAGTGTGTTTTATTCAATGACTCTATTTACAACAATATTTTATTTTCAAAACCAAATGCTACTAGAAAAGAAGTTTTTTCCGCAATTAAAAATGCTCAATTACTTGATTTTGTGAACAACTTGCCTGATAAAGAAAATACTTTAGTTGGGGAGAGAGGGATAAAATTATCTGGGGGAGAGAAGCAAAGATTGAGTATTGCAAGAGCAATTTTGGCCAACAAAAAAATACTTGTGCTTGATGAAGCTACTAGTTCTCTTGATTCTGGAACAGAGTATGAAGTAAGAAAAGCTTTTGAAAAATTAATAAAAGGAAAAACTACTTTAATAATAGCTCATAGGTTAAGCACTATAATGAACTCTGATAAAATAGTGGTTATGAAAAATGGGAGAATAGAACAAATTGGGAATCACAAAGAATTAACAAATATGGATGGGATTTATTCTTCTCTTTGGGAACTACAAAAAACTGGTGAACTAAAATAGTAAAATAAAATAAATTCAAATAAATTAAATTTATTTTT
>MWBC01000094.1 GCA_002068885.1 archaeon ADurb.Bin336
ATAAATTGCTTTTGAAATATAATTCATCTAGGGTAGGCCCTGCTGGGAATCCTAATCCAAGTTCCCTCCCAAAAGTGTCCAAGAAATTACCAATCCCTGTGTCTAGTGTTTCTCCAAACACTCTGTAGTAAGAGTTTTCGTAGCAAATTATTTGGGTGTTTGCTCCGCTCGCATAAAGTAGTATTGGGTCAGTTGCATTGCACAATTTTCGCCCTATTTCTAGGTGTGCTACACAGTGATTCACTCCAATTAAGGGAGCATTTATTTTGAGTGCAATTTGTCTTGCAGTAATTGCTCCTACCCTTAGCGCGTTTCCAATTCCTGGCCCTTGTGAGAATGAAACTAAATCAATTTCGTTTAGATTCACTTTTGCTTTTTCTAAAGAATTTTTCAATACACTTGTTGAACACTTGTAGTGGTGTTGGGCGAGTTCTCTGGGAATCATTCCCCCAGTTTTTGTAGTGTAGGAATCTTTTTCGTTTGAAAGTATTTTGCAAGTTGCTTTTTTGTAATCTTCTTTATCAATATCACTTTCAACTACACTAACCCCAAATGTGTGTGCAGTTGATTCTATTCCTAGTGTTAACATTTTTTCACCAATTTAATTAATCACAATTTTTTTAGAATTTTTTTTATTCACAATTTACCTAAACATTAATTTACCTAAATATTAAGTATGTTGCAATTGCAAAGAAATTATAAAATAAGTGTCCTAAATAGTTTTGGGTGATTGAACGATTTTGATTGAACCAATATGCTAGGATTAATCCTAGTGCAAATGCACCTATTATTTGGGCGATTGAGTAGTACCCTGCGTGAGCGATTCCAAAAATTAGTGAAGAGGGGAAGACTCCTATTTGTTTTATTAAAAAACTTCTGAAAAAGAATTCTTCAACAAAAACCATTATTATAATTATAACTAAATACAATACAAGGTTTTGAGAATTTATTGCAATTACTTCACTTACTTTTTCAAGGTCATTTACCCCACTCACAGTAAAAATTAATGATAACAAAATAGACCCTATTAGTAGTGCAAAGAATAATTTTGTTCCTCCAATTAGTTCTTCGGAGGGATTTTTTTTTGTTGGTAGTAGTTCTTGTTTTATTTTTTTCCAACTCTTTTTTTTAATTACCCTTAACCAAAATAAAGGAATTATTAGCATTAGGAATGCTAAAATTAAATCAACCATAATTAAAGAGAATGAGTTTCATTATTTAAAGGATTTGTTAGAGAATAAGAAAAAGAAGTTTTTAGCTTCTTTTTTCCATGTACCCGCATAACCCACACGCGTACCTGTTTTTGTGTGCCGCCATGAATACTCCTGGCCCGCACTTTGGACAGAATTTGGTTTTTCTTTTTAGAACTCCACTCGAAACATCATATTGAGTTGATTTTAATTTTTTTACTTTTTCTTTAGCCATTTTTGTTTTCACCTTTAATAATCATTTATTATTTAAAATTTGCAGGAGCATCTCCCTCTGCTTGTGGTGCTTTTTGTTCTTTTCCAAAGTTTCTTGTTACCACATATTTTTTCTCAGTTTTTTTTAGTGTTGCTTGGTCATTGTAAGCCCTAGCATATATTTTTGCGTGTGGTGAACCAAATTTTGTTTCAACTTTTTGTATTGCAATGTTTTCAGCAGGAGTGTTCAATAGTGCTGATAATTTTTCTCTTATTTGTTTTTTTGATGGAATTGTTTTTTCTTCTAATTCAGCTATTACTTCTGTTCTATTAAACAATTCGTTTTTTCTTTTATCCTTTATTTTTACTTCCATTTTGTTCACCCACTAAATTTCATCTACTTAATCTTAGTGCAAATCTTCCTCTTCTAGTTATACCCATTTTTTTTGCTATTTCTGATTGTTCAGGATTTAGAACCATTACATATCCTCTCCAAAAAGTAGTGAATGCTTTTTCGTTACAATTTGGGCAAGTGTCTCCTTCTTCAAGAACATATCTGCAATTTCTACAAGCTTTTTCTTTTACAGCCATTTTTCATCTTCCCCTTTTTTTAAAATTTATTCTTTGCTTTCTCCTTTACTCTTTTCTTTTCTAGCTGCTTTTTCTTTCTTTGCATTCTTCTTGTTCTTTTCCCCTTTCTCATCTATTCTTCCCCAATCTTCTTTTCCTAGGAAAGGTTGTCTCATGGTTAACCCAATTTTTGAATTTGAGGTATCTCCTCTTAGAGAAATTGTTACTAATCTAGCTAGAACATTATCTTCAGGGATTAATTTTT
>MWBC01000095.1 GCA_002068885.1 archaeon ADurb.Bin336
TATTTTTTTATTAAAAATAGTTATAACACATACTTTGCTATGTTTTTGTCTTTTCTTAAGTTTTCAAAAACATCTTGTTCTTCAGAATTGTTTTTTCCAATATTTGTCATTTTTTCTAGAGTTTTATCAATATGTTTTTGTGTAATTTTTGTTTCTTTATATTTGTTTTCTTTTAAGGCAAGAAGTGCAGCGTCTGTTATTAATAGTGAAAGATCTGCTCCTGTAAATCCTTTTGTTTTTTCTACAAGTTGATTTATATCTATTTTTTGGTTTGGTGTTTTTGACAATAATAGTTCTAATATTTCTTTTCTTTGTGAATCATTTGGAATTTTAAATTCAATAATTTTGTCAATTCTTCCACTTCTTAAAAATGCTTGATCTATTTTTTCTGGTCTATTTGTTGCAGCAATAAATATTATTTCTTTATTGTTTATGTTGTCTAGTTCTACTAATAGTTGATCTAGTATTTTTGGAGAGTTTATATATTCATTTTTGTTTTCTGTTAATGCATCTATTTCATCAAAAAATAAGATACAAGGAGATACTTCTTTTGCTTTTTTGAATATATTTCTTATGGCTTTTTCACTTTCGCCAAGGTATTTGTCTAATATTTCTGGTCCTTTTATGTGTATAAAATTTACTCCAAATGTTTTTGCAGTTGCTTTTACAAACATTGTTTTTCCTGTACCTGGTGGCCCATATATTAATATTTTTCTAAGTGGTTTTATGTTCATTTTTTCTAGAACTTCTTTCTTTTTTAAAGAAAGATATATTATGTCTTTCATGTTTTCTTTTTCTTCTTTTAGTGCTCCTACCATTGAATAGTCTATGTCTGGCGTTTCTATATATACTTCTCTTAAACCTGTAGGTTGTATATGTTTTAATGCATGTTGAATATCATCATTAGTTATAGATAGGTTTTCTAATATTTTTTTTTCTTCTTCTTTTGATGGTGTTTTTATTTGTTTTATTGCATTGTTTATTGCATTTATTGCTGCTTCTTTAATTAATGCTGCAAGGTCTGCACCAACATATCCATATGTTATTTCTGCAATTTTTTTTAAGTCTACATCTTTTCCAAGTGGCACATTTCTAGTATGAATTTTTAGAATATCTAATCTTTCGTTTTCATTTGGAACGCCAAGTTGTATTTCTCTATCAAATCTTCCTGGCCTTCTTAGTGCAGGATCTATATTATCTATTCTGTTTGTTGCACCAATTACAATTATATTTGATTTTGTGCTTAACCCATCCATTGATGCCAACAATTGTGCAACAACTCTTTTTTCTACTTCAGATGAATGGTCATCCCTTTTTGGAACAATTGCATCAATTTCGTCTATAAAAATGATTGCAGGGTTTTCTTTTGTTGCTTTTAGTGCAGCGTTTTTAAAAATGTCTCTTAATCTTTCTTCTGCTTCTCCAACAAATTTTGCCATGATTTCTGGGGCATCAACACCAATAAAGTTTGCTTTTAGTTCATTAGATAGTGCTTTTGCAAGCAATGTTTTTCCTGTTCCTGGTGGTCCGTACAATAAAACGCCTTTTGGTGGTGTGACATTTAGTTTTTGAAAGAATTCCGCTTTTTTGAAAGGCAATTCTACCATTTCTCTAATTGCTTCTATTTCTTTTTTTAAACCACCAATGTCTTCATAAGCAATCATTTCTTTTGAAGGCATGTTTAATGGTTTTTTGTTTACAATAAAGTTTGTAAATTCTGTTAATAGTACACATCCTGTTGGTTTTGTTTGTGTAATAAGAAATGAATAATTTGTTCCAAACACATTAATTATAATTGTATTTCCAGCAATAAATGGTCTTCCAAGAAAACTTTTTTTAATAACTAAATCATAGTTTTCAAATAAAAAATTTATTTCTTGTGTGGGTGTTATTATTATTTCTTGTGCTTCTGGTGGTTCTATTTTTGTAATGTTAACAAATTCACCTATTGATACTTCTGCGTTTTGTCTAATATATTGGTCCATTCTTATAATATTCTCTGGAGAGTTAATGTCTTTTTCTGGCCATACTTGTGCAGCTGTTGTTTTTTTTCCAGAGATCATTATGATGTCTCCGGATACGAGTTGTAGTTTTTGTTTTGTTTTAATGTTTATTGTAACTATGTTTTTTCCAACAAATTCTTCATGTGCTTCTGCAACTTTTAGTTTTATTGTTTC
>MWBC01000096.1 GCA_002068885.1 archaeon ADurb.Bin336
AGTATTTTAATTATTCCTTCTTCAAGCAAATCAGTTTCTATTAAGTAATAATTCTTGTCAAATGTGCTAATTCCTTTTAACATCCCTTCTTTTATTTGTCCCTCATATTCACAAGATAGTGCTCTTGCTTTTCCAAGATTTTTTGCTACTAAAAAACCATCTTGTTCTAAATTATAATCTTCACTATTTTTTTCTATTGCGTTAAAATTCTTGGATTCTTTCACTCCACTGTTTTTTGTTTCTTCTCTTAATTTATAAACCCCTTTCTTGTAGGATTCATTTAGTTTGAATACAAACACAACTCCTTCTTTAAGTAATTCACTCAATGCTTTTTTTTGTTTCTCATTTAACCTTTCTTCTAATCTTCCTTCAACGAGTTCAGATAGTTTTTCTTTTTTTATTAATCCAATTACTTGTTGTTTTTCTTCTTCTAACAAATTAATTAAATCTTCGTGGTGAGGCACGCTTACACAAACCTCTTTCCCCTCTTTTTTTGCTAGTTCTTGTTTTTCAATTAGTAAAAAAACTCCTTTTTGGTTGGGGATTAACTCGTACTCTTTTCCCTCTCCAAGCAACTTGAGTTCTTCACTACTCAAAGCAACTTTCTTATCAATAATCTTAACCATTTTTCTTCAACTCAACTAAACTAATTAAGACAAATGAATATTTAAATTGAGTTAATTAACTTCGTCAATCAACAAAACACTATTTTTTTTCTAAAAAAAACTTTAAAGGAAAGTTTTTATACTACTATTCAACTCTATTCTGTAGTAAGTTATTTTTTTTGAGTGATTAAATGGACAAAAAGTGGCGTAATTTAGTGATAATTGTTCTAATTTTGGTGTTGTTTATAGCAGGTTATTTTTATTTTACTAAAAATCCAGTTATTCCTTCTACTCCAATTCAATCTGATGAGGATAAAGAGTATTTAGCTTTAGCTAATCTCTTTGCACTTAGTGATATAAATGTGATTCATTTTAGAACGAACGAATTAGTTGTTGGTGATTCGAATGAATTGAGATTAGTTTATTCAAAAGATAAGTTGCTTACATTTGCAAATGATTTAAATGAGTTAAGAGATTGGTCAAAAAATGAACTTGATTCAAAGAGGTATGCTAAATTTAGTTCTTTAATTGATATTTATCAAGCAGAAATTAGCACAAATATTTTATTAGCTAATTTTTCTAAAAAATTTAATTCAGTGATTCAATCAAATTCAAGGGCACTGCTTTCGAATGATGAAAGAGTGTATTGTGATTTTGTTAGCAATCATTATCCTGATTTTACTATAGGGTTTGACGATATTAGTAATAGTATGATTGATTTAAGTGAGAAAAATTATAATTATTATTTGAATTATGATGTGTTAGTAATAGATTATGATTTTAATGGTTCTTGGACTAGTTTGAATTATGCTTGGACTTCAATTTATGAAGATATTATTTATTGTGATGAAAGAGGGTTGGTTGAATGAGATTGGGTAAATTTATATTAGTTATTGTATTTGCAATATTTTTAACCTTATTTTCAAGTTCTGTTTATGCTCTTTTTACTGAACAAGCGATTAATGAAGCTGTATGGGGATCTGTTAGAGATAATCTTGTTTACGAAAATGGTGTAGTTAAATATGTTATAGGGTTTGATGGTAAACAACATCCTTGGCTTTCTGATCAAGGTCAGAGAGTTTATGCTGATTTGCTTAATAGGGCAAAGGATGTTGCGGGTAAAGGACCTGTGAAATTTTATAATAATAGTGTCAATATTGGGGAAAGGGCTAAAGCTATTGTAAATCAAATAGGTGATGGGGATGGTAAATTTGGTAAACAAACTATTGATGATAAAAGTGGCTCTGGAAGTAGTTCTAGGTCTAGTGGTGTAAGTAGAGCCAAATCTCCTCCTAAAAAAACAGGTGTTACTAATACTGAGAAAAAAGCTATTGATGGAACCAACAAGACTGAAATTACAAATTTGAATGAAAATAAGACTACTGTAATAAATGAAAATACTGGTAAGGATGGTGAGCCTGGTAAGCCTGGTTTGGATGGTAGGGATGGTAAGGATGGTGAGCCTGGTAAGCCTGGTTTGGATGGTAGGGATGGTAAGGATGGTAGGGATGGTAAGGATGGTAAGGATGGTAGG
>MWBC01000097.1 GCA_002068885.1 archaeon ADurb.Bin336
AAATAAAATTATGTATTATTTCTTGTTGCATTATATATTTTGTTTCAATCCTTGTTTTAATGGAAGTGGGGAAAAAATTCTTGCTATTATAGTGATTTTATTCACAATGATAACAAAGTTTCAATCCTTGTTTTAATGGAAGTGGGGAAAAAATACCTTGAGGTTACTCATACAGAACGGAAATACCTTTTGTTTCAATCCTTGTTTTAATGGAAGTGGGGAAAAAATGTAAGAATAAAAACAAAATATTCTTGGTTATACGAAGTTTCAATCCTTGTTTTAATGGAAGTGGGGAAAAAATTTTAAAAAGTTGTTGACAAAATTTTAAAAATATGGGTTTCAATCCTTGTTTTAATGGAAGTGGGGAAAAAATCTGATGATGTATAGGAATAGGTCCTGATGATGTATAGTTTCAATCCTTGTTTTAATGGAAGTGGGGAAAAAATTAGATTAGCTTATATATTAGAATAAAATATTAATTTTAGTTTCAATCCTTGTTTTAATGGAAGTGGGGAAAAAATTATAGCTTGTATGTATCAATTCAACCATAAAGCTATGTTTCAATCCTTGTTTTAATGGAAGTGGGGAAAAAATATAATAAGGAGGTGAAAAGGTATGTTAGTAGAAAAATGTTTCAATCCTTGTTTTAATGGAAGTGGGGAAAAAATACCAAAAAATTATAATTGATAGCGATTCCTTAGTGGAGTTTCAATCCTTGTTTTAATGGAAGTGGGGAAAAAATCCGACTTCTACATACTATCACAGATTGACTTTTTTGGTTTCAATCCTTGTTTTAATGGAAGTGGGGAAAAAATATATTAATTTTATAAGGAGGTAATGGGAAAAAAGTACGTTTCAATCCTTGTTTTAATGGAAGTGGGGAAAAAATTATATTAGAATGATATAATATATATAAAATATATTAAGTTTCAATCCTTGTTTTAATGGAAGTGGGGAAAAAATAGATTACCCAGAAATAATACAAGTAGATTTTAGATTTAAGTTTCAATCCTTGTTTTAATGGAAGTGGGGAAAAAATATAATAGTTTTCCACAATTTCACAAAGTTTTCCACGTTTCAATCCTTGTTTTAATGGAAGTGGGGAAAAAATCTATATATTAATACCTATATGGCTTGTGAAATGCAAGTTTCAATCCTTGTTTTAATGGAAGTGGGGAAAAAATTTTAACTCAATATCTCTCCAGCAAAATCAACGGTTAGTTTCAATCCTTGTTTTAATGGAAGTGGGGAAAAAATTTATTGCAATAGTAGGAAATTACAATTTAACTCAAGTTTCAATCCTTGTTTTAATGGAAGTGGGGAAAAAATTTAACTCACTCCCTTCTTTTAGGAAAAAAATAGGGGAGTTTCAATCCTTGTTTTAATGGAAGTGGGGAAAAAATTGAAAGAAGTAATGAATGATACAGGAATATATTCGAGTTTCAATCCTTGTTTTAATGGAAGTGGGGAAAAAATCAGAAGCGGAGCTAATGAAAACAGAGAACATTCAACGTTTCAATCCTTGTTTTAATGGAAGTGGGGAAAAAATTTTGATATTTTGTACTTTTAATTTTTGAAATAGCTGTTTCAATCCTTGTTTTAATGGAAGTGGGGAAAAAATAAAACAAACAACACTATATTTTTTACACGACATTCTGGTTTCAATCCTTGTTTTAATGGAAGTGGGGAAAAAATTTTATTTTTTTACTTAATTTTATTCGTACTTTTTTTGTTTCAATCCTTGTTTTAATGGAAGTGGGGAAAAAATTTGACTTTTATTATCCCTTGAATGATATTAATATCATGTTTCAATCCTTGTTTTAATGGAAGTGGGGAAAAAATAAAAGAAACTCGTTTTTTCTGTCCTCGCTCATTTCGTTTCAATCCTTGTTTTAATGGAAGTGGGGAAAAAATAATATCATTCAAGAGCGTTTCTTAGTTTGCTAATAGGTTTCAATCCTTGTTTTAATGGAAGTGGGGAAAAAATAAAATCGTTTTTACGGCGTTCCAGGCTCTCGCTTGAGTTTCAATCCTTGTTTTAATGGAAGTGGGGAAAA
>MWBC01000098.1 GCA_002068885.1 archaeon ADurb.Bin336
CTTAATTATATTCAAAACCAAAAACCAGATATACAATTAACAAGAGATGTACTTATACGTAGTTTATTTAACTTTGAAATTTTTAAAGAGCCTAAGGATATTTCAACATCTTTTTTATTTGTTAAAAGTTGTATTGATTCTATCCACCCACTATATTTAAGCTATTTTGATGACAACTGGTATGCAAAACTTTATTGTAAAGTTCTCTATAAAAAGAAAATCTCAACTATTGAATTAACTCTAAAGGTTGAACGTACACAACAAAATGCATTTAAATGGTCAATAATTGCTGCTGAAGGAGGTATTTTAAAATCAAGTTTTGTAAACGACAGTATTGCTGTCATTAATGATAGTTTGTTTATTAAAAACCACAGAGGAACAAAATTTTTCTCTCCAGTAAGTCATGCTTTACAATTTTCAGAACTTTTTAAGTTTTTTGAAAACCGAAACAGTGCTCTTGATTATGTAACTACCAAACCTATTCCGTTTGAGCTAAAAAAACT
This sequence comes from archaeon ADurb.Bin336, assembly GCA_002068885.1. Classification (GTDB taxonomy): domain Archaea; phylum Iainarchaeota; class Iainarchaeia; order Iainarchaeales; family JAAZKV01; genus JAAZKV01. The sequence continues at coordinate 504 of MWBC01000098.1, forward strand.
GCTCATCTTAATAAACAACAAACAAATTAAATTTATTAATCTCGACAAAATTAATTATCACCTACTTCAACTCCCCGGATGGGCACTTGAAATAAAATACTATAACCGCACATCAAAAAATTCGGGATGGCTAATTTCCAGATTACAAACTGCCACAAGTGAATCAAAAAAAAAATATAAACATCAAATTCTTAATATGCTGAATCTGTAATTATTTAAAACTCAAACAAAACCTTTAATGAAGCAGAAATATTTTTTACAATTTTTACTCGTTTTAGTTTTTTCGGGAACTATTCTTCCTCTGCTTACTTATTCCCAAAACACAAACACCGTTAATAAAGATATTATAACTACAAGAGATACCCTTGAGTTTAGCTATCAAATAAAAAATTTTTTAATTCCAAAATTTGAAAACCTAATTAACTTATTATCCAATGAATCTACAGAAGCAAACCTTTGTGAAAGGATTCTTGGAAATATTTCGAATGAAGCTAAATTAAAGTATCCAAACCGTCTTTTTTACAATGAAAACTCTCTAATAGAAAACGACCTTTTTATTGGGGCAGACACCACTTTTCCCACTCAAGATTTATTTGTGGGAGATTACTTAAGACTTGTTAACACTCAATTACAAAAAGCTAAAGAAGATGAAACCAGTGTTTCAATTACTATCAAGAATATTTCTTCTTTAAAGAGAAGAAGCTTTTATTACTACAAAGTTTATACAGAACTAAAGTACAACACTGCCTTAAAGAATAGTTCCTTTATTCAACCAACAGAAAGGGTATTTGAGGTAATTGTTAACAGAGATTCAACATGGCAACTCCAGATTCAAACTATTCGTTTTGCACGAGTAACCGATCATGACACTTTGAATGACTTTAAACAAATTGTTCAAGTTGAAATTGATGCTAATAAAATTATTAATGAATTACTTTCTGAAAATGAAAAACAAAAAATAGCTGAACAAAAAGTTTTAACCCGTTTTGTACAAGAAGGCGATGATGCAATGAGTGCCGGTGATTATGAAAAGGCTCGTGACAAGTACAGAGAAGCCTATATTATTAATTCAAGTGACAAACAGCTAAAAAACAAACTTGAACACTCAAGAAAAGAAATCGAAAAAAAACTTAAGGAAGAGGCTTATCAAAAATATCTGTCAAAAAAAATTAAAGCTGATAAGGAGCAAATTCAAACCTATCTTGACAATTGCAAGTTTCAAAAAGCAAAAATACTATGTGATTCACTAGTTATTGACTACAAAGTAAAAGATACGACTGTTACCAATCTGCAAAATGATTTAAGTGGGCTAAGTTCTGCTATTGCATCTTTTGAGGCAACCTATAACTTAAAATCAACAAAAGAAGTTGAGTCGCTTTTAAATAATGAGGTAAAAAAAGAATATGCTACTAAAAATAAATTATACAAATCTGATTTATATTATCAATTTGCTAAAGCAATTTATGTTATAAACCCGGATGAAACAAAACAAATCTTAAAATCACTAAATGAAAGCGTTCAGTTAAG
>MWBC01000099.1 GCA_002068885.1 archaeon ADurb.Bin336
AAAATGGGTTTTTTTGGTAAGCGAAAAGTTGTTTCCCTTAACCCAATTAATCTTTCTGGTTTGATTGTTCCTCTAGTTACTCCCTTGAATAAAGATAAATCACTTGATCTTCTTTCCCTAAAAACCCTTGTTGCTAGGTTGATGAATAAGGGGGTAACAAACTTTTTTTTGTTTGGGCCTTATTCCGAACAAGAATTTTTGTCCATTGCGGAAAAGAAAGCAATTCTTGAAGTAGTTTTTAAGGAAGTTAATGGGAAGGGTTTTATTCTTGCGGGTTGTTTTGGAAGGGATTTTGATGAAACGGTTGAGTTAGTGGAGCTTGCAGAGAATTTTACTAATTATTGTGTTGTTTCTTTATCAAAATCAGTTCTTGAAGATGAACTTAGTTTCATTGATTTTTTTGATCATCTTTTTAGACACACTAAAGCAAATTTTTTGATTTATGATGATGTTAGGTTGAGTGGAGCAATTATTCCTGTTCCTTGGTTAGAAAAAATAGTTACTTGGGAGAGGTTTATTGGGATTATAGAGTATTCAAAAGATATTGATTATATTAATGAATTAACTACTTTGAAGCAAGTAACAAAATTATTTGAAGCTAGTAAGGATATGGCTTTTTATTGTTTGAGGAATGGGTTTTGTGGAATTGCTTGTAATTCTTCTTTAATATTTCCTAGTTATTTCTTAGAGCTTGCTGAATCAATGGGTGGGATGGATATGAGGAGATATTTGCTTAATGATGCTAGGATTAATGAAATAAAAAAATCTTATCCTACTGGAAAAAAAATTCAAGCATTAAAAAGAGTTCTTTTTTTGAGGGGTTTGATGAATGCTTATTGTTTTGATGATTCTTTGAATTTAACAGAACTTGAGAAAGTACAAATAGAGCAAGCGGTGCTAGCTCACCAAACAGAATCTTTCCACTATTAATATTTTCAATTAGTAATATTGTGTTGGTAGTAATGTTGTGTTGGTAATAATATTGTATTGGCGGTATTGTGTGGGTAATAATTTGTATTAATAAAATTATTGGGATTATTGTGTTGGTAATATATTGTATTAGTAAATTATAATTAGTAATAGTGATTATCTCAATATGATATTGTTCAAATTCATATTTTTTGTTCAACTAAAGTTTTTTATTAAGTTAAATTATCTATTTAGTTAGAGGAGGTGTGTTTTTTTGGATTTAAAAAAATTGGGTGGATTAGCTTTCCTAGCAGGAGTTATTCTGTGTGTTGTTCTAGCTTTTGTTGCTTGGATTGCACCTTCAGTTGTTCAAGGAGCTGCAGGTTTAATCACTTTGGTGTTAATAATCCTTGGAATAATTGTTGGAGTATTTAATATCAATGAAAAGCAAAGAATGGAGTTATTGATTTCAGTTATTGTTGTTTCAATGATTGGGCCAATAACCGTTCAACAATTAGCTACATTAATTCCTGCAATTTCAGTGTTAATAACTGCATTATTCCAAAACACAGTTGCTTTAGCAGTTCCAGCAGCACTAATTATTGGACTAAAGCAAATTTGGTACATTGGAATGAATAAAAAGTAATTTGAAAAGTTCTCTAAAATAAAAGAGAACTTTTTTTATTTTTAAAAATTACTAACTTTTTTATTAGCTTGTTTTAGAAGTGTTTTTATGAGTGCATTAACTTTAACAGAATCTCTTGCAAAATATGAATCTCTTCTTCACGAACTTCAATTTAGGGATAAAGTAAAAAGCGCTGAGTTTCACTATGCAACAAGTTTTGATTTTGATGGTTTTTTTGAAAATGATTTAGTAGAAATACTTTTTTCAAAAATTAAGGAAGTTGTGGGGGAAGTTGAATTCTCCACTTTTAAATTAGGAGTTTCTTGGCCGGCTTTGATGGAGAGTGCAGAGAAGAGTCATTATAAATTTACTATTCAAACAAAGTTGGTAAAAAAAATTGAGGATGAGCTTGGAAAGAAAGCTGATTTTGAATCAAATACTGATGTTTTTTTTCTAATTGATTTTCCGAAAAAATTGGTGTTGATTAAAATTA
>MWBC01000100.1 GCA_002068885.1 archaeon ADurb.Bin336
TAGATTTCTTCTTTGTACTCATTTGATTTTTTCTTTTTTGTGAATTAAAGTTTGCTATATTTTCTCACCAATTATATAATTAATTATTTTTAGTTAAAGTATTAAAACCTCTCTTTTGGATTATTTTTTTAAACTCTGTAAATTTGTGCGTGTTTTATTCCTTTTATTAAAATAATATTTTTTTCACTTATTAGTTTTTGATTTAGTGCAACTTCTACACATTTGTTTCCAAATAAATTAATAGAATCTGCTTGTTGTAATAATTCCTCAAGCTCTTTTTTTGTAACTTCTTTCCCTTTGTAAAATCTTTCGCTTACTTTAAAAAAAATTTCTCCTTCTTCAAATTCTTTGCCTAAGTGTTCTTTATCACATACTGCAAGAATTGTTCTATAATCAATCTCATGAATCTTTGCAATCATCTTTTTTAATCACTATATTTTTTTGAATTTATTTTTATAAACCCATAACTGATTTTACAGCTCCGCACGCTTCACACTTTAATAATTTTGTTCCGCCTTCAGTTATTACTTTAGTATCAGGTCTTTTGCACTCTGGACAAAATATGAATTGCTTATAATATGATTCAATTAGTTTGTTTAATTGGTATGAATTTACTTTTCCATTTATTATTAATTGGTTATTCACTTCACTTATCGGTAGTGCTGTTTCTTTCATTAACCACTTTGTAAAATGTTTTTTGTCTCTTCTCATGGTATCCATTAATTGATTGAATCCTCTTACTATTGTTTTTGTTCCTTGAAAAAAAGAATCCACTCTAGGCATTTCAAATCTTTCTTGTGTTAATGCTTTTTTTGGAATACTATTATACGCTTTTGAAAGCAATTCTTCGTAACTATTCATCTTATTCCTCTTTTTGTAATAAATTAATTCTTTTAACAAAACTTATATAAATTGCTTCACAAAGGTAGTTTTGTTTTTTAAATGCCTAAAAGCATTCCTAAGAGGAGGGTTATTAGCATTAATAATACTTGTGGGGGGAGTGCAGGCATTGGTGTTTTGTATTTTGAAACAAATTGTAAACTTATAACAATTCCTAAGTAACTCATTAAAATAATTAATCCACTAATTACCCAATTGTTTGTGAACGGCCCGCTTGTTAGTATGCTTGAAGCTAGTGCTAGGGGGATTACTAAGTCCCCATTTCCTAGTTCAAAGTGGTGTTCTTTTGTTGGGATTGCTATTGTGAATGCGTAGTTGTTTTGAGTGGATTCTTTTCCTATTTGCACCATATGTTTTGTAAAAAATACTGCTACTATATCATAGAGGGAGAGGATTGTGATGAAAATAACTATTGGGATCATTCCTATGCTTATTCCAATATAAGCTCCTGCTCCCATAATTGCTATTCCTGCTGCAAGGCTTCTTGTTGTATAATTTTTTATTTGAGTGTATCTTAAAGCAAAAACTATTGTAGTTAGGAGTAGTGATATTAAGTAATTGTTTGGAAAAAAAGAGGTAAACACTATTGAGGAGGTAGTGAATATGGCCAGCATTTCTACTCCCCACAACAATTTTTTTGTTCGCTTGAATTTAACTATTAAAAGAAAAATTATTGTTGTAACTATAATCATTCCAAATAAATAAATTCCATTGATTGCGTCATTAATATTTTCAGTGAATAATGCTTGGGAGTATCCTTGGGTGTAGAGGTTGTGTGCGACAAGTAAACCAATTAGTTGGATTGTGAAAAATATTATTCCTAGTTTTATCATGGCTTCTAGTGTAAACCAATTTTTTTCTTTGTTTTGTTTTTTTTGTTTAACAACTTTTTTCTTTTTTGTTGTTCGCTTCATTTTAATCAATTAATTAAATGGTTTTTTGTTATTTAAATTAGTTTTTATTGTGGTAGCTTTGGTGAAATTTTATTTTGTTTTTGGATGGGATTTGCTTTTTTTAGAATTGATTTTGT
>MWBC01000101.1 GCA_002068885.1 archaeon ADurb.Bin336
TACAATTGAACTTACTTCTGTACTTTCAACTAATGAATTTGTAGCTAATAAATTTACAGTTTCGCCAAATCCTACTAAAGATTTACTTTCTATTTCTTCTGCAAATAATTTAATTAGCACAATTGCCATTAAAGATTTAAATGGTAGAGTAGTAATGCAAAGAGGATTTAATAAAGTATCACAAGCACAAGTAAATGTTGCTGAATTGGCAACTGGAGTTTACATGATGAGTGTTACATCTGATGCGGGTAGTTTTACAAAAAAAATAATCAAACAATAATCATTGATTTATTGGTTTAAATGAACTCCTTAAGTAATTAAGGAGTTTTTTTATTCTAAAAACTTTGATTTTAGTTCTGGTGTTGGTATCATACAACTCGCTTTTTTACCATACCAAGAGTAACGATTCTTAGCAACATAGTCATATATATGGTTTCGTAAAACAGTAGGAATGATTTTGAAAATTGTTCCTAAATGAAAAAAACCTCCGAGTTCTCTTGCTATTTCCAGTGCAGCAGAAGATTTATAATAATAGGCTACTCCGGGAACGTATAAAATAATACTGTCTATATTTTTATTCTGAATACCAATATGATTAACAATTTTTTGTCCTAGAGGCGATTGTAAGGCTACAAAACGAAAGACATCTTTCTTATCATGGTGTATTACAAACTGAAGTAGTGAATCACACAAATTGCATACTCCATCAAAAAGAATAATTTTTTTGTTTTTAGGAAGGTCAAGCATAATTTTCAATATTTTACTACAATTGATTACTAAAAATGATGTGTTTATTAATTCTTTTTTGCTTCTACTAATTCTAACGCTTCTATATTGACTGTTGACGTGAATACACCATAATTGACAACTGCCTTACTTTTTTCAATTTTATCAATACTTCCTACCGCTTTTCCGTCAAACATTCTTACACGATCTCCTACTTTAAGAATGGGTTTCGGTTTCTCTACGATTAAATTAGCTTTGATTTTTTTCTCTTTTTTTGCAACTCTAATTTCTTCAACTTTCACTTCAACTTCTTGAACGATTTCTTTTTTCTTTTGGGCTTGTATTTTTGCTTCTTTACTATTGTTTTTAGTTCGCTTGGAATTTTCTATTTCGATTATCTTAAGAAATTCTGAGAGTAACTCTTTCTTATTTTTGGTATTAAAATATTTAGCAGCTAAATCTTCTATTTTTTGACCTATGTAAATCGTCTTTTGATTGCTATCATACAGCTCCTGATAGCTTTCTAGTTTTTGTTTTATTTTTACATTGATGCTCTCCATTTTTTTACTTTCTTCTCGAGCTTTTAACTCTTCCTCTTTAAGAGTTTGAGAAGTTTTTTCCATCTTAGAACGCTCTTTTTGAAGTGTAGCAATAGTTTTATCAAAACGCACTTTTCCCACTTCAATTTTCTTTTTGGCACGGTTAATCAATCCAAAAGGGATTCCATTTTTTTGAGCCACTTCAAAAGTGAATGAACTACCTGCTTGACCTAAAACTAGTTTATACATTGGTTCAAGCGATTTTTCGTTAAAAAGCATGTTGGCATTGGTTGCAAAAGGCAGTTCGTTAGCCAATATTTTCAAATTGGAATAATGTGTCGTAATTATTCCAAAGGCTTCTCTATGATAGAATTCTTCTAAGAAAATTTCTGCCAAAGCACCTCCTAATTCTGGATCAGAACCTGTACCAAATTCATCGATTAAAAAAAGTGTTTTATTGTTACATTTCTTCAAAAAATAGTTCATATTTTTTAATCGGTAACTGTATGTACTTAAATGATTTTCAATAGATTGATTGTCTCCAATATCAGTTAAAATTCTGTCAAATAAGAATGTTTCGCTTCGTTCATGAACGGGAATAAGTATACCAGATTGCAACATTAATTGTAATAGTCCTACAGTTTTCAAGGATAT
>MWBC01000102.1 GCA_002068885.1 archaeon ADurb.Bin336
CCCTAAAACTTGCTCATGATGTAGCGGTTGCCCTAAAAACAAAGATTGAGGATTTATTTATTTTTGAAAATTAATTTAAAATTAGTTTTTAAAAAAAATTTAATTCTTTTTCTCGCACTTTAAGTACCAATCCCAGGGCGGGTGTTCTTTTGGAAAATATGTTTGACCTGCTTCTCTCCATTCTTTCCAATCATACAAAACTTTTCCTATTTGAATGTTACTAAAACCCGCTTTTTTGAATCTGTACCAGAGTTCGAATCTGTAAAACGCTTTTTGTTTATCCCCGTCAAAATCAATTAAACCTAAATTATAATCAAAACTATCTACTCTTAGTTTTTTGTTAACTTCTTCAATCACTTTTTCTTCTTCTTCAATAGTAGTTGCTTTCTTGTCAAACATTAGTATTCCTTGGTAGAGGTAGGATTCCATTGAAGGCAAAATTCCATAAAACACCCCTCCTTTTTTTATTGAAGAAAAAAAAGCCTCAATACCCTTTGTTATGTTTAAGATGCTTGGGTCTAGTAGAGAGTTAACACTAATTAGTACATCGTACTTCTCTTCTTCCCCATTACACTCTTTTAGATCCTTAACAAAGCAATTAACATTAGTCAATTTTTCTGATTTTTTAGTTGCTTGTTTAATCATTTCACTAGAAAAGTCTTTTGCATGCACTTCCCTAAACTTTTTTGAGAGTAATGGAAGTAACCTACCCACTCCACACCCTGCATCAAGAACAACGCTATTTGAAAAATCTTTTTCCTCTAATTCTTTTAGAAGAGGATTTTTTACACAATCTTTTAGTGGACTAATTACTTCAGCATAGTAATCCTTTGCAACTAAATCCCAATCACTCGCATCCATTTTAAAATGAGAGGTGTTTTTTATATAAAAACGTTTACTTAATTTTTCTTTTTGCTTTCAAGTCATTAGCGAGTTTATTTCTCAGATTTTTTGTAAATTCACTCTGTTTAATTCCTTTATTTATTTCCCAAACACTAAATCCTCTGTTCTTTAATTGTTCTTGTCTAAACCTAGATGGATTAAAATGAAGTACAGTTTCAAACTCAGGAAAAACTTTTCTAGCCCTTTCTTCAACCCTCGCCTCAATTCTTGCAGCAATTCCTTTTCCAACAAAAATAGGGTTTGGAGTCCCCATGTGTTCGGGAATAGGATAGTATGAAGTAAATATGAGTTCTTTTTTTATATTATCATACCTCGCAACAATTCCCCCAAATTTTGCCCCTTCATTCATCTTAGCTTGTGCTAAAGAATCCCTAATTAAAGGAGAAGTAATAAATGTTTTTGAAATAGTTCCTAAAGCAACTTTTATATTTGTTACAAAAACTTTTTCCCCACTTTCTTTACTATTAATAGGCAAGTATTCAATTTTTAATCCAAGCACTGGTTTCATATATATTAATTCTAGAACCTTATACTTTAATCTTTCTTATTTTATTTAAATTAATAAAGTGATTTTTAACAAAACTTATTTATTATGTATAAAAAACGAAAACTGATTTCTATTATTTTTTCAATTTAATATAATCCATTGGATTAATTACATATTTTAAGTGAGAGTGTTTTTTTGGTAAATACCCATCCATTAAATCCAAATCATTAGAATAAGCATCATCAAATTTTTTGTTAAATACTTGCACATGTAAATGAGGATACCAACCCCCATTCTCACTAATCTTGCCAGTTTTTGCTATTATTTCGCCTTTAGAAAACTCATCCCCTATTTTTAGTTTTAACTTGTGAGACAAATGAGCAAATACTAAATAATTATTTGAATTCAATATTTTGAGTTTTATTCCAGCTCC
>MWBC01000103.1 GCA_002068885.1 archaeon ADurb.Bin336
TTGAGCAGATAAATCCCACTCTTTTAAATCCGCATCATTTCCTGCGGAGAGCTTCAACCCCCAAAAAATTCCAACAGTATCAATAGTAATTGCAGAAACACGATTCTTAATCACGGGGTCAAGTCTAGCCATTTCCTCCATCAAAACAGCTAGCGTGTAACTATTGTGAATTATAATATTGTTTGCAACAAAATTGTGGCTAGTGGGAACAGAAATATCATACACTTTTGTTCTTTGATTGATTTCTTCAAGCGAAACTATTTCATCCCAATAAACATCACTATTTGCTAATTGTTGCACTAATTCATTCTCATCAGCTACAGCGATTTGTAAAAGTTTTTGTCTTGTAGGAGAATAAAAAATACTTTCCCTTAAAGATGTTGGGTGCTTGTAACCCATTTTTCTTCCAACTTCGGCCCAATTTTTTGGAGTGTATAAATCCCAAATTTCTTTAGGAATAGTATCATTGTTTGAATTAAATTTTTTTTCTTTGAACAAAAATTGCAATTCTTTTTGCTTGTTCTCTTTAATTCCAAAGAACCCTATTTTGTCAACAAAGTCTTTACAAAAAATTTCTTCAATTGTTAATTCAAATGAGTTAAATGATTTCTCGTTAAGATTAATTACTTTGTTTTTTAGAGTAGAAATTATTCCAAATTTTAACAATAAGTGTTGTACTTGCATTATTAATTTTTTTGAATTAGAAGAATAACTAATCCTAACCCCTTTACCCTCACTCAAAATAGAACCAGCACAGGAAAACATTCTGTTCAACAAAAGAGAAGTTTTTTGTTCATTTAATGAAAACACTTCTTTAGGCAATTCTTTTTCAAGAGATAGTTTTTCATAAACCCCTAATCCAATTAACCAATCACGCAAAGTATTTGCCCCTTTCTTTACAACCCCCTCATTTTCTCTCAACAATTTTTTCACAATTAATTTGGGTTTAGAATTAACTACTCTGAATTGTCCTTCCACACCCATAATTTTTTTTACACACAAAATCTCATCAAAATCCTTAACCGATTTTTCAAAATCATTTTGAATAGCACAATCAAAATTATTGAAACAAACACTTTTTTTCTTAGTATGGCCTTTAGTAGTTAAATAAGCAATTAATTTTACTTGGGCCTCTGTTAAAAAATTATTTCCAAAAAAACCTATTTTTCTTGGAACAGCAATCCTAAAACCTTTACTTAATTCACTAACCGGCTTCCAACCATTAATGGTTAAGAGAGGGTGTTCTGGGGTTAGGGTAATTTCTCTACCGGTTTTTGTTCTTAATTTAATTACCTTATCAACTTCCCTTTGAAAAAAAGAATCCTTTTTCTCTGCATTCAATTTGAAAGAATCATTTAACGCAATTATTTTTCTCGAATCATTTTCTAAATCTTTTATTTGAACTAAAGAACCATCTTCAAGCAAAACTTCAGTGTCCCCAGTTACGCATTTTCCTCCTCCTCTCTTTCCACAAATAAGCATTAAGTGAGGGCGGGAAACATCCACCAAAACTTTTCTCCCAAGAACAGGTTTTTCTCCACTAGACATAACTACTTTCCCAAGGTAAGCAGTTCCTTGAGAACCATACTTGGCCAAGTCCTTTAAATCCCTACCAAGAACAGCAGGGCTTTGATTAAAATCTTCTTGCATGAACTAGAGAGGAATAAAGAAGTATTTAATATTTTTGGAAAAAATAAAAAAAATTAAAACAAAAAAATAAAGAAATTAATAAATCAACAAAAAATTGGTAATAAGAATAAAAAAAAAATCAATAAATCAACAAAAAAATTATAAAAAAAAAGGAGATTAAAAAAAGCGAAT
>MWBC01000104.1 GCA_002068885.1 archaeon ADurb.Bin336
ATTGCAATGCCTCTTCCTCATACGGGTTATCAATTCTTAAAAGAAGCTTTTGCGTGTATCAAACCAAATGGGGTAATTCATTTTTATGAAATTGTTGTAAAAGGGGATATGAATACTCCCACTGAACAAATAATGAGTGAAGCAAAAAAATCTAAGAGAAAAGTGGAGATCATTAGAACTGCACGGGTTAGGCAATTTTCTCCTGTAAAAGAACAAGTAGTTTTTGATATAAAAGTTTTTTAATAAATTTTGAAAATTAATTTAAATAATTGAATTTAATTATAAGCTATTTTGTAAATTAATTTAGATAATTAAATTTAATCACTACTAACAAATTCCACAAATAATTAATTCAATTATTATTAAAATTAAACTATTGAGAAGTTTGTTTAACCAAAATTGAGTTTATAAATTAATTCCCTCCCCTTATTTTAGGTGAGCAAAAAATGGTTTTGAATTTGATTTTCTTAGGGCCTCCTGGGGCTGGTAAGGGTACTGTTGCGCAAGCAGTGATGGATAAATATAAATTGGTTCAAATTTCTACTGGGGATTTATTAAGAGAGGAAATTGCTTCTGGTTCTGAATTAGGAAAAAAGTTGGCTGAGGTAATTAATGCAGGGCAATTAGTTAGTGATGATTTGGTTAGCGAGATGCTTTCAAAGGATTTAGCAAAAAAAGTTTCTGACCCAAATTTCAGAGGGGTTATTTTTGATGGTTTTCCAAGAACCCAATCTCAAGCACCTTTGCTTGAAAATATTTTAAATGAAGTTAATCAGAAATTAAATGCAGTTATTTATATTGAGTCTTCAAAGGAGAGTGTGGTTAAGCGACTTTCTTCTAGGTGGACTTGTGAGAAGTGCAAGAAAGTGTATAATACAGTTTCTTTTCCACCAAAAAAAGAAGGAGTTTGTGATGATGATGGTTCAAAATTGATTCAAAGAGAGGATGATAAACCAGAAACGATTGCAAAGAGGTATGATACTTTTATTGAAAAAACTTCTCCACTAATTAATTACTATAAATCCAAAGGAATTCTCTATAAATATGATGGTAATGTTCCTCCTCTAGCTTCAATTAAAGCCGCTGAAGAAATAATTGAAAAAATTGTTAAGGATTAAATTATTTTTTGGAGTGTGAGGAGGTGACTTTAAACCCCCTCTTGCAAATAATTAAATAATTACTAAATAATTACTTTTATTTTATTGCATCCCAAATAATGTTATCTCTTGGGTTAACACTTATCCCATTCTTTCCTATTGTTAATGGGTGTGGGTTTGCATCATGTGCTGTTCCCCTCATTTTTCTTACAAATAAACTTCTATTTGGTGGGGTAAAATATAATGCTATTACACCATCAACAACAAATTCTTCTACTCCAAATGAAGAAAAACTACCTTTAGAGGATTGTATTTCTGCGGTTAAAAGGGTGGTACATCCGAATGTTTTCAAACTATCTGCAAGTTTGAATAAGGTTGTTCTTAGCATACTTGGTTCTAAATATGCTCCAAAAACGGTTGTTGAATCAATAACTAATCTTTTTGCATTAATATCTTTTACTTCTCTTTCAATTTCTCTTAATTCTTCAGTTAATCTAGTCTCAAGGGTTTCTCGTTGACTAGCAAATTCCATACTCATTTTGTAAATAGTGAACATTCCTTGATCTTGAAGTGATTTAATATCCCATTGGAATGATTCCATGTTCCAAGTAATATCTCTTATGTTTCCCTCAAGAGTAACAAAAACGCCGGGTTCGCCGTATTTTAATGCTCCTTCATAGAGGTATTGTGTTGTGAATATTGTTTTTCCT
>MWBC01000105.1 GCA_002068885.1 archaeon ADurb.Bin336
AATAAACTTCCTTGTGTTTTGGGGAAGAGTAGACCGTTCAAATGCCATGCGTATGCCACGTTGGAAACGAAAATTGTGGATTGAAATGACTACCGAGAATTTAAAGACGCTCTACGGAAGTTAGCAAACGCAATATTTAAAGTAGAAATACTTTGAATGAATTATGAACAGGTTTATAAAAATTTAATAACTAGTAGGCAGAAATTAAATAGAGTAAAAACAAAAGAAATATATTATGAAAGTCACCACATAATTCCTAAATGTTTTGGCGGTGATAATTCAGCAACTAATTTAGTGCTCTTAACTCCAAAAGAGCACTTTTTTGCTCATTTATTATTGGCTCATTTTCATATAGATGAACAAAAGAAAAAAATGGTTTTTGCATTATGGATGCTTTGCAATAAAAACTCAGCAAAATGTTCATCCAGACAATATCAACAAGCTAAGGAAAGTTTTATAAAAGCTAATAAAAATAAAATAGTTTCAATTGAAACAAAAGAAAAGATTAGTAAAGCATTAACTGGTATTAAAAGGCCGTTTAAAAAGAAAAAACCACATTCATCTGAAACAAAAAAGAAGATTTCAGAAGCTAATTTGGGACGTATTGTTTCAGAAGAAGGCAGGAAAAATATTAGTGAAGCTCATAAAGGGCAAGTGGCGTGGAATAGAGGAATGACTTTATCAGATGAAAAGAAGACAAAGTTGAATAGTGATGAAGCAGTTGAAAAAAGGAATAAAACTAGGATTGAAAATTTAAAGAATAAGAATTATAAAAATTTAAAATTAGCTAAACCTATTATTCAATTATCATTAGAGGGGGAGTTTATTCAAGAATTCGAATCTATTGCACAGGCAAAATTAATATTGGTTAAATCAAGGGGACTTATTGATTGTTTAAAAGGAAGAAAAGATAGTTATAATGGATATAAGTTTTATTATAAATAACCTTTTATATTTGCAGAAAGGTATAATTATGAATAAGAAAGTATGTACTAAGTGTAACAAAAATAAGTGCCTCACTGAGTTTACAAAAAACAAGAATTATAAAGACGGGCTAAATTATCATTGTAAAGCTTGTATTAAAGAATACAATGAAAACTTTAAACTTAAAAATCCTAATTATCAAAAAGATTACTTTAAAGAATATTACAAAAAGAATAAGCCGAAATATCAGGAAACTAATAAAAAACATTATGAAGCCGGAACTACATCTATTCAACGAGATAAAGAAAAATGGGCAAAATATACTGATGAATGGCATAGGCAAGATGCAAAAAAATTAGGCAAAACTTATGTAAAAGGACTTTTGAAAAGAAAAGGATTAACAAACCAAGATTTAATTGAAATGCCTAGTTTAATTGATGTTCAAAAAGAATTAGTTGAAACAAAACGTATGATGAAAAAAGAAAAAAATTCTAACATAGCAAAAATTGACATTGAATTAGAATTAGGGAGTGTGTTTCAAACAATAAAAGAAACACAAAAAAAAACAAATTTGAATCTCCCTCAAGAAAAAGACAATATAGCGTTGACAATTAATAATACTGGGAAAGCACTGAGGGCATTAATTGAAATCAAGAAAGTGCAAAAATAATTACGGTTCTTAATAAAAAACGGCTCTTGAAAAAGGGTCGTTTCTGCTTTAGTAGCGATAAGGGGTCTAGGTGAAATTACCAAGTAAATTGTGAAAAAGTGTACTGCGAAGTATGTATATTTA
>MWBC01000106.1 GCA_002068885.1 archaeon ADurb.Bin336
TATTGGAGAACAAAAAAAGAAGTTAATTTTTTTCTTTCTTCCTCTTAAAACGAAATCAACTAAACGGTCTTTAAGGTACATGCTTAAAGCACCAATAGTCTTGGAATCGTGTTCATCTTGCCATATTGATTCTCTTTCTTCTGCATTGTCTAAAGAATTGCTTGTTTCGGCATCATAAAAACCCAAGTTTTCCCATCTGAAAGGTTTTCCCCAAATTGAACTTGCAAGTTTTACAAAAAAATAAGCTGTTAAACTTTTTCCTGATCCTTGTGTTCCGCAAATAAACATTGCTATATTGTCGCCGCCTTTTTCTCTTGCAGAAAAATCTTTTCTAATCATGTTCATTAAAAAATCCGGATGCATAGATTTTACTGCAAAAGCTATGTGCTCTGATTCTCCCCAGTCAGGGTGGGCCAAATCAAATTTTCTGAAATATTCTGCTAAGTAACTTAAACTTCCTTGCATCACATAATTTTCAGTTTTAGTCATTATTTACCACCTAAAAATAATCCACTTGAAATAAAATTAATTCCTGAATCCCCATAATGCTGTTGAATATGCAAAGAATACGCTTTATATAATTCTGATTTTATGAAAGAAACTTGAACATACATTTGAGATCTTGGAATAATTTTTTTAGCAACAATTGAAGCATTTTTTTGAGTAAAAGCCAAGTAATATTCGCACTCGTTAGCAGAATTAACATCTTTCAAGAAAATATTTGTGTTTGGAATTAATTTATCAACCTCAATTTTTACCCCATCCATTGTATATAATCCTTGTAAAATAGACCACATTGCGTTTAGTGATCCTGGTTCAAATTTTAGTAAAGCATTATTCATTCTTGAATGTTGTTCTTGAATATAAGTTGAGTCTATGCTATCACCATTTTAATTATTAAAGCTATTGCGTAAATGAAAAACACTATTAGCATATTTTTTACTGCCACCCATACTAAAGGAATGTCTTTGTTTTCTTTTTGTATTAAATCTAAAAATAAAGTTAATCCTGTTGTTGCTAATACAAAAATGTAGGTTGTTGAATCTAAAAGGCAAATAAAAGCTGTTAATATTAGTAAAGCGTCAGCTAATCCAAATTTTAAATTCCAATCATCTTTCCAAAAAGTGTATAATGTTATTGATCCTATTAAACCAACTGCTCCCAGAAATGGGCTTAATCCGAATCCTATTAAAGTGGGTACAAAATACATGAATGGTGCTTTTCTTTGTTGTAAATCTTGGTAACCTGCACCGATTAAAAGTAAAATTCCAATTAAAAGAATTAATAAAGTTATCATAATTTATCCTCGCTGGTTAGTGAATCGTTTAGTTTTTTTGCTTGAAAAATGTTGATAAATTTTTTTCCTACTAAAAATGTTCTTAAAGCGAATAAAATTTTATTCCAGTGTTTTGGGTTTTTTACTGCAAATACTGGGGAAAAAATGTTGTTTCCTTCATAAATGTTTATTGTGTAATCTTTGTTTGGATATTTTTCTATTTCGATAATATACTTCAATTAACCACCTTTTTATGCTGTTGGTAGAGGAGTTGGTACTACAACCCCAGCTATTGCTTGTTGTAAAGCTCCGCCAAGCAAACCCTCAATAGTTTCCTTAGCAACAGCTCCAGGAGTACCAACAATTAAGTACCCAAGAGTACCCAAAACTAACAACCCTATAATTATTAATACAATATCTTGCCACTTTA
>MWBC01000107.1 GCA_002068885.1 archaeon ADurb.Bin336
GAATGGGCTCTAGGGGGAATGAAAGAAACTTACAATAAATTTGGAACAAAATTTGATGAATGGTTTTTTGAATCAGAAATGTTTCACAAAGGAAACAAGAATGAATTAATTGAAGAGGGGTTAAGTAAAGGAGTTTTTGGAAAAGAAGAGAATGGTGCAATTAGTGCTTTGCTAGAACCAGAGTTACCTAATAAAGTAATTGTTAGAGGGGACGGAACTAGTTTGTATGCAACAAATGACTTAATTTTAACACAAGTAAAGTTTGATGAATTTAATTTAGATAAAGCAGTTTGGGTGGTTGCGAACGAACAGGATTTGTACTTTAAACAATTATTCAAAATTTTTAGTAAATTAGGAAGAAAGTGGGCGAATAATTGCTTTCACTTAAGTTATGGGTACGTGAATCTTCCGGACGGGAAAATGAAGTCAAGGGAAGGAACAGTAGTTGATGCGGATGATTTATTAAAAGAAGTTGAAGAACTTGCACTTGAAGAAATAACTAAACGATACCCTGATTTGGATGAAATTGAAAAAAATAATAGGTCAAGAAAAATAGCTTTGAGTGGAATAAAATTTTTGTTACTAAAAAATGATGCAAAAAAAGACATGATTTTTAACAAAAAATTAGCACTTTCATTTGAAGGAGAAACCGGCCCTTATATACAATACACTTATGCAAGAGCAAAGAGTATTTTAAGAAAAGCTCAAAAAGAACTAAATATAAATGAAGAAAATTTGAGTAAAGCAAATTATTCTCTCCTAACTCATGAAAAAGAAAAGAGTTTGATAATGGTTTTAGGAAAATACTCTGATTCAATTAAAAGATCTTGGGAAGAACTCTCCCTCCACCCTCTTTGTCATGAATTGTTAAAAGTATCTGAAGAATTTAATTCATACTATCATGAAGTACCTGTACTAAAAGCAAAAAATGAAGAAGAATTACTTGCAAGACTTGCCCTAGTAAAAGCAACTACTTTAGTACTAGAAAAAGGATTAAGTTTACTTGATATTGAATTTATTGAAGAAATGTAAAACAAAAACCAAAACAAAAAATATTATTATTTCAAATTTAATTATTTTAATTATTAAAACAATTTTCTAATTCAAATAATTACTAACTCTTAATTCAGTTCCAATCAACCAAATTCAATTAAAAAAAGAATTGGAGTAATTTCAAATTACAAAAGCATTTCTGGACTCGGTGAGAGAGTGCCACAAGCTAACTAGCACATACAGAACCCGCTAAAATTAACTTTAGTGGTTATCTCCTTCATGCGAGGAAGACGCTTATTAATTACTGGGTTTTAGACGAAGAGATATAGTCCAGTCTTCGTTTCAATGGTTGTGTAATTAAAAGAGGCCCTACCCCTACATATTCTTTTCAGAACAACCGAACAATCCAAACGCTTTGCGATTGAAATTAACTCCAAACTGATATTATTATGAACAATAAAGCATAAAAGAGTATCGATTTATAAAAATCAGCTTTATTTGAGTTTTTTTTAAAAAATAATTTTCAATGGTTACCTTTCAATAGCTTTTTTTCTAAATATTTTTATTGTAAATTTTTTTTATTACAAAATATTTTTATTTCAAATATTTTTATTATATAAAATAACTTTATTTTAAATAGCTTTACTCCAAAATAGCTTTTATTCTTCTTA
>MWBC01000108.1 GCA_002068885.1 archaeon ADurb.Bin336
TCTTCCCCAGAATCAATAATAATTTTATTAAGTGGCTTAATTTCAATCGCAGCAGGACTTACTATAATGAAAATTACTCGTAAAAATGAAATAAAAAAAATAAAACAAGAAACTACTGATTATCTTTTATTACCTGAAGAGAAAAAAGTAATTGAAATTTTGAAAAAAAATGATTATTCTCTTCCTCAAAACAAAATCACAAAAGAAACAGGTTTAACTAAAGTTCAAGTACATAGAGTTCTAAAACGCCTTGAAACAAAAGGTTTAATTGAAAAATATGAGTATGGACTAACTAATAAAATTGTTCTAAAAAAAGAATTCTTTGATTAGAATAAATCAAATTCAATATAAAATTGAAAAAAGAATAATTTATTAATAAGGAGTAGAAAATAATTCAATAGGTGTTGATATTATGAAAATAATTATTACCAGTGGTTATTTTGATCCAATTCACGAAGGACATATTGAGTGCTTGAATCTAGCAAAAAAATTAGGTGATAAATTAATTGTTATAATTAATAGTGATGAACAAGCAATATTAAAAAAAGGAAAACCTTTTATGAATCAAAAAATTAGGGAAATAATTGTTTCTAATTTAAAAGCGGTTGATGAAACACTAATTGCTGTTGATAAAGATGGTAGTGTTTGTGAGAGTATTAAATTAATTCACTCAAAATATAATAAAGGAAATGAATTAATTTTTGCAAAAGGTGGGGACAGGTTTTCTAATGAAGTTCCTGAAAAAAAAGTTTGTGATGAACTAAACATAAAAATAGTTGATGGATTGGGTAGTAAAATTAATTCTTCTAAAAATTATTATACTCAAAAATAATTATAATCTAAAAAATAGTTTTATTAATTAAAAAAAAATCAAGTAATTATTGTTTTTTGAACAATAAAAGCTTTTTTGAACCAAAAAATTTTTGGAAAATATTAAATACTAAAACAAGCACAACACATTGATTCAAAATGGGAAAACTAAATTATCTAATTGAGTCCCAACAGTTTGATAAAGAGCTTTTGTTTACTCTATTTAAGAGGGCTGACGAACTTAGGGAAAATAAAACAAATGATTTATTAAAAGGAAAAATTCTTGCAACTTTGTTCTACGAACCAAGTACCAGAACTAGATTAAGTTTTGAGAGCGCAATGATGAAACTTGGGGGAGAAGTTATTAGCACAGAAAATGCAAAAGAATTTTCAAGTACAATTAAAGGAGAGTCACTAGAAGACACTATCAGGGTAATATCAACTTACGCGGATTGTATAGTAATGCGCCACTATGAAGAAGGAGCTGCTAAAAAAGCTATTAGTGTATCAAAAGTTCCCTTCATTAATGCAGGGGATGGAAAAGGCCAACACCCCACTCAATCACTACTTGATTTATACACTATTTACAAAGAGTTTGGCAAAATAGATGGATTAACTATTGCAATGGTGGGAGATTTACTAAATGGAAGAACGGTTCATTCTTTGGCCTATTTGTTAAGCAAATTTGAAGATATTAAAATAATTTTTGTTTCGCCAAATAATTTGAAAATCAAAAATGAAATAAAAGAATATTTAGAAAAACGCAAAGTTAAATTTGAAGAGAAAACTGATTTGAACGAAGTGCTGAAAATAGCTGATGTGATTTACCTAACT
>MWBC01000109.1 GCA_002068885.1 archaeon ADurb.Bin336
CCTGATGTTGTTATTGTTTTAGATGATCGTTTGTTTTTTTCTATACCGGGTTTAGGAAATTATAATTGTTCATATATAATTAATTCAAATAAATCAAAAGAGTTTTTTGAAAAAAAAATTAAAACAAAAAATCCCATTTATTTAGTTGATGCAAATCGAATTATTACTCAAGAAAATATAGATTCTCCTAATGTTGTTTTAATAGGCACTCTTATTAGTTTGTTTGATGTTGTTGATTATGAAAGTATAGAAAAAGCAATTTCTTTAGAGTTAAAAAAGAAAGGTAAAATTAATTTAATTGAATCTAATCTTAAATGTTTAAGAAGAGGGAACCATTATTTTTAAATATGATTTTTTATGAACAAAAAAAGTAATAATCTATTAGGGGGTGCTTTACAAGGAGGTACTTCTATAGAAAACAAAACAGGTTCTTGGAGAACAGAAAGGCCAGTTTGGGATAAGAAAAAATGTATTCAGTGTATGAAATGTTATATTTTTTGTCCAGAAAATTGTATACTTGCAATTAAGAAAAATAAAAGTATACAACGCGGAGAAACAGATTTAGATTTTTGTAAAGGTTGTGGTATTTGTGCAGAAGTTTGTCCTACAAAAGCGATAACTATGCAAAAAGAAAATGATTTTGATATTTCTTTTTTACCACAAACAAGTAAGAAAGCTATTAACCCAAAATTAAGCAAAAGCAAAAAGTTTAATAAAATAAATAAATTAAAAAAGAAATAAATATGGCAAACAAAAGAGCATTGAGTGGTGCAGAAGCTATTGCTTATGCAATGAGGCAAATTAATCCTGATGTTGTTGCATTGTATCCAATCACACCACAAACCCCAATTGCAGAAACTTTTGCAAAACATGTTTCAGATGGTTTGGTTGATACAGAACTAATTTTAACAGAATCTGAGCATTCTTCATTGTCTGCAGTTATTGGTGCATCTGCATCAGGTGTAAGAGCAATGACAGCAACTGCGTCTCAAGGATTATTGTATATGTATGAAATGTTAAGTGTTGCTTCTGGTTTAAGATTGCCTATTGTTATGGCTGTAGCAAACAGAGCAATTTCTTCTCCAATAAATATTCATTGTGATCATTCTGATTCTATGTCTGCCTTAGATCAAGGTTGGCTTCAATTTTATTGTGAAAGTTCACAAGAGGCTTATGAAATGATGTTGTTTGCTTTAAGACTGTCTGAATCTGTGAATCTTCCAAGTATGGTTTGTATAGATGGATTTATTACAAGTCATTGTGTTGAACCTGTAGTTGTTTTTGAGGATAATTTAGTAAAAAAATTTATTGGGGAGTATACACCTAAACATTATTTGTTGGACACCAAGAATCCAATAACTGTTGGCCCACTTGTTCCTCCCCATTCTTATTTTGAGGTAAGGTCTGAGATGTTTAATGCATTTAATGATGTGAAAAGCAATTTTAATTTTATTTCAAAAGAATTTAAGAAAATTTTTAAAAAAGATATAAAGATTTTTGAAGATTATTTTGCAAGTGATGCTGATATTGTTTTAATAGTTTTAAGTTCAAGTGCAAGCACTTCAAAGCAAGTGATTGATAAATTTAGAGAACAAGGAAAAAAAGTAGGTCTTTTGA
>MWBC01000110.1 GCA_002068885.1 archaeon ADurb.Bin336
CTAATGTTGGACTTGAGGATAGAATGAATAATAGGCCCAATCAATTATCAGGGGGCCAAAAGCAAAGAGTTGCTATTGCTAGAGCTCTTGCAATGAATCCAAAAATAATTGTTGCTGATGAACCTACTGGTAGTCTTGATTCAAAATCTGGAAAACACGTGATGGAGATACTAGATAATTTGCACAAAAAACAAAAAGTGACTGTTATTCTTGTTACTCATGATGAGAGTATAGGCAAATTAGCTGATAGGAGAATAATGATTAGGGATGGTAAAATTGTTAATCCAAAAAATAATATCAAAATTTCTCAAATATAATTTTGATTAAAATTAGTTTTAATTAATTGTTAAAAATTTGATTTCACTAAATTCAATTTGTAGTTAATTTACATAATTTAATTTTTCATTTGTTGGTTTTTATGAAATTTGACCGAGATGTAATTGAAGTTGCTTTTAGAAATTTAAGAAAAGAGGGTTTACGAACTTTCTTGACTTTGATTGGAGTTATAATTGGAATTGCTGCTATAG
This sequence comes from archaeon ADurb.Bin336, assembly GCA_002068885.1. Lineage (GTDB taxonomy): Archaea > Iainarchaeota > Iainarchaeia > Iainarchaeales > JAAZKV01 > JAAZKV01. The sequence continues at coordinate 528 of MWBC01000110.1, forward strand.
TTAGTTTGCTTTCAATTGGAAATGGTTTGACTCAAGTGGTTGAGGAAGAATTTGAGGGACTTGGAACAAACACTATTTTTGTTATGCCTGGAGGGGAAATGCCTCTTGCATCAATTAAACTAACCCAAATGGATTTGGATGCAATTAAAAATACTAGTGGAGTGGAACAAAGTGTTTCAATTTATTCAAGGGGAGGAGTGTTGGAATTTAATCGAGAAAAGGTTACTGTTTCCATAATTGCTTTTGACCCTAAACAAGCAACGGATGTTTTTCAAGACACTGGATTTATAACAGTGAGTGAGGGAAGAGTTATTGAAAAAAATGATTCTCAAGGAATTTTAATAGGAGATACTTTATCCACTGATTTTTTTAAAAAAGATTTGAGTTTAAGAAAACAAGTTTTGATTAATGGTTTGAGTTATAATGTTGTAGGAATACTAAAACCCCAATGGAATAATTCTGGAGGAGGACCTAACTTGAGTGGCTCAATTTATATGTCTATTGAAGCGTTGGAAAGATTGTACCCTAATGAAGATTTAAACCCAACATTTGTTTTTGTTAAAACTTATACTTCAGAGGACGCCAAATATTCAGCGGATTCTATTAAGGAGTATTTTGATGATAAGTATGGAGAGGATAGTGTGAGTGTATCTTCTTCAGAAGATTTAATGAATAAAATAAAAACTATTCTTGATTTAATAACTCTTTTCATAACTGGGGTTGGAGCAATTTCTCTTCTTGTTGGAGGAATAGGAATAATGAATTCTATGGTTACTAGTGTAATGGAGAGGACAAGAGAAATTGGATTGATGAAGGCACTAGGGGCGAGTGATGAAAAAATCAAAAGTATTTTTTTAATTGAATCAGCTTTAATTGGAGGAATTGGAGGAGTGCTTGGAATAATTATTGGTTACTTAATGTCGTTCACAATTGCTTTTATTGGCCAAAGTTTGGGTTATGCTTTGGAAGCTTCAATGAGTATAGAAATAACTTTAGGAGCATTAATTTTTTCAATGATTATTGGTAGTT
>MWBC01000111.1 GCA_002068885.1 archaeon ADurb.Bin336
TTTTTAGTGCGAGTTGCTTATCTTCATCATTTAATAAATTAATTGCATAATTTAACGCTTCATTAATTGAATTAAAATCTTTTATAATGCTTTCTTTTGTATCTTGTGCATATTGTTTTGCTCCTTCATAATAATATTTTTGACTTTTTACATACTTTAAGTACTTAATGGACACATCAATTCTTCCTATAAAAATTCTTGAATTAATTTGAATTTCAAAACCTTTATCCCCTATCTTGTCTCCTTCAAAAATTTTTTTACCAAAATAATCTGATTCAGTTTCAGGTTTTTCAAACAATTCCTTTAGTAAGGTTTCTTGTCTTCTTTTTTCTATATCAGCTTTTTTAGCTTCTATGTCAGTAGGAACACTTTGTTCTCCTTCAACTGTTGTTTGTGTATTATTTTCTGTTGATTGTAATTCAGCATCGTATTCTTCAATTTGTTTATTTATGTCCTCTATTGTTTCTCTATAAAAATCTTCGTATTTGGCTTTTTCTTCTACCGTTCTTTTAACTTTTGTTTCTGTAACTTTACCCGTAATCAGCTCTTTTTTCTTAACTATTTTATATTCTGAATCTTTTAACGCTGTTTCAGCTTTTTGTTTTTCAGATAATGCTTTTTGTCTTAATTTTATTACTTCTTCTTTACTTCTTGTTTTAGACTGCACTTCTGAAAGCTCATTTACGTCTAATCCAAATTGTATTTTATCTGCAAGAGTGCCTTCATTAAACGCTTTTTTTACTTCTAAAAACGTGTTTATTGATAAATTGAAAAACTCTTCATATATTTCATCAAAAGTTATTTTACCTTCTTTTAATTTGCTTACAATGTCAATTAATTGCTCTTTTGTTTTTCCGCTTTCATAATTAATTAACACACCTCTTTCAACACTTGGGTTTTCTTTTCTTCTTCTTTCTATATCAGATTTTTTATCTACAATAACAGGAGCAACATTTCCCTGATTCACATTTCCCTCTTCATCAATTAGTGGAGCAGCAGTTTCTTCTTCATCAAAATCATCTATACTTACATCTTCTAAATCCTCTTCTTTGTTCAAAGGAGCTTCACTGAATTTCTTTGCTACATTTGCTGCTATTGGAGGAACATCTACTTCTGTTTCTTTTTGTGTTGGTGTTTCAACAATTGTTGTTTCATCTACTACTGTTGCAGCAGGTGGCGGTGTTTCTACCACTTCTGTTCCTTTTGCTACGCGTAGTTTTGATATGTCTTCTTTTGCTTTGTCTATTAGTGCTTTCTTCTTGCTATCTTTTTGTGTTTGTTCTATTTCTTCATCTTCTACATCAGATAGTTCTGCTGATAGACTTTTCACTCTATTTTTTACTGTCTCTCCATCGTTAGCTTCTAATAGGTCTTTCTGTAATTGCTCATATTGCTTTGTATTTCTTTCTGTTTTATCATTTAGTGTTTTTTGCAACTCTCGCATATCTCTCACTGCATCAATTGTCTCTTTGTGTTGCAGTTTGAAAAGCTCAAATCCATC
>MWBC01000112.1 GCA_002068885.1 archaeon ADurb.Bin336
TTAATGGTTTAAAACAATTAATCGATAAAAAGATAATTTATAAACCTGTAGAAAAACAAATTGTGTCTTTATTAAATACAAAACGAGACGGATTAAAAGAAATAATTATTGCAACAGATGCAGATAGAGAAGGAGAAGCAATTGGTGTTGAAGCTTATAATTATGTTGTAGAAAAAAATAAAAACCTAAAAGCAAAAAGAGCATATTTTAGTGCATTAACAGAAAAGGATGTAAACACTGCTTTCTCAAAACTTAGAGATATTGATTTTAATTGCGCAGATTCTGTTTTTGCAAGAGAAGAAATTGATTTGTTGTGGGGTGCAATACTTACAAGATATCTATCAATAGTTTCAAACAGGATGGGTAAACAATTTTTGTCAGCAGGAAGAGTGCAAACTCCATTATTAAATTTTATTGTAAATAGAGAATTGGAAAGAATAAATTTTGTTCCACAGAAATATAGAGTTATACAAATTGTTTTTGAAAAACAAAAAATTAAATTTGAAGGAACACATAAATTAGGGAAAATTTTTGATTTAGAAAAAGCAGACGATATATTTAAGAAAATAAAGGATGCAAAAGAAGGGCAAGTTAAATCAATTACAAAAACAGAAAAAATATTACCACGGCCACCCCCATTTAATACAACTAGTTTTTTAAGAGCAGCAAATGCCTTAGGTATTGGTACAAATCAAGCAATGACTATTGCAGAAAATTTATATCAAGAAGGATTAATTAGTTATCCAAGAACAGACAACACAGTTTATCCAAAAACAATTGATTTAAAAGAAGTTTTGTTAAAAATAAACGCAAGCAATGAATACAAAAAGTATGTTCAAGAAATTCTTAAAAAACCACTTAATCCATCAAAAGGAGAAAAAGAAACAACTGATCACCCTCCAATTTACCCAGTAGGTTTTTCAAATAAATTAAGTGGGGTACAAGAAAAAATATATGACTTGATTGTAAGAAGGTTTCTTGCAACATTATCCACATCTGCAAAAACCGAAAATGTCTCTGTAACTATTGATGTAAATGGAGAACCATTTTCTTCTACAGGGCAAACAATTTTAGAACTTGGATGGAAAGAGATTTATTATTATTCACAACTAAATGAAGTAATTCTTCCAAAATTAGAGAAAGAAGAAAAAGTATCAATTATTGATAAAAAATTAGAAAAAAAGGAAACAACACCTCCACCACATTATACAGAAGGAGGGCTAATTAAATTAATGGAGGAAGAAAATCTAGGTACAAAGTCAACAAGACCAACAATTATACAAAAATTGAAAGATAGAAAATATATTATAGGAACAAAGAATGTTTCTCCAACACCAATTGCAATTTCTGTATGCAGTGTATTGAACAAACATTGTGATGTAATTACAAAACCAGAACTGACTGCAAGCCTAGAAAAAGATATGGACTTAATTGCAGCAGGGAAAAAACAAAAAATAGAAG
>MWBC01000113.1 GCA_002068885.1 archaeon ADurb.Bin336
TCAAGTTCGGTGTAACTGGACAGGTTTGTAGCCCGCAATCCCCAACGATTTCATACCGCCGACCGTTATGTGCCATATCACTAAAAAAGACCGTTAAATGTTTGTATTAGACAAAGAAAAAAATAGAATTATAAAAATCAAATCAAAAAATTTCTCAGATTTAGGAATTAGAGAAAGAGAAAATTTACAAGTTTGGTTAGAAAATAATCCAGAAGCATTTGGAGAAGAATTACTTTTTATTCAAAAAGAATTTGACGGTTTTGACGACACAAGGGAAAGACTTGATTTATTAGCACTTGACAAACAAGGAAATATTGTTGTAATCGAAAATAAACTTGATGATAGTGGTAGAGATGTTACATGGCAAGTTTTAAAATATGCTTCTTATTGCTCAAGCCTTTCAAAACAACAAATAAAGGATATTTATCAGTCATATCTAAATAAAATTGGCTCTAACGAAGATAGTGAAACCAATATTTCAGAATTTTTGGAAACAGAAGATTTTGGAGAAATACAATTAAACCAATCACAAAGAATAATTTTAGTTTCAAGAAATTATAGAAAAGAAGTCACTTCCACAGTATTATGGTTATTAACAAAATACAACTTGAAAATTCAATGTTTCAAAGCGATTCCTTACTCTTTTAATGACCAAGTATTTCTAAATATTGAACAGATTATTCCTGTAAAGGAAGTGGAAGAATACACAATTAGAATGGCTGAAAAAGCACAGGAAGAACAGTTAACTCAAGACGAACTTAAAGGACGATACAAATTTCGAATGGAGTTTTGGCGAGAGTTGCTTAACAAATTTAATTCAAGAAGTCAATTATTTTCTAATATTAGTCCTTCAAAAGACAATTGGATAAGTGCGGGTTCAGGAATAAGTGGTGTTGGATTTAACTTTGTTGTTGGAAAAAGTTATGCAAGAACGGAAGTTTATATGTCAAGAAGTAGCACTGAAGAAAACAAATTTATTTTTGATAAATTATTTCAGCAAAAAGATGCAATAGAAGAAAAAACAGGCCCTCTAGTTTGGGAAAGATTAGACACAAAAAAAGCGAGCAGAATTAAACAGGAAATTAATGACGTTAGTCTTTATGAAAAAGAAGATTGGGAAAAAATGATGCATTTTATTATTGCAAGTATGCAGAAAATTGAACCTGCATTTAAAGAACATTTGCAAAAAATAAATCGTGAACTGAAAAATACTTTTAAAGATTAACAAAATAAAAAGATACGGCACATAACATGGTATTGCCAAAAGACGGGGTTGAATTCATTCTTTGAACATTCGGTTAGCAATATCCGCAAAAAATTTTTCCGCTTCCTTATTTTTTGTAATTTAGTAAGCGGTAAAAGTTTTTTGCTCAGGGCGGTTTTCCTTTTCACTATTGGTTAAAAGTAGCCCGTCCTTCGGCAATACCGGTTCCG
>MWBC01000114.1 GCA_002068885.1 archaeon ADurb.Bin336
TCTGAATATCCTAACGTACAAAACGAACCTTACCGTAGAGTATGGACAAAACCTATCTCAACCTATGCTTCAAACTATAATTTATTTGATATTTCATTGGCTCCGCTAGAAGAAAATATTTTCAACAAAGTTAAAAGTCAATTGAAAGTTATTGAAGCTGGTTTTCACCACAAAGCAATTATTGCTCAGGACTATGGACCATATAAACTTGATTTAAAAAATGCTGTACAATATGGTGGTGGTTTTGATGAAACAGCAAACGGTATCCTTATTGATTCTAGAAAGAACCATAAAGATTGGTATACATCACTTAAAAAATTAATACAAAACCCAGAGCTTATTACAACTCTGCAAAATAATCTATATGAAACAGTTAAAGACACTTACTCAATGGATAAAGTAACTGAAAATAGACGTGAATTATATAGAAAATTATTAAATCTATAAACATGGAAAACAAAACTAAAATTAAATACAATGGTAATGAATTTTTGTTAAAACAAAATGAAAATATTAATAGAAACGTTATTGGTAGTCCAAGGATTACTGTTAAAAAAATGACAGTAGCTGAAAAAGTTAAAGAAACTGGTTCTAATCTTTCGAATAAAACTAAAAAAGTTGTTAACTATTTGTTGAAACCTTTTTCAGGAATTATTAAAGCGATTAAAAAACCTTTTTTGGAAAGAAAAGCCAAAAAAGAAAAGATTAAAACACAACAAGAATTAGATAACTTATTTGAAAAAAACTATGGTGCTAAAACTAGTCACGTAAAAGAAATTATTCAAAAATTAGAAACCAAGTATTCTTCCGAAAATGAGGATTTTGAAACTCTAAGAAAGAAAAACATTCAAGAGATAAATTCAATCAAACATAAATCACCAATATTGGTTGACCCAGATGCTATCATGGAACATAATTCAGAAGATAATTCTGGTAAACCAGAATTAAAAGAGTTGATTAAAAAAGAAAATTCAGTTGCAACCGAAATATTGACTTCAACACCTAAAACTAAAAAATTAAAAGCTAAAGCAAAAATTTTACTAAAAACACAAGGTTAATACTTGCATTGTATTATAATATTTAGTATATTTGCCAAAATAACAAGTATATTATATATTAATTAAATGTCTTTAGAACAATCAAAAATCGTTGCCAACGCCAAAAAATATTTTGACACAGCAACAAAAAATGGTTTCATGAATGAAGAATTAACTTCATTCTTAGGTGAAGCTTTCGTAAAAGCACCTGCTTCAACACTTGAAAGCTTATACAACGCATTCGAAGGTGGTCTTATTGACCATACTCTTCGTACCGCATTTTACGCTGTAAAATTCAACGCAGCATTACCAGAAGATGAGCAAGTTAACCAAACTTCTTTATTGAAAGTTTGTTTACTTTATCAAATTGGTAAAACTAATCTTTACACTGAA
>MWBC01000115.1 GCA_002068885.1 archaeon ADurb.Bin336
CTAAACCCAAAACAAAAAGAAAAAATTTGTTGTGAATAAAACGAAACATGAAATAAATAAAAAAAAAGAGAATAAAAAGAATTGCTTTTAGCAACTCTCTTTACTTAACAAAATATTTTTAGCAACCACCAGTGTATGCTTGAGCCTCAACCCCTTGACTAAAGGATGGAGGAGTACAACCAGTTACACTAGCAAACCCTGCGAAAGTTCTTTCAGGATTAATTACCTCCCCATTAAGAGTAACAGTAGGATAACCTCTAATCTCTTTTTCATTACAAAGCTCATCCTCAACAGTACACTCAACATAAAAAGGAGAAACTAATTCAAACCCACCTAAATTATCCACAAGGTTATTAGTGTAACCACACCAATTAGCCCCATAAACAACTACTCCTTTTTCCGCAAGACAATCACTAAAAGCAAGAACTTCTGCCTTTTCTTCCTCAGTCAACTCTTTTGTTGAAACAGTAGGTTCTGATTCTACTGAAGGTAATTCTAAAGGTTTGTCCAAATCAAAAGCTGCTTGAACTAAGAAAACCTTATCCTTGTTGGCATAAACACTTCCCATACTAACAACTGCTCCATCTTCATAAATCTCAAAAGGCATTTCGAAAAATCCTGTACTAACTTCAACAGCGTTAGTTATTTTTAGAGAAACACCCTCAACGCCTAACAAATAATCATTAACGTATTTCTCTACTTTAATTTTTAATGCACTTGAATCAACTAAATCCAAGGTACTACCCAAATTCAAGTTTTCATTTTGTTGAGCAAAATTATTTTGAGCAATTCCAAAACCTGCCCAAGTTGATACAATTGCAGTTGCTATTACTAGAGCCGCAATGAGCAAAATTGTGTTCAATTCAAACCCAAGTATTTTTGAATCTTTTTTTGACTCGGTTTTTGAAACTGAAACCTCTGCTTTATGCTCTTTAGCAGAATTACGTTTTTTATGCTTTTTTGACATAAACTACTACCCCCTATTTTTGTCAAACTAACTTCTTCTTGCATACACAAAAAGAACCTAAATTTAATCAACTTGATTTATGAACCCCACAATCAATTCCATTACAATCAGAGTTCGCACAATTATTAATCACTTCAGGCGAAGCTCCAATCAAATTATTTAACGCACACAAATCCCCTGAATCAGGCCCATTACAATTACCATAATAATACCAATTATAAAGTCCACTAAAACCAACCCACGCACTCCAAATGAGTGAAATAATCATCAAAAAAGTTACTATCCAAGAAAGTACTTCAAAATTCTTGAAAACAAAACCCCCTAGTGGTTTATTGACTTTTGCTACCCTAGTAGTAATCTTCATCTTCATTTTCTTGTCAAAAGAAGTAGTGCATTTTCTTAGAGTCATTTTCTTTGTAACACAATCAAGTGCTTCAAAAAA
>MWBC01000116.1 GCA_002068885.1 archaeon ADurb.Bin336
CTTAAAAAAAGGTAATGATGAACTATTACTTATGATTAAGAATGTTGATGTAATAGGACAAAAAATGTCTAAAATAACCACTCCAAGCGGTTCAGATAGTGCTATTAAATCACTAACCGCAGAATATCAAAAACAAGAAAAAGCTATTCAAAGTTTACAATCAAAATTAGAAGTTGCATCAAAAAAACAACAAGCTGAATTAGAAAAAACAAGATTAGCTGAAATTAGACTTGCTCAACAAAGAGAAAAAGCATTTGATAAATACGAAATTCAATTAAGTAAAGAACAAGCTAAACTTAGTCAAGCTAATAGTTTGTATAATCAAACTCAACAAAAAGTTAATCAACTAACAAAAACTTATAATGATTTAGCTATTAAAAAAGAATTAGGGGCAAAATTAACTACAATGGAAATGGTTCAATTGTCAAAGTTAACTAGCGAACTTAATATTTATCAATCGGCACTTATAAAAGTTGATAAAGACATTCAAAAGAACGGACGTAATGTAGGTAATTACGCCAGCGGTTGGAATGGACTTTCAAACTCTATTAATCAATTGAGTAGAGAGGCTCCCGCATTTGCTAATTCAGTACAAACTGGATTTATGGCTTTATCTAACAATTTACCTATTTTATTCGATGAAATTACAAAGGTAAAGAACGCTAATAAAGAACTAATTGCACAAGGACAGCCTATTAGAAGTACATTTTCCCAAATTGCTGGCGCTATATTTAGCTGGCAAACTTTGTTAAGCGTTGGAGTAACTGTTTTAACTCTTTATGGTGCTAAAATATGGGATTCTATATCTGGTTCAAAACAAAAAAAGATTGCATTAGAAGAAGAAAAAAAAGCTTTAGAAGAAAAAATTGAAGCAGAAAAACAGCAAAATACTGCAATAGGACAATCAATAGCACAAGAGCAAAATAGAGCAAGGATTTTATTTGAAATAGCAAGAAATACAGAAGTAAGAGATACTAAAAGGAAAGAGGCTTTAAAAGAATTACGTTTACGATATGGAGCGTATTTAAAAGACTTAACAGATGAAAAAATATTAGCTGGTGAAACTGCTGAACAAGAAGAAAGGCTAAACAATGCTTTAATTGGAAGAGGTTATGCTTTAGCTACTCAAAATCTATTGGAACAAAATGCAACTGCCCAAATGAGCGCACAAGTTGAATATCAAAAAACACTTGCAAAAACTTATAAAGACATTCAAGGATTAAGAAATACAGATGGTTCAATTAAAAATGAAGAAAAATATTCTAAGGTATTAAGAAGTTCTAGTTTAGAAACGCAAAAAGCAAGTAAAGTTTTAAACGATAAACTTAAGCCATTAAAAGAAGAAGAATTGTTATTATTATCTTTATTTCGTGAAAATGCAAAATATTTAGATGTAGTTAATGAA
>MWBC01000117.1 GCA_002068885.1 archaeon ADurb.Bin336
CGCTTCATTTTGAGTAAAACCACGCTTCATTTTGAGTAAAACCACGCTTCATTTTGAACAAAACCACGCTTCATTTTGAGCAAAACCACGCTTCATTTTGAGCAAAACCACGCTTCATTTTGAGCCGAATGAAGCTTCGCTCGAAACCGTACATAGTTATGCTGTAATCTGCAAATAAAAAACCAACAATTTTTATAATAATTTTCGGCCGTTTTATTATTGGATTATGAGTAGAAAAGTAATAGATCACCGGGCACCGACGGCGAAGCCCTCAAATACATATTATAGACTGATTGATTATTGTTGTTGTCCGGTAAAAAATAAAAACCATCAAAAACCAATCAAAAGTGCTTGATAATCAAGTACACGATTTTGTTTTTCAAAAAGTAAGCACCCAAATTAAATTGGCAGAGCGGGTGGCATTCTTTTTGCCTTGATTTTTTGGTGCTTTTGTATCAAGACAAAAGTACCAAAGAGAAACAAAGGAAATTGCGATATTATTATTGTTTTCCTCGGCACTTATTTCCCCGGACACCAATAATTTTTTTTCAATTCCCTTCAAGATTAGAACAAAAAAAAACACTATTTTTGTTTTTCAGAACTCAAAAAACTACTCCATGAAAGATGAAATCGTAATTTATCAAGCAAATGAAATTCCAACAAGATTAGAAGTAAAAATTGAAAATGAAACAGTTTGGCTTAATATGGAACAAATTAGTTTGTTATTTGGCAGAGATAGAACAGTTATTAATCGCCATATCAATAATATCTTTAAAGAAGGGGAATTAATTAAAAAAGAAGTATGTGCAATTTTTGCACACCCCACTCAACATGGTGCTATCAAAGAGAAATCTCAAACAACCAACCTCGATTATTTTAATCTTGATGTAATTATATCAGTTGGTTATAGGGTAAAATCAAAACAAGGAACTCAATTTAGAATTTGGGCAAATAAAGTTCTTAAAGATTATTTATTGAAAGGGTATGCAGTAAGTCAACGATTTGAAAAAATAGAAAATGATGTACATTACTTAAAAACAAAAGTAGAAGAATTTGATTTTCAAATACAAACGAACTTGCCAACAAAAGAAGGGATTTTCTTTGAAGGACAAGTGTTTGATGCTTATATATTTGTAACAGATTTAATTAGAAAAGCTCAAGAATCAATCATCATCATTGACAATTATATTGATGAAAGTGTTTTACTTATGTTGAGAAAACGACAAAAAGGTGTGGAAGTGGTCATTTATAGTTCAACTTTAACTAAAGAGACAAAACTTGACTTAAAAAAATATCGTTCTCAATATCCTCCTGTTTTCCGCATTGGGACACCCTAAAAATTTTTCAGGATAATTTGGTATAATTCATTTTGCTGGTCATCC
>MWBC01000118.1 GCA_002068885.1 archaeon ADurb.Bin336
TATCGCTATAGCTTAAAGTGTTTTTAAAATTTGGCTTATCAGTTGCTGTTTCGTTAATTAAAACATTGTGACTTCTGAAAAATTTAAGTGCAAATATTCTTTCCCTCTGCCCTGTTAATTTTTTCATCGGTTGAAAAGCACAGATAGTAAAATCCGTATTAAGTTGTTCAAGTGTTTTGTTTATCGTGTCAAGATGGATGGAAAAAAGTTTTTCACTATATTCATTTAATTCTTTTCTTAATGCTTCTCGTTTCACCCTTTTTCTCTCTTGAATTATATCAATATCATCATACTCTTTAAGAAAATCAATCCATTCCTGAGTATGTCTTGTTTTTGAAAATTCTAATTCTTTGATTTTATTATTAAGGTTTTCAATTTTGACATCCTCATGTAAAATATTTTTCTTTTTCAAGTCATTGATTTGCTCTTTGATTTGTTGAAATATCAGAATCAGCTTGTCGTAATTTTCAAAATTGACATTGTAACCAATGTCCTTTTGTTTATTAGAGAATTCAATGTTCGTTTCTTCTTTAATTTTTTTTATATCAGTATTGTATAATTCATTAGTATTGATTGAAAGATTGATTGAACCTAACTTATCTTGAATAGATTCAAGAATATTTTTGGGGTCCCATTTTTCAAATTTTGTAACTGCCAATGAAACGTCAGCATGAAGCTTTTTATATTCATTAGAAAATAATAGTGAATATGCCTGCAATAAATCGTTAGCCGCTTTTAACTGTTGTCCACAGAACACACAATACTCTTTTTCTTCTTTTGTTAATGTTAGCCCTGTTTGAAGGAAGTCTTTTGGGTGATTTGGATTCTTCCATGTTTTCAGTATATGCTTAGTAACTAGTTCTGCTTTAACCTGAATTGATTCAGACAAAACACTTTTAGTGTTTTGATTTAGAATGTTATCAATAATTGTATCTATACTAGCAAAGACCGTTTTGATTTTACTTTGATTGTTTGCTATTTCAATAGTTGCTTTTATCTGCTTTATTTTATCATCAACATCGTCATGCTTTGGCAAGTTTATAAAATCAATAACCGAAATATCTCTTTTAAATTTTTGGTTAAATTCATTTGTTTTGCTTGTTTTCTTTTTTGTAAGTTCGTTAAATTCGTCTTGAAGTAAATTTATTTCTTCTGCAAGTTTTTTACCTTTAGACCCGATTATTATTCTTTGTAAATTCTTTTGCTGCTCAAAGTTAATTTCATTATCTTCAAAAATGTTCTGTTGTATGTATTGTGTGTCAAAAATTTCAATGTTATTAAAACCGTTGTTCCAATCTACACTTGGAAATTTGAAAACTGTATTGTCTTGGTCAAATAATTCAACTTGTTGGTTACCCGCATA
>MWBC01000119.1 GCA_002068885.1 archaeon ADurb.Bin336
TTTTTTTTACTCACCATTAACTAAAATTAAAGAAATAAGCTTTATAAACCAACGCATTAGAATTAATTTTTGATTTATTCATTATTTTTTACCTAATTTTTTAAGAAGCATTTTTGCCAACTCTACTTTTTCATCTTCTTCCAACAAACCAACTACTTCTTTCATTATCTTCATTTTTTTTGATTTAGGTAAATTATGAAAATAATTCAAGGCTATTTGTTCCATCCCTTCACTCATTTTAAAACCCCTTCTTCAAATCATATTTATTATTCATTTTTATTCTTTAATCCCTTTGCTGTTTTAACTAAACCAAAAAATAATGGGGAAGGACTTTCTAACCTTGATTTTAATTCAGGTTGTGCTTGAGTTGCAATAAAATAAGGATGAACATTCTTAGGAATTTCAATATAATCAACTAACAACCCATTTTCCCAAACCCCACTCAAAACTAATCCATTATCGATCAAAACTTTGTGATAAGAAGGATTAACTTCATACTTGTGTCGGTGTCTCTCAAAAACATTTGTTGAAGAATAAAGTTCTCTTACAATAGTTCCTTCTTTTAAAATAGATTTGTATGAACCTAACCTCATAGCCCCTTCTTTATTAACAACTTTTTGTTGAACATCCAACAAAGTAATTACATCATTTTTAGTATTAGGATTCATTTCTGTTGAATTAGCATCACCCAAATTGCATTTATTCCTCGCATATTCTACAACAGCAGCTTGTAATCCAAGGCAAATTCCAAGAAAAGGTATTTTGTTTTCCCTTGCATATTTAATTACACTAATTTTTCCTTCCCAACCCTCTTCACCAGAATTTCCTGGAACAACAATTCCATTAACATCACTCAATTCAACAACAATTTTCTCCGAATTTTTTTCAATATTTTCAGTATTAATCATTTTAACACAAACCTCTACGTCCAAATTTGCCGAACAATGATGAAGAGCTTCTATTATACTTGCATAAGAATCACTAAGAGAATTATAATTCCCACAAATTCCAATAGTGATTTTATTACCCTCATCGCAATTTTTTATTTTAACCATTTTTTTAGCGAGTTTATCCCACTCCTCTATTCCTTCAGAAGGCAAATTCAAACCTAATTTTTTTGATAATATTTCACCCATCCCTTGTTTTTCAATTTCTCCTGGAATTAAATACACACTAGGAACATCAATTGCAGTTATAACACAATTTTCTTCAACATTACAAAACAAAGCAATTTTCTTTTTTATATTAGGTGTTAAATACTCCCCACATCTTGCAGCAATAACATCAGGCCAAATACCTATTTCGTTTAATGTTTTAACACTT
>MWBC01000120.1 GCA_002068885.1 archaeon ADurb.Bin336
TGATGGTAAAAAGATCCGTGGTAAAAAAACCTCTTTTTAGGAAAACACTAAATAAAGCTATTACAGCTAAAGAGATTTATAAAAAACAAATACCAAGAGTTAAGGAAGAAATGGCGCGAAATATTGATCGAATTTTGCGAACCGAACCCCCTAAAAGCAAACAACTTAAATACAAAGGTTTTCCAAACAAATCAATTCAATCCCTAGAAATCCTTAAAACAAATAAAGCTTATGAAGATAAATTAATCACACTTGAAATGAAAAAAAAATCTGCAGAAAGGGCCATAAGGAGAGAGAAAAAAATGAGGACAAGTCCTCTTGTTGGTTCAATTAGACTCCTTCATGCAGGTAAACCAGTTAGACAAAGATTAGCCAGAATTTCACAAAGAAAAAAAACTAAGCAAAAAAATTCCCCTTAATAAAAAATAATTTTGTTGAAAACTACTGAAAGATTTATAAACAAATAAATCATTTATTTCACTAATGACAATAAAAATAATTGCTACTATTGGCCCTTCTTCTAGGATGCCCCTAACTCTTAAAGCAATGGCTAGCGCTGGAATGGATATTGCTAGGTTTAATACTAAATATGGGGATGAAGCAGAATTTGACAAAATTTCTGCTACTTTAAAAAAATTGAATGTTGATATTTTGTACGATATTAAAAAAAGAAAAACTCTTGATTGGGTTAAGAAAAAAGATTTCCAATACCTCGCAGTTTCTTTTGCTGAAAGTAAAAGCCAAATTGATTCTATTAGAAAAGAACTAAACAAACCTGATGTTAAAATAATTTCAAAAATAGAAACTAAAAAAGGAATTAAAAATATTGAGGAATTAATTAATGCTAGTAATGGAATAATGGTTGCTAGAGGAGACCTTGGAAAAAATATTGTTCTTGAGGAACTCCCAATGTTTCAAAAACTAATTATAAGAAAATGTATTAGAAAACAAAAATTTGTGGTAACCGCAACAGAAATGCTTCTCTCAATGACTACAAACAAAGTTCCTACAAGAGCAGAGGTTAGTGACGTTGCTAACGCAGTTCTTGATGGTTCAAACGCTTTAATGCTATCAGAAGAAACTACTATAGGAAAACACCCAGTTTTAGCAGTTAAGACAATGAGAAAAGTTATTTCAAAAACTGAGAAAAATAAGAATTTGCTATTTTTGTGCTAAAGAATTTTTAATTATTGCCAAGAAAGAATTGGGTAATTACTTTCTGACCAAACCCAATTACTATCCCAATTAGAATATACATTATGATCTCTTGAATAAAATTCGCTTGCTAATTCAGAATCAGTCCC
>MWBC01000121.1 GCA_002068885.1 archaeon ADurb.Bin336
TAGGAATGCATTAACAGGGTTAGTGGTTTTTGTTACAATGCTACTAAGTGGATTAGCATTAAGATTTGTTGAACCAAGTCAAACGCTTTATGTATTTAGTGGAATATTCATAATATCATTTCTTGGAAGATTTATGGCGTCAATTCTGTTCTCAAAAACAGAGGACCCTGAATTTGTTCCTGAAAAAGATTCCACTCGCTTTATTGATTTTGTTACCCAATTAAGAAAAGACAATTTTGGTTATTTTGTTTTGTTTGGTTCCTTAATGACATTTGGAATTTCATTAATAGGACCATTTTTCTCTGTGTATTTGCTTGAAGTAGTTGGGTTGAAGAGTGATTATTTAACTTACACTCTAATAATTGCAGCAGCAGCTTTAGCAAATTTAATATCAATGCCTTATTGGGGAAAAATAATTGATAAATATGGAATAATAAAAACTACTAAAGTAACTGGATTACTTGCTTCCCTATACCCCCTTTTATTAATTTTTGTTAGAGATCCAAATGGGTTAATGATTATAGAATCTTTATCAGGAATAATTTTTAGTGGATTTAACCTTTGTTTAGCTAGTTTTATTTATGAGTCATTCAGGCAAGAAAAAATAATTAAATACGCGGGTTATCAAGCAGCGTTATTTGGAATAGCAACTTTCTTTGGAATAATATTATCTGGTTGGATACAATCCCTCAACCCGACAATTGGAATACTAGATAATCCTTTTTATGTTATTTGTGCAATTGCAGTAATTGTGAGGTTCACTGTGTACACTACTTTAGTAAATAAAATAAAAGAAGTTAGAGAAACTAAGCACATAAAAGATAGGACACTAATTATAGGAGTACTAACTTTTGAACCAATAAGAACAACCTTCTTCTCAAGTATGTTTACAATAATCACTCTAACAGAAACCCTAACCATTACAGGAATTAAAACAGTGGGTGGCCTAGCAAAAAAGAGTATAACCACTGCTGAGAATTATACCAAAAATGCTAGCAAAATAGCTGAAGAAGGAATTGATAATGTGGAAATAATAGCAAAGAAAAAAATTGAGAATGTAAAAGAAGTTATTAAAAAAAATAGAAAAAAAGGTTTTATTTAAAAAAACCTTTTACTTTGGTAAAAAAGATAATTTTAGTGTAAATCCTTGAGAAGCTGTACCTCTAACAAGAGTACCTGAAATTGGTTTTCTTCCTTCAGTAAAAACATGAAGTGCTCCCCACAAATCTCCTCCACCTAATTTGAAGTGGCCGGAAGCCCTCAAAATTTTTGTGTTAGCAAAAT
>MWBC01000122.1 GCA_002068885.1 archaeon ADurb.Bin336
TGTAGTTCTTTGCAAGAGTTTATTACGAATGGGTCGTCTATTGTTCCGCTTCCTAGTCCACTAACTTGAAGTGGTTGGGATGGGGCCGCAGTATTTACACAATCAATAGTCAAGTTCCTAGTTTCTTTTTTCTCCAAACCTTCTCTTGTAACATAAACTATTTCAACTACACAAACAGCATTTTTTTGATTCTCTTGACAAACACAATTAGTGTTAGAATCTGCTAAAAAAATCATTCTCTCTCCTGTACTTGGAACTAAATCGTTATAAGCACTCTCTTCACCCCCAACAATAATCTTTTTTATAGTAACATTGTCTCCTGACAAATTATTTAATTTAAACAAAGCATTTCCATTAGAATCAATTACTAATTCAGAAGCACTAATAGATCCACCAAAAACATTACTCATCTGAGCACTAGAATCAATTAACTGAGCAGTAGAATTATTAGACGAACTAAGAACCAAAGCAACTACTATCAAACTCAAGACAATAACAACAGCAACAATAATTAAGTATTCAATTGTTCCTTGTGCTTTGAAATCAAAGAAAGAATTTTTTTTTCTAACCATTACTATTCTACTAAATAGTACTCTTTATATTCTTTTCTTCTTAAAAAAAAAACAAACCTTTAAATATTAGATGTTAGAATAATATAACATGTTAGATATAGTTAACAAGAGGTGTTTTTAGTGGAAAAGAAGTTTTGGAATGGAAAAAGTTTGTTTTTAGTAGGAGGTTTTTTAACTTTCATTGGAATTGGATTTCAAATAATATTTTATGAACCAATTCAATTTAACGGAAGCCTTATTTCAGCAACAATTTTTGGAACCACTATTTCTACAATAGGAATAGTACTCTTAATTAGAGGTCACTTAATGGAGAAGAATTCTGAAAAATTAAAGAAAGATGAGAGATCAAGAAAAATAGGTGCATGGGCAGCTTCTTATTCCTGGATGATTACAGTATTTGCTCTAGTAATAATTTTTTGGATAAACAAACTAAATATAATCCAATTAGGAACTGATGCAGTAATAGGAATTACTTACATAGTAATGGTTGGTTCACTAATAGCTTATAAATATTATTTTGACAAAAAGGGCGATATTGAATGAGAAACAAAATTAAAGAGTTTAGGTTAAAACAAACCCTCACTCAAGAACAACTTGCCCAAATAGTTAATGTTAGAAGGGAAACTATTGTTTTTCTTGAACAAGGAAAATACAATCCTTCCCTAAAACTTGCTCATGATGTAGCGGTTG
>MWBC01000123.1 GCA_002068885.1 archaeon ADurb.Bin336
GGATCAGAATCTATTCTAAAAGCATTTGATGTAATTGATTTTTCACACACTTCTTCCGCACCATACCCCCAAAGTCCTGAACTTCCTGCTGAACTTCCTCCTGCAAAATAACTATCAATTCCTGCTACTTTTTGTTGTAAATTTACTAATGAACCTTCAGATGAAGTCGGACAATCCCTATCCCATTCCATTTTTTGTTGAGGCCTAAGTGGATCATCTCTTGGGTGACAATGTCCATCACAAAAACCTAATCTAAATTGACTATTTCTTGCATGAGCTAACTTTATTCCTTTCACAACATCCATTGATTCGTATAATACTTTAAAGAACCTTAGTGGAACATATATTTTAATATCCGTTTTTGGTAAGATAGCCATTTTTATTTGTTCTTGAGTAAAACGATCTTTTACTATTATTCTTGGGATTAATTCATACTCTTCATCTGTTAATTTACTTAATGGCACATTGAAATAAAATGATCCTTTTGGACAAGAATTTTCAGAACATTCCACCACTTCCAAAAAACTTTCTCCCTCCACATAACTTTTGTTTAATGCTATTGTTAGTGCATTATAAAGTGTTTTTTTTGCACTTTCTTTTGTATCATCTAATTCTACAGAGTATTTCCCATAAATCCATGGAGTGAAATTTTCAATTGTATTCTCTGCAACATAAAATAAAACACTTCCAAAGTTTTGTTCTCCTCCCTGTCCACCATCAACCTTATTTTGCAAAATAAATTCTTCAAATGTTCTTTGTAATTGATCAAAACTAATTTCATCACTTGAACGATTTATTGTAAATAAGGGCAATCCCCTTTCGTCAGAATTAGGATCTGCTGATTTAACCGTTAAGTATTCTTCCATTCTTTCTCTAAAAGCAAAATTGAAACTCTGTAATGCATCTGCTCTTGCAATATTAGCAGCATCAGCAAGTTTGTAGTTATTTAACATTTCATAAATTTGAGTACTTGTTCTTTCTTCACTCATTACTAGTGTTCCAACTATAACAGAAACAACCATTATTAAAATTACTGCAACTATTGCAGAGAACATGTTGAATCCTTTTTGGGAAAAAAATTTTTTCATCACAATTTATGTTGTTTGTTGTGATTAATAAATATGTGTTTTTGAAAAACAAAACAAATACATTGAACAAATTTGAATTAATTTATTTTTACAAATGAATAAAAAAAATGTTTTATTTCATTCAACTTG
>MWBC01000124.1 GCA_002068885.1 archaeon ADurb.Bin336
TAAACTCAAAAGGTAAGTTCCACAAAAACAAGGATTAAGACCCGAAATGCTCATGTGAGCATTCGGTTTGAATTTCCAATACTCAAAAGGTAAGTTCCACAAAAACAAGGATTAAGACAGAAAGCTCCAATACTTTCCTCCTTCTTGGATGTCTCAAAAGGTAAGTTCCACAAAAACAAGGATTAAGACTTTTTTGAACGAAGTTGTTTAACTGTAATCCCATAATTTTCTCAAAAGGTAAGTTCCACAAAAACAAGGATTAAGACAAGTGTGAAGGTATGGGATAAAAAAAGTCCGTATAAACTCAAAAGGTAAGTTCCACAAAAACAAGGATTAAGACATTCCCGTGTAAATTGAAGTACCCTTTTGAACGCGTCCACTCAAAAGGTAAGTTCCACAAAAACAAGGATTAAGACAGTAGAAAAAGGGCGTTTATTGTATCCGACTTAGTGCCGTCTCAAAAGGTAAGTTCCACAAAAACAAGGATTAAGACCCACCAAAAAAACGACGGTCAAAACGGATGTAGTACGCTCAAAAGGTAAGTTCCACAAAAACAAGGATTAAGACGTAAACCTTTACACCGTAATAATTTGCCATAGCTGCTCAAAAGGTAAGTTCCACAAAAACAAGGATTAAGACAGCTTCATTACTTTTTTTCCAAGCACTTAGCTGCTTGCTCAAAAGGTAAGTTCCACAAAAACAAGGATTAAGACCATTTCAATTGTTTCGTTTGCTGCATTAATTCTTCTCAAAAGGTAAGTTCCACAAAAACAAGGATTAAGACCTCTCTAATTTTTTTGTTATGGAACTCTTTACCTTTTCTCAAAAGGTAAGTTCCACAAAAACAAGGATTAAGACCTTGGTTCTAATACATTCAAATTTTTTCATTTTTTTTCTCAAAAGGTAAGTTCCACAAAAACAAGGATTAAGACTGCCCGTTCACCTATACACGGGCGAGGTTTTAGTTGTCTCAAAAGGTAAGTTCCACAAAAACAAGGATTAAGACATTTCAACAGGTTGGTCAATTTACCATTTTCTAATAAATCTCAAAAGGTAAGTTCCACAAAAACAAGGATTAAGACTATTTCAACAGGTTGGTCAATTTACCATTTTCTAATACTCAAAAGGTAAGTTCCACAAAAACAAGGATTAAGACTTCTAATACATTCAAATTTTTTCATTTTTTTTCTGCCCTCAAAAGGTAAGTT
>MWBC01000125.1 GCA_002068885.1 archaeon ADurb.Bin336
GGGGGACGCAATTATTCCGTGAGAAGCATAAGGAAAATCAATTCCCTCCCCCAAAGTTCCAACAGAAATTAACACATTAAACTTTCCTTCAGAAAATTGATTCTTTAAATCATTGAAATAATTTTTTTGAGAATAATTATCCGATTTTGAGTGATAAGAGTGAGAAACACTCTCTGAAAAAGTTTTTGCAAGAATTTGATTCAACAAATCCGCCTTTTTTATCCTATTAACAAAAACAAGGGATTGAACAGAATCCTTCTCCCCAATTCTAAATTGCTCTTTTAACAATCTAACAATTCCCAAAAAATCAGTACTCTTTGAAGAAAAAATATCCTCTCCCTCGCTAGTATTCACTTCCCTAGCCCCCTCAAGCATTTGATTCTTTTGAAGTTGGGCTACTTGGGCCTTAGTTAATTTCTTCTCCTTTTTTTTAATTGGAGCAAGCATAATACTCTCAAGGGTATCCGCATCATCAGGCAAAAAATCATTATAAGCAGATTCTACCAAATCAACAGTAGAATCACTCTCATTTTGAATCTTTTTGAATAACTGCTTATTCACTGAATAAAAAACAATTTTAATTACAGGGTCAAGAATAATCTTATCCCTAAGCGCTTGAGTGAAAGAATAACTATAAACAATTCCACCCAAATTAAAATCCGCATTCTTCCCCTTCTTTTTAGGAGTAGCGGACAAACCCAACTTGTATTTAATTGGTTGATTAGGGAACTTGTAATTCTCGGTAGTATTATGCATCTCATCAACTATCAAAAACCAATTATAATTCTTCCAATTACACTCACTAAAAAATTGCTTAATTTGGTGAAAAGTACAAATGAAAACCTTGTGCTTATCCAACTTATTTTGTGCACAAATATAAGCCTTTGATTCATTATTGCTAGAGATTTCATAAATATCCTTATCCTTTAAAGTAGAATACTCCTTAATAGCACCAACCCACTGCTGAATAAGAGTAAGCCTTGGACAAACAATCAAAATCTTCAAATCAGGTTCCTCTTCAAGCTTCTTTGTCAACATCCTAACAGCCAAAATGGTTTTACCTGCACCCGGAACCGCTTGAATTATGCCATATTTATGATGCTCCCAAGCACTAATAACCTCAGTTTGCCACTGACGCAAAGAAGGGCCTCTAAACAAAGAACTCAAATTAGCTCACCAGAATTAAATGTTTGAAAGGAA
>MWBC01000126.1 GCA_002068885.1 archaeon ADurb.Bin336
AGTTTCGTTTTTAATTTTGGGTAAAATTTTGCCGATTTTTGGGTTAGTAAAAATGGTAAAATGGAATAATGCAAAAGCGGGTAGTAAAAAAGTACCAAAAAGTAGTTAATTTGAAGTCTAAAAAGGAGAAACTTGATGATAGTTTTTTCCTAAGTTTCTGGAAAATATTTGATATTTCACTTTTTAGCAGTAGTAAGGTTAGTTTGCTAAAAATTATAGGTGAAAATTTAGACTTAGGCACAAAGAAGTATTGGATAGCAACGGTTAACCCAGAATTTGTGATGGCGGCAGAAAAAGATAGGTATTTTAAACAAGTACTACAGAAAACCAGTTTGAATGTGATAGATGGAATTGGGCTAATCTGGGCCAGGGAATTAGAGAGGAGATTCAAGATTCAAGATTCAAGATTTTTGAATAAAACAAAAAAATTTTTATTGAGTTTTGAAGTAGGAATAGATGTTTTGAAAGGAAAATATAAGAATCAAATGGCGTCGGGGGCGGATTTAATTTTGGATTTGACAAAGATGGCAAAAGAGAAAAACAAGAAAATTTTTTTGTTAGGTGGGTGGGGTGATAGAGCAAAAAAAACGGCTGAATTTCTAATGTCTAAGTTTCTAATTTCTAATAACCAAATAAGATGGTCAGAAGGAGAGCCAGGGGTTAACAGTGAAGAAGTAATAAAACAAATTAATAAATTTAAACCGGATATTTTGTTGGTGGCTTATGGAATGAAGAGACAAGAGTTGTGGATTGATAAAAATTTGACTAATTTAGATGTGGGTTTAGTAATGGGGGTGGGAAGAAGTTTTGATTATTATAGTGGAGATCTAAAACGGGCCCCAAGAGTGTGGCGAAAAATAGGGATGGAGTGGTTGTATTCATTATTAAAAGAACCAAAAAGATGGAGAAGACAGTTGGCGTTGCCGAAGTTTGTTTCGAAAGTGTTGAAGAATAAATAAAAAATATCCTATAATGCTTGACGAAAAGGAGGAAGAAGGGTAGAATCAGACATTGTTTTCAAAATAAAACTAAAGCAGTTTTAATTTTGGAAATTGGACTTTAAAATTTCTTTTGGGCAGAACCGAGCTAATATTTTTTGGTTGGGTTCTGTCCAAAAGGACAAGAAGAAGAGAAAGAGGGACTGAACGATGTTGTTGGCACTGAAAAGAACGAAGAAGGCAAAATTGACTAAGGCTG
>MWBC01000127.1 GCA_002068885.1 archaeon ADurb.Bin336
TTAGTAATTAAGTTTTTGGAAAAATTCCCAAACTACAATTCCAGCACTAACCGAAATATTTAGAGAGTGTTTTGTGCCAGTTTGAGGGATTTCTATACATCCATCACACAATTCAATAGCGGATTGACTTACGCCATAAACTTCATTTCCAAAAATCAAGGCATATTTTTCTTCTCTTGAAACATCAAAATTTTGTAGAAATGTCGCATTTTCTACCTGTTCAACAGCATAAACCTTATAATTCTCAGCTTTTACTTTTTCAATAGCATCAGCTGTGCTTTTTAAATATTCCCACTCAACGGTTTCTGTTGCTCCGAGTGCTGTTTTGTGTATTTCTTTGTTTGGAGGTGTAGCCGTAATTCCGCAAAGGAAAATTTTCTCAATTAAAAATGAATCCGCAGTTCTAAATACAGACCCAATGTTGTGAAGGCTTCTTATATCGTCTAAAATGATTACAATTGGTGTTTTTTTAGCTTCTTTAAACTCAGAAACTGATTTTCTTTCCAATTCTTTATTTTCTAATTTTCGCATTTTTATTGCAAATATATTTAAAAAAAATCACGCCAATTGGCGTGATTTATCAGTAAATTAATTAAGAAAGATTTATTAACTTTTTACAGGTGCAGCAGCTGGTTCATCAGCAACAACTGTTCCTTTTATTGTTAAAACTTTAGGAGTTTCAGAAGCATTTGAAGTTACAGTTACTGTTTTTGTAAAAGGACCAACTCTGTTAGTGTCATAGTGTACACCAATTACTCCTTTTTCACCTGGATTAATGTCTTTTGAAGGTTTAGTAGGAACTGTACATCCACATGAACCTTGAGTGTTAGTGATAGTTAGTGGTTTGTTCCCATTGTTATAAACAACAAATTCTCTGTTTCCATCAGCACCTTTTTTGATTGTTCCATAATCAATAGTTTCGTTTTCAAAAACCATTCCTGGACCTTCAACTTTTGGACCTTCAACTTTTTTCTCTTCTACTTTAGTAGCTTTTTTTGGCGCTTGTTTTTTTGTTTGCGCTTGAGTTGTTGTTAAACCAGCAATTGCTAAAATTGCCATAAGTACTATTTTTTTCATTTTTTTATTTGTTTAATGATTATGAAACAAAACTATTCAAATTTATAATTGCTTTACTTTTTTTATTCTTAAT
>MWBC01000128.1 GCA_002068885.1 archaeon ADurb.Bin336
GTGTATTTTCTTCTCAAAAGGTAAGTTCCACAAAAACAAGGATTAAGACTCATTTTCTATCGTTCGATACTTGTAAGAGTATCGAACCTCAAAAGGTAAGTTCCACAAAAACAAGGATTAAGACATAATAAAAATAATTTTTGTTTTCATTTTTGTTTGACTC
Organism: archaeon ADurb.Bin336; assembly: GCA_002068885.1. Taxonomy (GTDB): domain Archaea; phylum Iainarchaeota; class Iainarchaeia; order Iainarchaeales; family JAAZKV01; genus JAAZKV01. The sequence continues at coordinate 164 of MWBC01000128.1, forward strand.
AAAAGGTAAGTACCACAAAAACAAGGATTAAGACAGCTTTTGGATTTTTGTCCAATAAAGCTTTTACAGTTTCCCTCAAAAGGTAAGTTCCACAAAAACAAGGATTAAGACACAATGATTTTATCATTGAAGAAACCTTTTGTAATACGCTCAAAAGGTAAGTTCCACAAAAACAAGGATTAAGACACAGGTGATAAATTGGTAACCATTTGAATTAACTCCTCAAAAGGTAAGTTCCACAAAAACAAGGATTAAGACCTTGCATTAATAAATTAATTAATTTAGTCATTAAGACGCCTCAAAAGGTAAGTTCCACAAAAACAAGGATTAAGACCGGCAATTTTCATCAGGTAAGTATCTACGATTCAAACTCAAAAGGTAAGTTCCACAAAAACAAGGATTAAGACCTATCCCAGAAAGCCATATACTTAGTTAATAGATCTCTCAAAAGGTAAGTTCCACAAAAACAAGGATTAAGACAACTGTTCCGTTTTACATCTCTTTCGGTTTACAGAAATCTCAAAAGGTAAGTTCCACAAAAACAAGGATTAAGACGATTTTTTAATCTCCATTTTAGTTGCATTTGTCATTTTCTCAAAAGGTAAGTTCCACAAAAACAAGGATTAAGACTAAATCTAATGATTTTGAAAAAGGTCTAAAAAATGGGGTCTCAAAAGGTAAGTTCCACAAAAACAAGGATTAAGACAGTTTACCTGTAGAACTTTTAAATACAGGATAAACTCTCAAAAGGTAAGTTCCACAAAAACAAGGATTAAGACAGTTGTAATTTATATACTAACCTTTTATTAATTATTACTCAAAAGGTAAGTTCCACAAAAACAAGGATTAAGACCGTTCTCGGCGGTTATCGAACCGCCTAATATTTTAACTTGCTCAAAAGGTAAGTTCCACAAAAACAAGGATTAAGACTCCAGTAGTTAGCCTACCGTTAAGCTTTATATCTTTGCCATCTCAAAAGGTAAGTT
>MWBC01000129.1 GCA_002068885.1 archaeon ADurb.Bin336
TAATGATGAAGCAGGTTTTAAGAAGTCTGAGGAAAAATTAAAAGAAGGATATCCAGTATTTTTATGGAGAAAACTCTTTGATGATATTGTTGAGAGAAAAAGAGTTGAGGATCCTTACACATTATTACATAGAATTAGTAAAGTAAAAGATATTAATAAGTTATGTCAATTAACACCAGGTGCTTATAAAAAATTAAATCTTCCTAATTTCTTTAGTGAGGATGTAATGGACATCAAGTGGATTCCTAAGTTTAAGAGAAGAAACAAGAATGAGGTTGATGTGGTTGACTATAATAGGAAATTTGAAGACTTCAAAAAACTTTAAACTTTTTTATTTTTTATAATATAAATAGAAGTGTTTGGAATTAACCAAGCATTAAAAAAAAATAAATATTAAAAATGAAGAAAATTTTATTAATTTTAGTTGCTATGTTAGGATTAACAGCAACTGCTCAAACAGGATTTAAAAAATCTGATGTATTTGTAGAAGGTACATTCTCTTATGCAAAAGAAAAAGGACAAGATGCAACCTATGGTGTTGCACCAACAGTTGGTTATTTTTTAACTGATAAATTTGCAGTTGGAGCACAAGTTGAAAAAACTAACACTACTGATAAATTAGGAGCTGGTGTATTTGCAAGATGTTATTTCTTAAATGTTGGTAAAGACTTCAAAGTTTTCTCTGGATTAAACTTGAATACTAATGCTTTAGTTTTAGATGATTCAACAACTGAGAATCTAAATGATTTTATTACAAGACAAAACTTCAATGCTAATCTAAGCTTAGGAGTTAACTATTTTGTAACTAAAAATTTAGCACTTTCTGCCAACTTAGCTAACTTAGCTGGTTATAACTTTGAAACTGAGTCATTTAATGTAGGATTTGGTGGAGTTGATAATCCATTCAATGCACCTAAATTTGGAGTACTTTACAAATTCTAATAAAAATACTTTTAGAATAAATTAAAACCCATCAATCTATTGATGGGTTTTTTGTATTTAATTCATTTTCATGATTTTATATATAAAAGAAAAATGAATTATTATGGCTGAAAAAGAAGTTAAGAAACTAGGTTT
>MWBC01000130.1 GCA_002068885.1 archaeon ADurb.Bin336
CCAGCCAAAGACCGTGTTAAGAATGTTTTGAACATAAGAAGTAGTAACATACTTAAATTGTTTGCCACCTCTACCTGGTCTGATCTTAATGTGTTCTTTTGGTGTTTTTTGTACTAGCGTAACTAGCTGATTTTGTTTGAAAACAGAATTACTTGTAGTTGTCATTGATTTTGCCATAATTATTTTTCCTTCAATTCTTTGAGTTGTTTTTTTAATAAATCTTGTTGAGCTTGAGCATAGATAGTTACTATATCGATAAATAGAATTTCATCGTTTGTATTCATTCTATTTTTTTTCATTAACTCTAAGACTCGTTGCTCCATTTCTTTTATTGTCATTCTTCCTCCTGTAAATAATTAGTGATTACTTGGTTAGACTTATCTAAAGCGTTTGCCATTGCCGTTAGATCCATTGGGTCAATTTTTTCCTCATCAATGTCTTGTTGAATTAGTTCAGATTTAATTTTAGTTAAGATGTTTTTTTGTTGTTCAGTTAATTTCATCTTGTTCCATTTCTAGATAAAGATCATTTATAAAGTTAATAGCATCTATTTCACTCCAGCCCTCTTTTATAAGTTCGGCTAGTTTTTCTAAATCATTTTGTGATACCGGTTGGAATTGAAATTTATTTGTTTTCATATACCCAAGTATATAACTATTCTTAAATAATTGCAATAGGCAATTTAACTGTCTAACCATCTTTGAAAATCTTTAACTTTTTGATTTTGATGTTTTATTTGAAATTTTTTAGCCCATTTTTTAGAATAAACTATCAACTGCTTTTTTTGTAAGGTCATCTTGTGTCTCTCCTTTAATTTTTATTTTATATTGACCAATCAATCTATTTAATTTTTTTCTGGTTTTAATTCCTTCTTTTTTGACTAATTCATTCTCAAAAGTATTTTTTGTAGCCATATATCTAATTCTTAGAAGCCTTAAACTCTCTTGAAGGTCTTCAATTCTCGACAATAAAATATCTCTTTGCTTGGGTTCTCTAAGCATTAAGATGCCGAATTGTTGACCTTGTTGCTTCGACTGCTGCATATATTTTCTTTTTAATCTTG
>MWBC01000131.1 GCA_002068885.1 archaeon ADurb.Bin336
CAATTCATTTGAAGGATCTTTTTTTCCAATTTTTTCTATAGGTAAAGCTTTAAACAAATTCAAAAATGATCTCATGATTCACTCCTTTATAAAAAGCGGTTAGTGTATAAAATTATTGTTTAGGAACTAACTGTGCTTAAAAAATACGGTTTAAAAAGAGGATAACTTTAATTAGTTATCCTCTTTTTAAATTTTTGAAAAGACGAGAGGTAATTTTTTCTTATCAGGAAAGTTTCAATAGGAACCTCTTATGTCTTTTGATTCGAAACGAAAGGTACCAGGTAGTTTGATAGGAACCTTCTATGTTTAGGTACCAAAGAAGCGAAGGGTACTAATCTCCAAATGATTTTTAATAGGAACCCTTTGTGCTTAACTTTTTCAATAAGAAGCGGATAGTAAATTAGTCATCCAAATATGATTATAAGAGGAACTATCTTTGCTTCATTTGTTATTTGTTCATAAAAATTTTTTAATTATCCTAAATCAACTTTTCCTCTTTCTGTTACAGGAAAATCTAAATATTTTAATTTAGTGATAATTCTTTCTCCTTTTTTATTGTATAAAGGAACCCAAGGTTTTGCAACAATTCCTTCAGCAATCATGTTTTCTTTACTAACACAAGATTTAAACCCTTGTTTGACCAATGAAACCAAGTCAATTAATGTTCCATCTGCAATTTTTGGAACAATATTTAAATTCAGTTTTTCACATATATCAACACAAGAATTATAATCCAACCACCACCCATCAATATTGATATCAAATAAAATTAACGAGTTTCCTGTAGGATTATACTTTGATCCATCGGGCTCCTGAATTCCTTTTCCATATCCTTCAAAATAAAGTTCAACTATATCTTCAGGTTGTTTGAAAACTTCTTTAAATTGATCGGGATTAAAAACATCCATACAAAGATTAACCAATTTTGATGGAATTTGTTGGTCTAAATTACCAAACCGAATTTTTGAACCATCCCATTTTACACAAATGTTGGTCCCATTTATCTTTTCAGTGAAAAACCAAATGTTGTTTTCCAAA
>MWBC01000132.1 GCA_002068885.1 archaeon ADurb.Bin336
TTTGTAGAGCAAGTATTGATGCCCAAAACAGGGTAGAGTGGACAAAAACTTACCAAACTTGTTAGAATAAAAACAATTCCAAAAACTAAAGCTACATATCCCAATGTGCCTGTCAATGTTCCGCTGTAGAACAAATAGATTAAAACAATTGCTAAAATCACTCTGATAATTCTATCAGCATTTCCCATATTTTTTTTCATGACTTAAAAGTTTTATGATTTATATAGTACAAATTTATTGGTGTTTTATAAATTAAGCAGTGACTTTAGTCACAAGTCCAATATTTCTATAGTAGTTGTGTTTTGTTTTAATTTTCCATCAGCTTCCATTTTTTTAATTATCCTGCTAATAACTTCACGCGCTGTTCCAAGTTCACTAGCTATTTGCCTGTGAGATATTTTAATAGGATTGCTATTTGTAACGTTTGCTTTATCTTTTAAGTATTGAAAAACTCTCTTATCAAGTTTGTCAAAAAGAAGTGAATTAATTGTTTCTAATAAATCAGTGTAACGTAAATTGTATTGATAAAAAAATAAAGAATTAAAATCAGGGAATTGAGTTGTCCAAAATCGAAGTTTATCAGCGGGTATTAGTAGTAGATGACTTTCTTCTTCTGTTACTGCATAAATTATACTTGGTAGTTGATTTATTCCCGCCGAAAAAGACATAATACAACTCTCATTGGGTTTTATATAATACAAAAGAAGTTCTTTATCTTCATGTCGTGTAAATACTTTTATTACTCCTTTGAGCACAAGCGGGATAACCTTTACATGTTGTCCTACTCTAAGAAGTTCTGTGTCTTTTGGGATAGTTTTTTCTATGCCATGAGTAATTATTTCTGAAATTAATTCAGATTTAAAATGAGGAAATTGTTGTTTTATTTGAGTTGAAAGACTCATTAATTACTTCGTTTGTTTTTCCCATTTTTATACTGAACTTTTTCTACAATTTCAGTTTTCTTAATAGGTTTTTTGGGTTTGAATTTTGGTTTTGATGCTTCAGTCTTTTTTGTGCTATCTTT
>MWBC01000133.1 GCA_002068885.1 archaeon ADurb.Bin336
AGATTAAAAAAAGCGAATTATAACAAAAAATTAGGATTATAAAAAAAGTGAGTTATAACAGAAAAAGTCATCAAGTAAGTTAAAACAAAAAAAGTTTTTTTCATGCATTTGGGGTTGGGGTTGGGCGCATGAATAAAACTTTCCTCCCTTGTCTTACGCTCACTAGATGACCTTCTCTTGTTAATTTATTCAAACGCTGGCTCGCAGCGTTGGTATTTCTATAGGCAAGTCTCAACTTTACATCCTGTGCAGAAACCATTTTCAAATCATCAACTAAATGCATGATGAATTGATCTGGCTCTGAAAGGATCTTTGGTTGAGTTATTGTGTTGGGGTTAATAGGGGTCCTATTAATCAATAATTCCTCTATCCTAGCAAATTTTTTTTCAATATTAGCGAGTAATTTGTTTGTTTCCTCGCGCTCTTTAGTTAATTTATATAATAATGCTGCTAAGAAAGCGGGGTTATTAGACTCTTTCAATACTTCTTGCATATCCATGCTAAGCTCATTGAAATCTGGAGAAATACGCTTAACTGCGTTAAAGTCATTCAAGAGCTTTTGAGCATCATATGAAGAGTCATGATCAGTCATAATACTATCATGATAGTATCATGATATATATAAACCTTTGTGCTAAAGAATTAGAAACCTAAACCCTTCACTAAATTAATTTTCCGAACTAATTAACCCCTAACTTTTATTTAAACTTTTCCAAATCCCCCTTAAAACCCTCTTTTAACAACATTTTACCTCTTCATTTTAGCCCTATTTTTCTTTAATTTTGAGAGATTTTGAGTAATTTCTTCAAAAGAATTCCCCTTTCTTAGAGCGTGTGCTATTTTTACAGGAGGAACTTTTTTTCCCCTAACTATCCTACTCGCAACCCTACGCATATTAGCTGCTTGAAAAGCATCCATTTCTTTACCCATTCTTTTATTTGCAATTGAAATCAAATAATCACTAGGAAATTTTATGCTCAACCCATTAGCTGTTTTTTGTAAAACATTCACTCTTTT